>NZ_JBSHHY010000099.1:0-1035 GCF_053618675.1 Streptomyces sp. NPDC055632 | reverse complement strand
CATGTCCGATCAGCACGATCCCGCCCCGTACGACGCCCTGCTGCTGCTCTCCTTCGGCGGCCCCGAGGGGCCGGACGACGTGGTCCCGTTCCTGGAGAACGTGACGCGCGGCCGCGGCATCCCGAAGGAACGGCTCAAGGAGGTGGGGCAGCACTACTTCCTCTTCGGCGGCGTCTCCCCGATCAACGACCAGAACCGCGCGCTCCTCGACGCGCTGCGGACGGACTTCGCGCGGGCCGGGCTCGACCTCCCGGTTTACTGGGGCAACCGGAACTGGGCGCCGTACCTCACCGACGCGCTCCGGGAGATGATCACCGACGGGCGGCGCCACATCGCCGTGCTCACCACCAGCGCGTACGCCTCCTACTCCGGCTGCCGCCAGTACCGCGAGAACCTCGCCGACGCGCTCGCGACCCTGGAGGCGGAGGGACTCCCGCTGCCCCGCGTCGACAAGCTCCGGCACTACTTCAACCACCCCGGCTTCCTCGAGCCCGTGATCGAGGGCGTCCTCGCCTCCCTCGCCGACCTCGACCCCGCCGTGCGCGACGGCGCCCACCTCGCCTTCACCACCCACTCCGTCCCCGACTCCGCCGCCGACACCTCGGGCCCGGCCACCGGGCACGGCCGGGGCGGGGCCTACGTGCGCCAGCACCTCGACGCGGCACGGACGATCGCCGACGCCGTCCGCGAGCGGACCGGCACCGACCGCCCCTGGAAGCTCGTCTACCAGTCCCGCAGCGGCGCCCCCCACATCCCGTGGCTGGAACCGGACATCTGCGACCACCTGGAGGAGCTGCACCGCGCCGGGGCGCCCGCGGCCGTCATGGTCCCGATCGGCTTCGTCTCCGACCACATGGAGGTCCTGTACGACCTCGACACCGAGGCCACGGCCAAGGCGGCCGAGCTCGGCCTGCCCGTCCGGCGCTCGGCCACCGTCGGCTCCGACCCGCGCTTCGCCGCCGCCGTCCGCGACCTCGTCCTGGAACGGGCCGCCGCCGAGCGGGGAACCCGGGTGGAGCGGTGCGCCCTGGGCGC
>NZ_JBSHHY010000098.1:0-1150 GCF_053618675.1 Streptomyces sp. NPDC055632 | reverse complement strand
TACTGAGGTTATAGGCGTGATGTCGTGAGTGTGAGGCCGGTCGCGGTAAGGCAGCCGTCGATGACGTCGCTTCGGTACTGAATCTGGCGGAGACCGAGTCGTAGTCGGCGGATGAGGTCGTCGGGGTCGGCGAAGGCGGTGTTGGCCTGGCTGGTCCGACGGAGCACTGACCAGATGCCCTCAACTGGGTTGAGGTCAGGTGCGTAGGGCGGCAGGTGGTAGGCCACGACCCAGTCGTGGGTGTCGATGAACTCGCGCATTCGCCGGTCCTTATGGACGTTCAAATTGTCCCAGACGAGGACGATCGGCCCTCCGAGCTGCTGGTGGGCTGCGATGAGGAGGTCGCGGTACTCGGTCCAGGCGAAGCTTTTGCGGCCGCCGTTCTTGTGATCGGTGTGCCGTTTGGGCCGGTAAATCAGGCGGGATCGCATCCCGGGTTTGTAGCAGCACAGGGCTGCGATGGAGAAGCGCCGCTGGGACCGGCCCCGGACTCGGATGACCGGGGTGGACCCGCGTCTGCCCCAGGTGCGCGAGGTCGGCGGCGTCATCGAGAATCCGGCCTCGTCTTCGAAGACGAGCCAGGCCCCGAGCGCCGCCGCGGTGGTTCCAGGTGCGGCCACACCTCCTTCACCCAGCCGGCCACCGCCGCCTCGTCACGCTCGACCGCCCGACGGGCAGGAACCTGATGGCTCCAGCCGTGCCTGCGCAGCATCTGGGAGATGCCCGACAACGTCATGCTCTTGTGGAACCGTCGGCCGATCAGCGTCTTGATCCGCGCGAGCGTCCACCGCTGATCCGGCCAACCGTGAGCGACCGGGCCTTTGGCCAACTCCTCCTCAAGCACGGCGAACAGCACATCGCTCAGCTTCGGACGCGACGCCGGGCCACGGGAACGAACCGCGTCCCGGCCAGCCTCCCGCCAGGACCGCCGCCATCGCTGGACGGACCGGACGCTGACCCGTAACTCCTTCGCGATCTCCGTGCTGCCCCGCCCATCGGCGAACATCCCGACTGCTTCCATCCGGACCCGCTCACGGAACGCTTGTCTCTCCGCGGTCAGACCCCCACCCTGCGGATACCTCATACATCCGGCATACCGCGACGATCAGCAACCGTCAGCCCCTACGACAAGACGACTTCAAGGTCAGTA
>NZ_JBSHHY010000097.1:0-1202 GCF_053618675.1 Streptomyces sp. NPDC055632 | reverse complement strand
CGGGTGATCATTCGTTTTGCGGGTGATTCGGGTGACGGTATGCAGCTCACCGGGGATCGGTTCACGTCGGAGACGGCGTCGTTCGGGAATGATCTGTCGACGCTGCCGAACTTTCCGGCGGAGATCCGGGCGCCCGCGGGGACGCTGCCGGGGGTCTCCTCGTTCCAGTTGCATTTCGCGGATCACGACATCCTGACCCCCGGGGACGCGCCGGATGTGCTGGTGGCGATGAATCCGGCGGCGCTCAAGGCGAACATCGCCGATGTGCCGCGTGGTGGTGAGGTCATCGTGAACACGGACGAGTTCGCGAAGCGGGCGATGGCGAAGGTCGGCTACCTCACCTCGCCGCTGGAGGACGGGTCGCTGGAGGGCTACCGGGTGCATCCGGTGCCGCTGACGACGCTGACGTTGGAGGCGTTGAAGGAGTTCGGGCTGCCCCGCAAGGAGGCGGAGCGGTCGAAGAACATGTTCGCGCTCGGTCTGCTGTCCTGGATGTATCACCGGCCCACCGAGGGCACGGAGGCGTTTTTGCGGCGGAAGTTCGCGAAGAGGCCGCGGATCGCGGAGGCGAACGTGGCCGCGTTCCGGGCGGGCTGGAACTTCGGGGAGACCACCGAGGACTTCGCGGTCTCCTACGAGGTCGCCCCCGCCACCGCCGCCTTTCCCGCCGGTACCTACCGCAACATCTCCGGGAACCTGGCGTTGTCCTACGGGCTGATCGCGGCGGCCCGGCAGGCGGATCTGCCGCTGTATCTGGGCTCGTATCCGATCACGCCGGCCTCGGACATCCTGCACGAGCTGAGCCGGCACAAGAACTTCGGGGTGCGCACCTTCCAGGCGGAGGACGAGATCGCCGGGATCGGTGCGGCGCTGGGGGCGGCGTTCGGCGGCTCGCTGGCGGTGACCACCACCTCCGGCCCCGGGGTGGCGCTCAAGAGCGAGACGATCGGGCTGGCGGTCTCGCTGGAGCTGCCTTTGCTGATCGTGGACATCCAGCGCGGCGGGCCCTCGACCGGGCTGCCGACCAAGACCGAGCAGGCGGATCTGCTGCAGGCGATGTACGGGCGCAACGGTGAGGCACCGGTGCCGGTGGTCGCGCCCAGGACGCCGGGGGACTGCTTCGACGCGGCTTTGGAGGCGGCCCGGATCGCCCTGGCCTACCGCACGCCGGTCTTCCTGCTCTCCGACGGCTACCTGGCCAA
>NZ_JBSHHY010000096.1:0-1352 GCF_053618675.1 Streptomyces sp. NPDC055632 | reverse complement strand
AGAGGTTGTCTCACGTGGTGAGTTTCGCGAGTTTCTTGTAGCAGGTGAGAGCTGCGGCGAGGCCCAGGAAGGCAAGGAAGTGGCTGCCCTTGCGTTCATAGCGGACGGCAAGGCGGCGGTAGCCGAACAGCCAGGCGATCGACCTCTCGATCTTCCAGCGGTGTCGGCCGAGCCGCTCGCCGGACTCGATCCCCGGGCGTGCGATGCGCGGGATGAGCCGTCGTGAGCGGAGCCAGGCGAGGTGTTCGGCGGAGAAGTATGCCTTGTCGGCGCGGACCTTGACCGGTCGCCGTCGTCGTGGCCCGCGCCGGGACCGTACGGCGGGGAGGCCCAGGAGTAGCGGCTTGAAGGCTTGGCTGTCGTGCACGTTCGCACCGGAGACTGCGACGGCCAGCGGGATGCCTTGGGCTTCGGACAGCACATGCAGCTTGCTGCCCTTCTTGCCGCGATCGACCGGGTTCGGTCCGGTCAGCGAGCCCCCCTTTTCGCGCGGACGGATGCGGCGTCGATGATCGCTGAGGTCCAGTCCAGCTCGCCCCTGGTACCGAGCTCGTCCAGCACCGCCCGATGCAGCCGCCGCCACAGACCGGCCTTGGTCCACGTCGTGAAACGGCGATGCGCAGTGGACGGCGAGGTGCCGAACGTCGGCGGCAGGTAGCGCCAGGCACAACCGCTGGTCAGCACGTAAACCACCGCCGTGAACACCTTCCGGTCCGCCACCGGCGCTGTTCCACCGCCCTGCTTTCTGGGCCGGAACGGCGGTATCAGCGGCGCGGCTATCTTCCACAGCCCATCGGGGACCAGTTCCCGCGCAAGATCCACAGCCATGACGGACGATCATGCTCCAAGCAGTACCCGCGGCCCGCGGCCGGGGCAGGGCGGCTATATCAGCTGGTCATCGAGCCCCACTACTTCTAACCTGCTCAAATGACCGAAGACGGACCCGCGGTACGCGTGGGAGAGCCCGGACCGAGACCGGTCCACCTGCTCTTCTCCGAGCCGACAAGACCCTATGGGGAAGACCCCACACTCGACTTCCTAGTGAAAGCTCGCGGGCAGTGGGTGAGCATCGAGACCCTGGTGCGCACGTGGGACGGCGACGGCCTCGACACCTTCCTTTCCTCACTGACCGAGGACTTCCGCGGCTGGGAAGGAGCGCGTAGCTGGCGCTCCCTGGAACGCGACCTGACGATCTCGGCGGAACACCGCCCGGGCGGCTACGTCCACCTGACGTGGGGCATCCACGACCGGCCTCCGTCCGAGGAGTGGCACTTCGAGACCACCACCGTGCATGCGGCCGGCGAGGAGATGCGAAACCTCGCTGCAGAGTTCCAGATGTTTCTCACGAGCAC
>NZ_JBSHHY010000095.1:0-1478 GCF_053618675.1 Streptomyces sp. NPDC055632 | reverse complement strand
GAGCTCGTAACACGATCTTGTTGAGGCTTCCTGGTCGGGGGGACCGGTGTGACGATTCGGCAGTTCGTTACGCTGCGGACGTGATGATCAGGGGTGCAGGAGATGAGCAGGGGGACAGGATGAGCAGGGGGATAGTCGGACGGTGGTTCGTCGCTGTACTGGCCGCTGCTTCGGTACTCATCTCAGGGTGTGCGTACTCAGTCGACCCCGACGAGCTTCCCGGCGTGTACCGCAACGGTGAGACTGGCGGCGAGATCGCGCTCGATTCCGACGGCACGTTCACCGCCACTGATCTGTCGACAGACGAGAACGCCGACCCCGCCGATTTCCACGGCGACTGGAAGTTCGTTGACAGCAGCGGCAGCGACTTCGTCTACCTGGACATCGATGAGCGTGGCATCGGTGAGGTCTCCGGTGTCCAGCTCTACGCGCGCGGCGGAGGGAAGGTAGCGTTCAGCCTTCCGGATGGGTCGTGGTCCCTGGTGCTCACCAAGGTGTCCGCCCAGTAGATCAGTGTGCCCAGTCCTGCGTGTGGTGGCACCACACCCGGCGGCGGCATGGATATGACCGACTCCCTACGAGCTCGTACACGATCTTGTTGAGCGGTTCCGGTAGGCCGTGACCGGTGTGACGATTCGACCGTTCGGGATGGTGTGACTACCAGGCCATGGATCGTGGACGATGACCTGTGGGCGCTGATCGAGCCGCTCCTGCCGCCCTGGCCCGAGAAGGCTCCCGGCCCGCGGCCCGTGCCGGACCGGCTGTGCCTGCAGGGCATCCTCTACGTGCTGCACAACGACATCGCCTGGCAACTGCTGCCCCATGAACTGGGTTTCGGCTCGGGGCAGACCTGCTGGCGGCGCCTCGAGCGATGGCAACAGGCCGGAGTCTTCGACCAACTGCACCGCCTCCTGCTCTCCAGACTGCACGCGGCCGGCAAGTTGGACTGGTCCCGAGCCTGCGTCGACGGTTCCCACGTCCGCGCGAAAAAGGGGGAGCCGACACCGGTCCGTCGCCGGTCGATCGGCGCAAGACGGGCAGCAAGCACCATCTGATCTGCGACGGACGCGGCACCCCGCTGAAGGTCATCACGACCGCGGCCAACGTCAACGACGTCACGCAGACCCTCGCCCTGGTCGACGGCATCCCACCCGTCGCCGGACGTCCCGGCCGACCGCGCCACCGCCCTGAGGCCCTGCTCGGCGACAAGGGCTACGACTCCGACCCCAACCGCCGCGAACTGCGCAAACGCCGGATCCTGCCGGTCATCTCCCGCAGGCGTGCCCCGAACATCGAGGGCCTTGGCGAGCTCCGGTACGTCGTCGAGCAGACCTTCGCCCTCCTCCACCGGTTCAAGCGCCTCGCCGTCCGCTGGGAACGCCGCACCGAACTCCACGACGCCTTCGTCTCCCTCGCCTGCAGCCTCATCTGCTGGAGACGCCTCAAGAAGGCCCGAACATGATCGTGTTACGAGCTCT
>NZ_JBSHHY010000094.1:0-1826 GCF_053618675.1 Streptomyces sp. NPDC055632 | reverse complement strand
GTTCCCCAACTGACTTAACCTTCGATCAAACCACCTCCCCAGGTGGTTTTTTCGTTTTCAGAGCAAGAGATTACGACTGTAACGACAGGATCACAAGAAGATCATTTACTCAGAGAGACTAACTACCACTATGTTTGCCTATCAACATACTTAGGAAACATTACTTGAGTTAACGACTCCACCTTACTTTTAGTATCTCGCAATGAATCTTCCGACCGCCGTTGTGTTGAAGTTCTATTGCGCCACCGGGGTATAAATCACTTTCGTTTAACTCAATTAAAAGCTCGTTCTTGTGAGCATCCTCTAAATAAAGGTAATAACACCCACCATAAAGGTTCTGCGTATCTGGCACGGCAACAAAAGATTTCTTTCCGAACAGTAAAACAGCCTCTTTTTCTCCATGCTCTGTTAGCAATAATCGAAATTCTTGTCCATCAGGCGCGATCCCCCATATACGCAAGATCGGCGCTCTATGTGGCTTATACCAAAATTGATAGTAAAGACCTGCCACTACAACCAGTGAAATTAATAAGGCCATTTCAATCCTCAAAAACAAGCAACATTCCAAAATCGTTTTTCATTCATTTTTACTGCTGGGCATGATGCCCACCTTCAATCCTCTTTTCGCATGAAAAAACGACCTATACTTAGATGGTTAGTGACCATATCCACTTTACCTTTAAGCAGGGAACCTATTATGAATAAAAAAACGCTGTTGGCGGCCATGATGGTCGCGTTGGTGACCTTTGCCGCTGCTGGATGTTCTTCAAACCAAGAAATAAAAACCACAGATGGTCGCACTATCGTTACAGACGGCAAACCCAAAGTTGACAGTGATACGGGGTTAGTATCCTACAAAGATGCCCATACAGGCCGAACCGAACAGATCAACCGTGACAAAATTACCAACATGAGTGAACTAGACAACTGATACGGATAAAAGGAGCTGGCTTTGAAAAAGATTTTTGTTTCAGTGTTCGCAGCGGCAGTTGCGCTTTCAGCCCTAACCGGCTGCACGCGCACAAGCTATGCCATCCACACCAACGACGGGCGTACAATTGTCAGCGACGGCAAGCCTACAGAATCAGACTCAGGCCTGCTGGGCTATAAAGACGCAAATGGTGTCAAACAGCAGATCAATAAAGCCGACGTTAAAGAAGTCTCTGAAATTCCGCATTGAGGCATCGCTCTCTCCGAAAAGGGCCGCTAATGCGGCCCTTTTCTTTATCTGCCCCAACAACAGGCAAAAAAAGCCCCCGCTGGGGGCCAAATACCTGCAGTGGCTGGATAGTACTGCATTCCTGATGAAGGAGACGAATAAGTATGGGCCGGATTTTTGCGTCTGCAGGCTCGGTCGCCACAATTTTTCCGTACCCGCCAGGCATCATGCTTTTACCATAACATCCGTTGTCTGCACCGCCGGATCGGCACTGACGGCGCAGACGGCACCTGGCACCCGAAAACCCGGCTTAAGCAACGCTACATCCTCCGTTAAGCCGGGAGATAATTTTTACCCGACTGCATAGCCATGCAGCCAGGTGAATGACGGCAGGATTCAGCCCAAAAACAGCGTGAAGGCCCCGAAAACCGGCAAATGCTTTTCCAGCCACTCCCACAGTTCTGCCGCCAGATGCAGGCAGTTAAGTACAGCTTCAATAACATTAAGCAGTTTCATAATTCCCCCTGGTATAGGCCGTGATCTTTGCATCACGACGTATTTAGCGGGGAATTTCGCAGCCCTTCTTCTTGGGGTCGTTTGCGGGAGGGGGCGGAATCCTACGCTAAGGCTTTGGCCAGCGATATTCTCCGGTGAGATTGATGTGTTC
>NZ_JBSHHY010000093.1:0-2939 GCF_053618675.1 Streptomyces sp. NPDC055632 | reverse complement strand
ACGATCGCTGCCAGGGCTTCACGGTCACCCGCCCGGCGCCGACCACCTCCCTGCGGACGTATCACCACCGTCGACGGCACCACCCGCCGGAACAACACCCACAACTCCTCCGGCACCAACCGCTCCACCAGATCCGTCATGCACGGAACAACGAACCATCACGCCAAAGGAAACGACGTCTAAGTCCCCCGATATGCACCTCAGTTGCTGGTTCGCAGGCTACAGGCGGGGTCTGACAACGAGCCGTGTACTGAACGGAATTGACCGGTCATCACTTCTTTCTGATCGGCCGACGGGTCGAAGAACAAGTTGGCAGGCACGCAACGCACTGAACGCCTGGAGAAGCCGTCGACGGTCCGCGAGATCCCAGGGCCCAGCCGGCACTCCGGCTGGGCCCTGCAGAAGCTGGGCAGCGGCCGTGGCCCCAGCCCGGTTGTCATCCATGCCGTCGCCTGCGGGGAAGCACCCGCCAGGGCGCCGCCGCTCCCTGGACCAGGCATTGGACGCGGCGGAGCACCCGGGCGTCCCGCTGTGTTCCCTGTGCGGCGCTACCCCAGCAACTGACGGACGTACGAGGATCCGGGCGCTGCCTCAGTTGCCGGACTGGCCCAAGACAGCATCGAGCATGGCGCGGGTGCGCTCCGGCCCATACAGGGTCATCTGCTGCTGGACGAAGGCCTCGATGCGTTCCTTGACTTTGGTGAGCTCCTCCGGCGTGTCCAGGTGCGTGAGATCGAACGGCTCCTCAACACCGACCACAGCCGGGAACGGCTGGTCTGCCGTCCCGATGTCGTAGGTACGCACCTCTGGGACGAGTGGCAGCACGATCAGGCGGGAGCCCTCCGTCAGATTGAGCGCGGCAGCGGAAGGCGCGTACAGATTGCCGACCTTTTCCCGCAGGAAGAACGCGGCCATCTTCGCCGGGGAGACGATGAACCCCCATCTCTCGTACATGTGCGCCAGATCGTCGTCCCATACGTAGCCGGTCAGCAGCCGGCGGCCGCGTCGACGCTCGACGTCGGCGGCTGCACGGACCAGCTGCCGGCCGATGCCCTGCCCACGGGAGGCGGGTGCCACAGCCATAAAGGCCAAGTGAGCGCTGACCGCGTTGACCCGGCCGAACATCTTGCGCTGGATGCCAACCTGCTGGGCATAGAGGTTCTGATGCGCTTTCAGGTCGGCCAAGTCGTCGCCCGGCTTCGAACCGAGGTTGCCTCCCTGGACCAGCACGGCGCCCATCAGCGTGCGGCGCCGCTCGAAGACCAAGAGGCGGAACGGCTCGGCGTACCGGGTTGTGTCGACCCCGCTGTCGAGGAGATGACAGGACGCCGCCAGCTGCATCCGGTCATGTTCATCCCGGGCCACCTACGTGGTGACCCAGTTCAAGGTGCGTCGCCAAAACGATAAGGCGGCGATGAGCTGGGCGGAGTTCTGTTACGGTCCTTCCGCCCGCGAGCTGAACCGGCTACGGGATCGGATCGCTGGGGCCCAGCCACGGCATCCAGTTGCGGTCTACGCCCGCGTCGCCGCGATCGAGCGGGACCGGCAGCAGCGGCCGGTCCTACGGTTCGCCGACGGAGCCGGCTTCTCCGTGCGCGTCCGCTCCAACCATCCGAGCCTGCTTGCCCCGCTCTCCGTCGGCGATTTCGTCCTGGCTGTCGGCACGTGGAAGGTCTGGGTGCCTTCCGGCGGAAGGCCCGAGCTTCAGATGTTTGCCGAGGAACACTGGCAGCTCGCCCACTGGGCCTACGACGACGCCACCCGCCGCAGCAGCCCACCCCGGTGCCCCCCACCTCTCCCTCACCCAGCGCGCCGTGCGGCAAGCGCGTCCCGTGCCGGCGCCGAAGCGGTCCGGCATCCCTTCCCCTGGGCCGCGCCCCGCTGGACAGCCGACCACTGGCGCTGGTGTCCATTCCGCCCGACCGTCCGCGCCGTCGGCGCGGCCGCCGTTCCCAGCGCCGCCCGCTCCTCCGCCCCCGACGCCGGAGCCCCGGCCCGTGGCCGCCGCACCTGACTCAGTGACGCCACAACCCGTTCTTCCTGCATCCCCGTCCCTTCCTCCGCGGCCTGCACTCCCGCCAACGCCTCCCCAGCCGCCCGCATCGACACAGCCGACTGCACCAGCCCGGCCTGCCCGCCGGAGGTGGTGGCCATTCGGCCGCCGCGGATAGGCCGGCCCCCGCCCCACAAGTTCTGCTGAACTGCTGAGAATCGAAGTTGACGCGAGTTGCTTATGCCGCTTACGATCAAAGGGAAATTGAGTGATTCGGCCTTCGGGCCGTTGTCGGCAGGAGCGCTCATGGCCACCCTCAGCATCCACTTCGACCCCGCCGTCATCGCGCGCCTCACCAGCGCGAGTGGCGACGACACCGTCCACGTCACCCTGTCCCTCGGCGGAGGCGAACCCTCCGCCGAGGCGGCCGCCGTCGTCCCGCACGGGCCCCTCGCCAGCCTGATACAGGCCGGACTCCTCAAGTCGGGCACCGAGCTGACCTTCCACCAGCGCCGCGCAAACCGGTCGGGCCGCGCCGTCGTGACCGCCGACGGCCAGCTGATCGTCGACGGCCACTCCTCGGCGTTCCCCTCCCCCTCGAAGGCCGCCGAGGCCGTCACGGGCAACGTCATCAACGGGTGGACCCTGTGGCAGACCCGCGACGGCAAGACCCTCGACCAGCTGCGCCGCCAGCTCGACGCCGAGTAGAACCGCCCACCCGCTCCGTCCCGTGCCCGAATTCACGCCGGGCACGGGACGGAGCAGGACATCGAGCGGGACCAGGCCGAAGGTTCAGACTGGAGAGGGCAGTGGAGCAGTGATGAGGGACGAGGACGTCGTTCCCGTCGAGTTACTGACCTTGAAGTCGTCTTGTCGTAGGGGCTGACGGTTGCTGATCGTCGCGGTATGCCGGATGTATGAGGTATCCGCAGGGTGGGGGTCTGAC
>NZ_JBSHHY010000092.1:0-3000 GCF_053618675.1 Streptomyces sp. NPDC055632 | reverse complement strand
GCCGCCGGGGGGTGCCCCCGGCGGCCGTCGCCGTCGTGTGAATGCTTTCCGGCGGTCGGCCGGTCGTGCGCGTACTCGGCAGTGCTTCCCGGCGGTCGGCCTGTCGTGCGGGCGTGCGCGTACTCGGCAGTGCTTCCGGGCGGTCGGGTCAGCCGGCCGTGCGGGTGTGCACGTACTCGACGAGGCGGGTCAGCGCGTCCGGGTCGGTGGTCGGCAGGACGCCGTGGCCCAGGTTGAAGACGTGCCCCTCCAGGCCCTTCGCGGCGGCCAGGACCTCGTCCGTCTTGGTCTCCACGGCCTCGCGGGAGGAGAAGAGGACGGCGGGGTCGAGGTTGCCCTGGAGCGCCTTGCCGGGGCCGACGCGGCGGGCGGCCTCGTCGAGCGGGACGCGCCAGTCGACGCCGACGACGTCCGCGCCCGCCTCGCCCATGAGGCCGAGCAGCTCGCCCGTGCCGACGCCGAAGTGGATGCGCGGGACGCCGTACCCGGCGACCGCGTCGAACACCTTCACGGAGGCGGGCATCACGGAGCGGCGGTAGTCGGCCGGGGCGAGGGCGCCGACCCAGGAGTCGAAGAGCTGCACGGCGGAGGCGCCGGCCTCGATCTGGACCTTGAGGAAGGCCGAGGTGATCTCGGCGAGGCGGTCGAGGAGGTCGGCCCAGAGCTGCGGGTCGCCGTACATGAGCGCCTTGGTGTGCTCGTGGTTGCGCGACGGACCGCCCTCGACGAGGTAGCTCGCGAGGGTGAAGGGCGCGCCGGCGAAACCGATGAGCGGGGTGTCGCCCAGCTCGCCGGTGAGCATGCCGATGGCCTCGGTGACGTAGTGGACGTCCTCGGGGGTCAGGTCGCGCAGCCGGGCCAGGTCGGCGCGGGTGCGGATCGGCTCGGCGACGACCGGGCCGACGCCGGGCTTGATGTCGAGGTCGAGGCCGATGGCCTTGAGGGGGACGACGATGTCGCTGAAGTAGATGGCGGCGTCGACCTTGTGGCGGCGCACCGGCTGGAGCGTGATCTCGGTGACCAGCTCGGGCCGCATGCACGACTCCAGCATGGGGATGCCCTCGCGGACCTTCAGGTACTCGGGGAGGGAGCGCCCGGCCTGCCGCATGAACCAGACGGGGGTGTGCGGCACCGGCTCGCGCCGGCACGCCTTGAGGAACGCGGAGTCGTACGTCCGCGACTGCTGCTTCGTCTGCTGGCCCTGCGGGCTGTCGTTGGCACTCACGCCCAGAATCTTCGCATGTGGCGGGAAGCCGCTCGCCCGGGCCGGGTGTCCCTCCCTGCACGGAGGCCCCGTTCCGCCTACTCTTCCCCGCATGGCTGCGGCTCAGGGACACTTTTCCGATCATTCCGAAGGCGATCGAGGGACGGACGAAACGGCGGGCAGTACGGAGGCGAACCCGGTGCCACCGGCCTTCCGGCGGGCGGTGGAGGCCTTGCGCGCGGCGCGGCTGCGGCCCGAGATCGAGGTGGACCCGACCAGACCGCCGCAGCGGCTGGCCCCGTACGCGTACGCGGTGGAGGCGGCGGTCGTCGACGGCGAGGACGACCTGGCGGACGGGCGGCTCGTCCTGCTGCACGATCCGGCCGGGCACGAGGCCTGGAAGGGAACGTTCCGCCTGGTGACGCTGGTGCGGGCGGAGCTGGAGCCGGAGATGGCGGCGGACCCGCTGCTGCCGGAGGTGTGCTGGTCCTGGCTGACGGGGGCCCTGGAGGCGCGGGGGCTCGCGTACGGGGAGGCGAGCGGGACCGTGACGATGGCGGGCTCGCACTACTTCGGCGGGCTCGCGGACCGGCGGCCGGCGACCCAGATCGAGATCCGGGCGTCCTGGACGCCGCGCGAGGGCCCGAACGGGGTGCCGGACACGGGGGCGCACCTGGCGGCCTGGTGCGACCTGCTCTGCCAGATCGCGGGGCTGCCGCCCGCGTCCGCCGAGCCGGGGGCGGCGGGGACGACCACGGGCGGGGGCGTCGTCTCGCTGCCGCAGCGGCGGGGTCCGCAGCAGGTCTGACGTTTCCCGGGGCGCTCCGGCGCGTTGTACAGGGCGTTCGGAAAGGCGCTCCGGGGCTCCCCCGGGAGGGTGACGGAGCGGGGCCTGCTCGTAGGATGATCGATCAGGCGTCCGAATTGCCCTAATTGTTACTCACCAAATCGTGATCTTTCCCTAAAGGCGGGCGGCCCTGCTGCCGAAGGAGTCAGTGACCCCTTCACAGCACGGGTCCGCCCCCGGCTTCTTCCCCGAGCCGGCTCCGTCCCCCACCTTCCCCCCAGGAGGCCTGGTGTCCGTTCTCCTCGAGCAGCCCGCAAGCCTGGTCGCCTACCGCCCGAACAAGCCGACGGCCATGGTCGTCGTGGCCGACCCGCGCGTCCGTTCCACCGTGACCCGTCACCTGTGGGCCCTCGGAGTACGTGACGTGATCGAGGCGTCGTCCATCGCGGAGGCCCGCCCCCGCGTCGGCAACCCGCGCGACATCTGCGTTGCCGACGTCCACCTGCCCGACGGCAGCGGCCTGACCCTGCTGTCCGAGACCCGCGCCGCGGGCTGGCCCAACGGCCTCGCCCTCTCGGCCGCCGACGACATCGGCGCCGTGCGCAACGCCCTCGCGGGCGGTGTGAAGGGCTACGTCGTCACCGGCACCCGGACCAACATCGGTCACCCCACCCGTCCCGGCGCCGCCCCCATCGGCGCCGCAGCGGCCCGTCTGGGCCACCGCCGCCCCCCGGGTGCCCCGAGCCACCCGGGCGGTTACCGCGAGCTCTCCGGCCGTGAGGTCGAGGTGCTGCGGCTCGTCGCGGAGGGCCAGTCGAACAAGGCGATCGGCGTCTCCATGGGCCTGTCCGCCCTGACCGTCAAGAGCCACCTCGCCCGCATCGCCCGCAAACTGGGCACCGGCGACCGCGCCGGCATGGTCGCGGTGGCCCTGCGGACGGGGATCATCCACTGACCTGCGGTGGACAGGCGGCGGGCACCTGTCGACGGAACGTTCCGTCGACAGGTG
>NZ_JBSHHY010000091.1:0-3106 GCF_053618675.1 Streptomyces sp. NPDC055632 | reverse complement strand
GTCTGGAGCTGAACTTTCTGATCCCCAATACCGAGCTGCTGACCGGCAGGCGGCTCCAGCCGTACTACGACCGCGCCGACCGGCCGCGCATCGATGCCTGGCAGACGGTGGTCAACGGCCGGCTGGGGCTGCACGACCCGAACGCGCCGGAAAACCGGCGGGCGCTGGTCACGCCGTCCGCGCTGCCGGAAGCGAAGCAGGAAGCTGCCCAGGCGATTACGCGCGGCCTGCTTGCCCTTGCCTCATCCGGGGAGCTGAAAACCCGTCAGGACGTCACTGAGGCGCTGGAAAGCGCAGGTTTTGAGGTGGTGCGCAGCACGAAAAGCAGCATCAGCATTGCCGACCCGGACGGGGGGCGAAACATCCGACTGAAGGGAGCCATCTATGAGCAGTCTTTTAACGCTGGCGAAGGACTTGGAGCAGAAATCGAAAGCGCAGCAGCAGAGTACCGGCGAGATGCTGAAAGCCGCATTCAGCGAGCACGAGCAGTCTGTCAGAGCGGAACTGAGCGCAAGCGCGAGGAGAATCAGCGACGCCATCAGCGCCCACGAACAGAGTATGAGCGAGGCGATGGAGAAAAACCGGCGGAGCGTGCTGCTGACAGCCGGGAGGGCATGGCTCACCATCCTGATGGTGTCAGCGCTGCTGATCGCCACGAGCGGGAGCATTCTGTGGTGGCAGGGGCAGCAGATAACCGACAATTACACACATCTTCGTCAGCAGGAAGATACCCTGGCGAAAATGACTGCCCGGACGTGGGGAGTGCGCTATCAGGAGAGCAGCGACGGCCGGAGGTTCCTTATCCTGCCGCCGGGGATGCAAGCCGAAGCCATCCCCTACGACGGGACGACCTGGATCCGCCTGAAACAGGAGTAGCGGAAAATGACAGAGCTGGAAAAGCAGTTGCTGACCGCATTAGAGCAGCTACATCAGGACTACTCGCAAAGGCTGGACGAATGGGAGAGCGCCTTCGCGGAATGGCAGAAGATGTCTGGGCTTATGCAACGGGAGAACGCGGTGCTGAACGAGCGCGTGTCGGACTTGAGCACGCAGGTGCTGAGTTTAAGCGAGCAGCTGCGCCGCTTGTCCGGGAACTGAATGCCACCGAGTTCCGGCAGGGGGAGAATGAGTATCAGAAAACACTGGAGCTGGAGCGCCAGCCGCAGAAAACCTACAAAGGACCGACGCTGGGCTGACGGATGCCGGCCCGTGATAAACCCCAAGAAGGGGTCGTTTGCGGGAGAGGGCGAAATCCTACGCTAAGGCTTTGGCCAACGATATTCTCCGGTAAGATTGATGTGTTCCCAGGGGATAGGAGAAGTCGCTTGATATCTAGTATGACGTCTGTCGCACCTGCTTGATCGCGGCCGCGATAGCTAGATCGCGTTGCTCCTCTTCTCCATCCGCGTTCCAAGCTGCGGAAAGGCACCCATAAGCGTACGCCTGGTCGAGCAGGCGACGCGGATCGACGTCCAGCGCACGAGAGAATGCGTCCGCCATCTGTGCAATGCGTCTAGGATCGAGACAAAGGTCGTCTCTGTCAGCCGGATCGTAGAACATATTGGCGGCGCCAAAGCCCACTTCACCGACCAGACCGACGGGATCTATCACCAGCCAGCCGCGACTGGAGAACATGATGTTTTCATGATGCAGATCGCCATGTAGCCCACGCAGTTCCGAGGCATTGCTCATCATTTGATCGGCTATAATCGCCGCGTGGACGTAGTCAGTTTGACAACCTGCGTTTTGATCATCGCGCGCCCGCTGAAACAAAGCTGCAAAGCGATCCCGGATCGGGAGAAGGGCAGAAGGCAGGGGTTCCTCAGATGCGGCATACAGCTTCGCCATTAGTTCCGCTGCAATTTCGGTCGCCTGGTAGTCGCCGTGCTCGGCAACGATGTGAGAGAGCATTCGCTCCCCGGCATATTCGAGCAACATCAGATTGTTCTCACGACCGAGCAACCGGACTGCTCCCCTCCCATTGCGCCATACCAGATAGTCGGCCCCGCGCAGTTCATCAGCAATGTCTTCTATAGGTTTCAATCCCTTGACGATTGCAGGAGTCCCGTCTGGCAATGAAACTTTCCAAACGAGGCTGGAAAAGGTGTCCGCAATGAGAACAGGTTGCGAAACGTGCCAATGAGCAGGAAAAACAGGCGGCATGAACATCAACCCCAAGTCAGAGGGTCCAATCGCAGATAGAAGGCAAGGCGTTCGCGGTCGGGGGCTTCGATCCCCAATACATTGAATAGGACAGCGAAGGCGCGCTCTGCTTCATCTGGCGCTGCCCAGTTCTCTTCGGCGTTAGCAATCATGAGTGCCAAATCGGCATAGCGATCTGCTGTTCCGAGCCGCCCAAGGTCGATCAGACCCGTGCATTGAAGAGTTTTAGGGTCCACCATGAAGTTCGGCATGCAGGGATCACCATGGCAAACAACCATATCGGTGCGCTCTTGGTCGAGCCGCACCGGTAGCTCTCGTTCGACACGAGCCAAAAGATCGAGCTGCGGCGTACTCTTGTCCTCGTCCGGTAAGAAGTCGGGATTGACGGCATTGCGGGACACCACATCAACGGCGCGTCCGAACATTCGCGACAGCCTGCGCTCAAACGGACATTGATCAACCGATAGGCTGTGAACAGCGCCAAGTTGCTGCCCCATTGACGGCCACGCTTTGAGCAAATCCGCTCCAGACAGATCAGCCGCCGGTACTCCCGGAATTGCCGTTATCACCAAGCATGCACCCTCCTGTTCCTCCTGCCAGTTGATCACCTCGGGGCAAGCCACACCTCGACCTTTGAGCCAAATGAGGCGGTCACGCTCTCCAGCGAGCTCACCGCGGCGGGAAGCAGGTGCGATTTTCGCGAAGGCATGCCCGTCACCACGTCGAAAAACAAAATCACCAGATTCTCCGCCTCTGACAGGCAACCAGTCAGAATGCGATTCACCAAAAAAAATATTAGTTCGATTCAATGGAGGTTCCTTCAGTTTTCTGATGAAGCGCGGAGGTGGCTCAACCTGCGAAAAGAAACGAGTTGCTACGTAAGTCCGAGAACATGCTTTCCATGGTCTCTGAGCTCGCCTTTGGGACCGACATATCGGTAGAG
>NZ_JBSHHY010000090.1:0-3269 GCF_053618675.1 Streptomyces sp. NPDC055632 | reverse complement strand
CCGCCGAGCCCGATGCTCCACCCGACGCATCGGCACCATCGTCCAAGCCGTCCACACGCTCCTGACCTGCAACTATTCAGGATGAAAGAGGCTCAATCAGCAATGCCAACAACTTGAGGGCTCGTAAGGGTCTGCCGCACGATCGGGTGACATCTGAAGTGGCTTGCCCTGTGGGGCAGGTGGGAAGGATGTCGCTGTGCCCAAGCCCTATCCGGAAGAGTTCCGCCAGGATGTCGTGCGGGTCGCGAGGAACCGCGGTCCGGGTGTGACGGTCGAACAGGTGGCCACCGATTTCGGGGTCCATCCGATGACGTTGTGGAAGTGGATGCGCCGGGCGGACATCGACGACGGCTCCAAGCCGGGAACGTCTGGCCAGGAGAGTGTGGAGCTGCGGGAGGCACGTCGGCGGATCAAGCTGCCGGAGCAGGAGAACGAGGTCCTGCGGCGGGCCGCGGCCTGTCTGTCGCAGGCGCATCTGCCGGGAAAAGGATCTACCCGCTCGTGAAGGAGCTGGCCGGGGACGGGGTGCCCGTCACGGTGACGTGCCGGGTGCTGAAGCTCGCCAGGCAGCCCTACTACCGCTGGCTCGACAAGCCGGTTGCCGATGCCGTGCTGGAGGAGGCGTATCGCGCAAATGCGCTGTTCGACGCTCATCGCGAGGACCCGGAGTTCGGCTACCGGCTCCTGGCGGACGAAGCGCGTGATGCCGGGGCCGCGATGGCGGACCGGACCGCGTGGCGGATCTGCCGGGAGAACCGCTGGTGGAGCGTGTTCGGCAAGAAACGCGGCCGGGGTAAGAAGGCCGGCCCGCCGGTGCACGACGATCTCGTCCGTCGTGACTTCACCGCGAGCGGCCCGAACCGGTTGTGGCTCGCCGACATCACCGAGCACGCCACCGGCGACGGCAAGCTGTACCTCTGCGCGATCAAGGATGTCTTCAGCAACAGGATCGTCGGCTAATACTCCAGCAGCGGATCGTGTCTTGAGCTGGTGATTGTCGTTGTCCCGGCATGGAGGGCATGACTGAAGTCGGTTGCTGGGCTGCGGAGTTGGATTTGGTGTTCGCTCGGGTGGCGGGCCGGTTCGCTCGGGCGGATCTGCGGTGGCGGATGCGGGACTACGTCCGCGGTTTGCTGGGTCAAGCGGCACGGAAGAACGGCTGGCAGCTTGCGGAATGGGCAGGCCACCGCATGCCGGACGGCTTCCAGCGGCTGCTGAACAGCAGCCGCTGGGACGCGGACGCCCTGCGCGACGACGTCCGTTCCTACGTTGGTGAGTCCCTTGGCCCCAATGGCGTGTTGATCATCGACAACACCGGGTTCATCAAGAAGGGCACCACCTCGGCCGGGGTCGCCCGGCAGTACACCGGCACCTCGGGAAAGATCGTCAACTGTCAGATCGGCGTGTTCGCCGCCTATGCCACCGGCTCGGGCCGGGCCCTGGTGGACCGGGAGCTCTACCTGCCCAAGGCCTGGATGTCCGACCGCGACCGCTGCCGGGCGGCGAAAATCCCTGATGAGCGGGGTTTTGCGACCAAGGGCGAGCTGGCCCGGGACATCGTCCGACGCTGTCTGGCCGCGGGCCTGCCCGCCGCGTGGGTCACCGCGGACGAGGCCTACGGGCAGGACTGGAACTTCCGCCGCCTGCTCGAGCAGTTCGACGTCGGCTATGTGGTGGCGGTGCCCAAGTCGCAGCAGATCAAGTCGCTGGTAGGCATCTGGCGCATCGACCAGCTCATCGAGGACGCCCCTGCAGATGTCTGGCAGCGGCTGTTCTGCGGCGACGGGGCCAAGGGCCCGCGTGTCTACGACTGGGCCGCGGCCAAGCTGCCCGCCAACCTCGTATTCGACCCCGACCCGCCGACCCACCACCGGTGGGTGATGGCCCGCCGCAGCCTGTCCGACCCCGAAGAGGTGGCCTACTACCTGGCCTACGCCCCCGTCGGCGTCGAGATCGCCGAGCTGGCCCGCATCGCCGGCTCCCGCTGGGCGATCGAGGAGTGCTTCCAGGCCGCGAAGAACGAATGCGGCCTGGACGAGTACGAGGTCCGCCGCTATCCCGGCTGGTATCGGCACATCACCCTGGCCATGCTCGCCCACGCTGTCCTGACGGCACTCGCCGCCCAGGCCGCCGAGGCCGCAAAGGGGGCTGCAGAAACGGATCAGCCCTCGTCCCGCTCACGGTGGCAGAGATCCGGCGGCTCCTGGACGCTCTCCTGCCCCGCCCACGAGCCGACCGCGACCCCATCACCCACGCACTGAAGTGGTCGGCCTGGAGAAGACACCGCCAGGCCGTCGCCCGCCGCTGCCACTACCGAAAACACAGCTCAGAACACGATCCGCTGCTGGAGTACTAAGTCTTGGGTGGCTGTTTTGTTTCTTCTGTTGTTACATGCTGCATCATTTCCGATGCACTCCATATGCTCTCACGGGAATCCTCTTGGCCGGTCCTTGAAACCCATGCCATGATCCCCGTATGACTGTCATTCGAAAGGTTTGTGCCGCGTAGGCGGCCTGGCGTGCTTCGTGCGCTGAACACGACGCCTCGTCGCATGTACCGTGTCGTGCACCTTTGGAGGCATGTTCCTCCCGCGATGCCTCGGCCGGTTTGTGTCCGTGGCCTGTCCAGTCGCACGGTTGCCGCGGTCCATCGTGTCGAGTTCCGTGACCTTGACAAAGGCTTGTTGCCTGGTGACACCTGGACCGCGTTGAGCTGTTACCGGTCTTTTCTGGCCCGTCCGGGCCGTTACCTGTATCTGACCGCGACTGTATGCGGCTGTTACGAGTGTGGCTTGAAGGAAGATGTGGCCATGGCGCGAGATCTTCTCGGGCTGGTCCTGGCCCGCCTTTCTCCCCGCCCGCGTCGGGAGCTGGCAGTCCTGGTAGCAGTTCTGGATGATCAGCTGTATCGCAGAAGCCTCCCCGACCCTCTTGCTCACCGCAGGCCGTGGAGTCCAGGCGAATACTGGTGGCATTGGAGGCTCTACGACGAATCCCACCACCTCTAACCCTTCTGGTCCCTGTAGTCGGCAAGGCCCGCGAAGCGGGCCCAGGGGGCCCTGAAGGCGAAGCCGTGAGGGTCCCCAGAGGGTGAGGAGCGCAGCGGACACACTCTCTGGGGGTGCGCAGCACCCCCAGCTCCGATCCGGGAGCGCAGCGAACGGGGCGTCACCTCCGGTGTCCAGCAAGGAAGGTCACTAGGCCGCGCTGCGGCCGGCTTCCCCTTCCCCGGAGCGCAGCGAAGGGGAAACGCCCGCGCTGCGCGCGGGC
>NZ_JBSHHY010000089.1:0-3998 GCF_053618675.1 Streptomyces sp. NPDC055632 | reverse complement strand
AGGTCGTCTCATTTGGCTAGGCGGCGGTAGCAGATCAGGGTGCGGGCGAGGGCGATGAAGGCCAGGAAGTGACTGGCCTTGCGTTCGTAGCGTCGATGGAGTCGGCGGCAGCCGGCGAGCCAGGACATGGTGCGTTCGATGGTCCAGCGGTGTCGGCCCAGCCGCTTGGACGACTCGATGCCCCTGCGGGCGATCCGGTGGGTGATCCCACCTGCGGCGTAGCCATCGCCGCGGGTGGTCGTGGTCGTAGCCCTTGTCCGCGTGCAGTTTGGCGGGGGGCCGCCGTCGCGGTCCGCGGCGGGATCGGATCGGTGGGATACCGCGGACGAGAGGCCGGAGGGCCTGACTGTCGTGGAGGTTCGCGCCGGAGATCCCGATCGAGAGGGGCGGACCCGTACGCTCCGTGATCAAGTGGATCTTCGAGCCCTTCCTGTCCCGGTCGACAGGATTCGGACCGGTCAGCTCCCCCCTTTCAGGGCCCGCATGTTCACCGAGTCGATTGCGCGGCGGGACCAGTCCAGCTCGCCCCGCCCGCCCGGTTCGTCCAGGACCGGACGGTGCAGCTCGGCCCACACCCGTGCTCTGCTCCACTCGGCGAACCGGCGGTGAGCCGTCGGTCCCGAAGGCCCGAATGACGGAGGCAGCTGCCGCCATGTGCACCCCGACGTGGCCACGAAGATGATCGCAGACAACACCTCACGGTCTCCGTACCGACGGCGACCGCCGCCCTGCGGCCGAGACGGAGCAGGTGGCACCACCCGCTCGAGCAGCTCCCACAACTCATCCGGCACAAGACGCTCAACGATCCCCACGACGCCGGACCATCGGACAGCCCAAATGAGACGAACTCTAAGAGTAGAACGCTCAGTGACCCTCTGCGGATCTTGAGCGATTGCCGGTTGCCCTCTGACAGGTGATCTTGACCGTTTGCCAGCCGATCTTCACCATCGTCGGGTTTCTACAACTTGATTGACATGCCCTCTACCTGCGAAGCGCCGGCCGACTGGGTGGCCAGGGCCGCATGGACCGTGACGTCTCCGGGCGCCATCAAGTTCGGAAGCAATCCGCCGCATACCTTGACGTGCGAGACCTGACGCCGTGCCATGGAAGGACGCACCGCGACGGGGGATGACACGATGGCGGACGAGGGACACGACGGCGCCGATGGCGGACCCGAGAGCCACAAGGAGGTTCCGCGGGACGGAACACCGTCACCCCCGCACGGAAAAGACAATTCGTTTGCCCACGTAGTGTGGATTGTCCTGGCGATCCTCGTCTTGGGGATGATCTTGAGCTCGTTTGGCGATTGCACCGGCAACTGCGTCAGCGACGTCGTGCGGTGACGAGCCCCTCCGCCGCGGCACGTGGGTCCGTCGCTGGTGCCGCCAACAGCTGACAGGTCAGACTCGCCTGTCAATCGGTCAAGATCACCTGTCAGAGGACACCGGTGACCGAGCTGATCGCCGTCGGCCGGAGGCTGCCTCACAGCTCACAGGACGCACGCCCACCAGGGGATTCGCCGGTCCCACCTCACAGATCCACGGGCCGGACGGGCCTGGTGAGTACGACGACCGGTCGGTGGCAGGCGCACTGACCACAGGTGGCGGTGCAGCCGCCGCACTCCACGCAGAAGGCCGCCGGGAAGAGCGAGGAGCAGCCACAGATCGGGTTGTGGTCCGGGTCGTCCTCGCCGGGGTAGCGGGTCGCGCCGAACGGCGGCTCCGTCCAGGCCTCGACCGTGCCGTCGGCGCGCAGGGCCTCGCAGCGGGCCCCGGTCCAGCCGGTCTCCTGCCAGTAGGCGATCTCGCGGGCCTGGTCCCCGCTCACCTGCGGCCCCCGGCGGCGTTGGCGGCGCGGTCGAGGAACGTGGTGAGTTCGCGGGCGGCGTCCGGGTCGGCGGCGGTGAGCCGGGCCGCGAAGCCGGGCTCGTCGACGCCCGCGCCGGTCTCCGGGGCGAGGCGGTGGAGCGCGGCGAGCAGGGCGGCGTGGACGCGGACCGGCTCGGGAAGGAGGCCGGCGGCCGTGCCGCGGGTGGCCGGGTCGGCGTAGTGGCCGCGGTGTGTGGCCAGGGCGTGGGCGAGCCAGGTGTCGACGTCGGTCTGGACGTACCAGCCTGCCCGCCGGTTCAGCTCGTCGCGGGCGGCCTCGTCGCCCGCGCGGGGCTCGCCTGCCGAAGGGTGCCGAGTTCGCGCAGCGCCTAGAGCTCGTCGGCGCGGGCCGCTATCCGGGCGGCCTCGCGGATCTCGGCCTCCCGGGCGTCGGCGGCCGCCGCGTCGGCGGCGAGCTCGTCCTGGACGATGGGGTCGGTGTCCGGGTCGTAGACGGTGCCCGGCGCGGCCGCGGCGAGCAGCTGGTCGAGGCGTTCCCACTCGGCGAGCTCCGCGCGGCCGCGCTCGTCGTCGGCCAGGTCCTCGAACCGGGAGTTCTGCCGCGCGTCGAACCGGGCGTCCTCAAGGGCCGCCGCGACGGCGACGGCGTCCATGCCCTTCGCCCGGCGCCGTACCACGCGCCGTCCGATCCGGGCGGGGTCGGCCGGCGCGCGGGGCACAGTGCCAAACGGGGTGAGCGGGCGTCGACGGTCCGGTGGCCACGTCCTCGTCATCTTCGGGTTCGCTTTCGTGGTGTGCGGGTCCAGGGGGCGGGCCGCCGCCAGAGCGCTTCCGTGACGGCTCGCTGAATTGAGCCGAAGCACGATAGCTGTCACCGTCGGCCTCCGCTGGCCTGCGGCATCCAGCGAGCAAAGCACGGTGGTTGTCACCGGGGCAGCCCGCTGCCTGTCACCAGCAGCGCGCGAAGCAGGTTGGGTGTCACCGGCGTGCTGGGACAGATCATTGGATCAAGTCGGTGTGCGGATGCTCGGGGGAGGTCGGGCAGACGTAGATCTGCATGTTGTCCGTGCTGCCTACTTCTACCCCCGTCGGCTGCGAGGGGTCCTGGCCCGCGTAGTGAGAGCCAGCGGCGTTGGCCTGGTCTTCCTGCGGCACCCAGCCTTCGTCGCCGTCCCACTCGAAGGAAGCGATCGTCAGCAGCGGGACCATCTGTGCCTCGCATACGACGCAGTACCGGGGGATCGGGTCGGTGCGGCCCCACGGGGGCCAGCCGCCGACCTTCCAGCCGGGTGCGTTGCCCAGATGAATGGAATAGAAGTCGCGCGGATACGCCGCGTAGGAGCTGGCCACGTCGGCGCCGCCTGCCTGCCACCTGTTCCAGTTCTCCAGCATCTCCTGCAGTACCGGGCTCAGGTCAAGGCTGTTGGGGTACTCGGTGATCGATTCTGGGGCCAGCAGGCACGGCTCCGGCACGTAGCCCGGATAGTCCGTCTCGTATGGTTCCGGTGGTGTGACGAGGACGTCGCCGACCTCCGCGGCTGACCGCCAGAACAGTGCGGTCGCCGGCTTGTAATCCGGATCGTGCTCATACGGGCACCAGAGGATCTGGAGCAGATCGGCCTGCCCGGGTGGCCGCAACAGGGGTACGTCGTGCAGGAACAGCTGAGCCACGGGCAGCATCGGGACCGGACATTCGGCCGGGCCGGGAGGGCCGGCTTCGAGCCGTTCGGCGAGCCACGCGGCATTGCGTTCCTTGAGCGCCTCCTCCTCGGGTGTGAGCGTGGGAACCGGGCCGTCAGGGCTCCACCGGGAAGACAAGATCCGGCGGAGCCGCACTTCGGTCGGCGACCGGCGGGATCCGGTGTCCACGTGCAGGTGCACGTCTTCGCAGTGCGGCCATGGCTCGCCTGCCGGCCACAGCAACGGCCCGCCGACCGAACTGTCCCTGACCGACGGCGACGCCGGACGCGGATGCAGCCGTATCGCTGGGCGCGCCAGCGGTGCGAGCTCAGGGAAGACCGCTGCCACCTCGACAGGCCGCGGCGAAGTAGTTCGTACAAAACTCATGTCGGTGATCTTGTCACCAGCTACCGACAGCAGGGGCCAGCCCACCCGGCACCCCCGGGCGGCCCAACCATACGAACGATGCGACCGAGGCCAACCACAACG
>NZ_JBSHHY010000088.1:0-4156 GCF_053618675.1 Streptomyces sp. NPDC055632 | reverse complement strand
ACGCCTCGTCCACGATCCCCCACCCCTTGCCCAACCCCAACGATGGCCCCCTCGGGCACGATAACCGCAAGAGCGCCATAAGAAACGACGTCTTAGCGCCCACATGTTCCCCGACGTTGAGGAGGACCAGGAGGACGAAGTGCTGGCGCTGCTCAAGGGCACCCGCGTCCAGCAGCGCCGTAGGGTGGAACTTGCACGCGGTGAGCGGGACGGACGGGGGGCTGAAGTGGAGCGGACGGGGTCGGCCGGGGTGATGGTCGCCGAGGTGATGGCCGAGCTGGCCGCGCTCGAGGACCCGAAGGTCGGCGCGGTGAACGAGAAGCACGGTGACGACCACGGTGTGAACCTCGGCAAGCTGCGCGCCCTCGCCAAGCGGCTCAAGACGCAGCAGGAACTCGCACGCGGGCTCTGGGAGACAGGGGACAGTGCGGCGCGTCTGCTCTCTCTCCTGATCTGCCGTCCAAAGGCATTCGGACACGACGAGCTGGATGCCATGGTGCGCGAGGCACGCACCCCCAAGGTGCACGACTGGTTCGTGAACTACGTGGTGAAGAAGAGCCCGCACGCCGAAGAGCTGCGGTCGGCCTGGTTCGACGATCCGGACCCGGTGGTCGCGAGCGCCGGTTGGGCACTGACCGCCGAACGGGTCACGAAGAGGCCCGAAGGGCTCGACCTCGCGAGGCTGCTCGACATCATCGAGCAGCAGATGAAGGACGCCCCCAGGCGTCTGCAGTGGGCGATGAACACCTGCCTCGCCCAGATCGGGATCACGCACGCCGAGTACCGCACCCGCGCGCTCGACATCGGCGAGCGCCTGGAAGTGCTCAAGGACTACCCGACGTCACCGGGGTGCACCTCGCCGTTCGCGCCCGTCTGGATCAACGAAATGGTGCGCCGACAGCACGATGTCTAGACAAGGTCTCTGCCGGCGCCTTCCACTTCGGGGACCGCACCTGGTCGGCTGCCGCTCTCGGCGAGTTCCGCTCCGGCCCGCCCGGCATCTTCGTGCGCCGTTCAGTGCAGGCGGCCGAGGCGGATCATGCTGATCCGGATCTGCTGATCGTTGATCTCGTACATCACGTGGTAGCGGCCGACGTGGATGCGCAGGGCGTCCATGCTGCCGAACGCGCCCTCGGGAGGAGGTTCCTCGGGGAGGTGGTCGACGGCGGTGAACACCTGCCGGACTCCGGCGGGGTCGTCCTTGGCGAACTGCTCGGCCTGGGCGAGGGCCTTGGGCTCTCAGATGATCTCGTAGCTCATGTCTCGGCTCCGCCGAAGATACGGCGGTGGGACCCATTGTGCGGGACACCGGCGTTTTCGTCCCGCGCCTGGCGCGCGGTATGCGGCCAGGGCCCGCAGTTCCTTCAACTCGAGGGCATCGGTGGGTCTGACCAGGACCGCGACCGTCTGGCCGTGCTCGGTGATCGCGGCCGGTTCCTGTGTGGCGCTGACCTCGCGTGCGGCTGACCGAGAGCGATCCGGCCGACAGGGTGGACGCGTCGGAACGGCCTCGGATCCAGGAGCGGATGGGCTCTGCCGCAGTTCCCACGTGATGAAGCCGACCAGCACCACGAGAGTACGGACGCTGCCCCAGCCGTGATTCGGCGCCTCAATGATCGAGTACACCAGCAGCCCCAAGCCGGCCACGGTCAGCAATGCCCCCACGGCGTCGACGGGTCGCCTGCCGTGCTGGGCCGACTCCGGAACGCGTGTGACGGCGCCGATGAGGGCCACCGCGGCGAGGACGACGTTGAGCCAGAAAACCGAGCGCCACGACCATGCCTCCAGCACGGCTCCTGAGGCGAGAAGTCCCAGGACGGCGCTCGCGCCCGCCACGGCAGCCCATACGCTGACCGCCCGCGCCCTCTCCTCGCTGGGGAAGGTGCTGGTGATCGTCGACAGAGTCGCCGGCATCACGAAGGCGGCGGACAGGCCCATGACCGCGCGTAGGACGATCAGGGCCGTCGCGCTGTCGGCGAACGTCGCACTGAGGGAGGCAGCGGCGAACAGCGCGAGACCGCCGATCAGCGCCCTGCGCCTTCCGAACCGGTCGCCGAGGGTGCCCGCCAGCAGCAGCAGGGAGGCGAACACAAGACTGTAGGCGTCGATGATTCACGAGAGCTGGGACTGCCGGGCATGGGTCTCCCGGGCTATGTCCGGCAGGGCCACGTTTAGCGAAGCCATGGCCGCGACGACGGTTCCGAGCGCCAGGCACGTCACGACCAGGACCATGTTCCGTCGCTCTGGTCGCGTGCCCCCCGTAGTGCCCGCTGAAGGACTGGCTGTGCTCATGATCGCTCCAAATGCCTGAACAGGCGCCTCTCCAGACTCACCCAGAACCGGTACGTTCTCCACCCGGCGGTTCGACCCTCCCCGCGTACGAGGGGAGGCCGACTCGGGGGTATGGCCGGTGCGGCACAGTTCGAGGAAGTGCAGCACCGACAGGTCGAGGTAGAGGTAGAGCGGTAGTCCGTGCGAGCGGGCCGTGATCACCGTACGGACGGGGAGATGAGGGGAGTGCCGTCGGTTTCGAGAAGGCTTGCGGGGTAGTCGCCGCAGCCCTTCGGGGCGAAGTCGCCGATCAAGGCCTGCCGGGAGCGTGCCGGAGTGGCACCGGGCAAAGGACTGCGGGCGTGTGGGACGGCGGGCGGCCGGAGGGAGAGGGCGAGGCCGGGCCGGGTGGCGGGCCCGCTGTACTCGACCAGGTCACTCGGGCCGTCGGGGCCAGCGTCATGTACCTGGAGACCGGCCTTCGCATCCTCGCTGAAGTGGGCTGGGCCATGGAGGACAGCGAGCTGAGATCAGGCTCGTCCAGTCCCGTGCCTTTGAGCAGGCAGGCATGCTGGCTGACGCGACAGGCTCCACGGCGGCAGTGTCTGACTACCTCGGAGTCAGCATCGAACCTGATTCCGCAGCCTCGCCGCCGACCCTGCCCGGCAGTGCAGTCACAGGTGCCTAAGAGACGGATGACCAGCAGGTTTGACTGGGCCGGGCGTGTCAACCAGCAGGCGCAGAGTGGTAGTCATGGCAATCATGACTGGTGAACTGAGCCACATGCAGCTATGTGTGTCGCCATTATTTGACACACCTATTAGGCTCAGAGACGTCGAGTAATCGGCGGGTCGGAAGGAATTATTGCCCTCCGGAACCGCTGCTTCGTCGTACCCGGATGAGGGTGCGGCTGCTCGTCTGCATGGACAGCTGAAGAGGTTCGGAAAAGACGAGTGCCCCACAGGTCGCGAGCCTGCAGGGCACTGTCCGGATCTGGACCCTAGGCGGTGTCAGTGGAGAGGACACCGACAGGGCTTCAGCTGTACATGCTGCGGACCATCGCGTAGATGTCCGCGCCGGCCGCCGTGGCGGCCCCCTTCAGCAGGGCCACCATCACGATGATGAGGGTGATCAGCAGAAGGCGCTTGTACTTGTTGAACCAGTCCTTGACCCGCTTCATGGGCTACCTCGTCTCTCGCGTAGGAGGTCGGGATTGACTCTCCTCGAGCAAGAGCCATCACGACTCCGCGAGTGACGAGCACGCATGCACGTGATCTACCCGACACCCTATGCCATGCCGGGCCCTCCGAGAATCGGATACCGGAGCGGTGTGAGCGTTCCCACGCGGGAGCCGTTCGGGTGAACCTCCTGCCACGCCAAGCCCGTTCCGGCTTCGGGTGAACTCGCCCTCTCGTTTCCGCAGGTGAAACGGGGTCAGGGACACTAGGGGGATCAACCGGCGAAAGGTGTGATCTCCCTGGATCAGGGCGCGGGCCTGGATCCTCATATGGGAGGTTGTCGGCCTCGGGGAACACCGGTATAGCGGTTGGCGCTGAGAGCGATCATGGTCAGGGCGTGAGGGAGCTGATCCGGTTCTCGTACTCGCGGCGGGCCTTGCGCTGGGCCGGAACTGCGGGGAGGCCCTGGCCGCCGTGGAGCAGCTGGCAGCGGGCGAGGGGCTGGCGGTGTGTGGCGGGGGCGGCACTGACGCGCATGGTGTAGCCCTAGGCCGTGTATCAAAAGTGGATTTTGGTTGTGGATGATCACGGTTCATGGGTCGGGGAGATCTCACGGACGAGCAGTGGGCGGTGCTGGAGCCGCTGCTGCCGAAGGGGACGAAGGCGGGGCGGCCGCCCGTCTGGCCTCGGCGGCAGTTGATCGACGG
>NZ_JBSHHY010000087.1:0-5529 GCF_053618675.1 Streptomyces sp. NPDC055632 | reverse complement strand
AGGGAGCGGATTTACAGTCCGCCGCGTTTAGCCACTTCGCTACCCCTCCACATTAAATTTTGAAAAAACAGTGCCGGCCAGAGGACTTGAACCCCCAACCTACTGATTACAAGTCAGTTGCTCTACCAATTGAGCTAGACCGGCAAATGGTGGCTCGGGACGGAATCGAACCGCCGACACACGGATTTTCAGTCCGTTGCTCTACCAACTGAGCTACCGAGCCATTTTATAAATGGCGGTCCGGACGGGACTCGAACCCGCGACCTCCTGCGTGACAGGCAGGCATTCTAACCAACTGAACTACCGGACCATTTTTTGGTTGCGGGGGCAGGATTTGAACCTGCGACCTTCGGGTTATGAGCCCGACGAGCTACCGAACTGCTCCACCCCGCGATGATAAAATTTTAGAAAAGCTTGGCGGCGTCCTACTCTCACAGGGGGAAACCCCCGACTACCATCGGCGCTGAAGAGCTTAACTTCCGTGTTCGGTATGGGAACGGGTGTGACCTCTTCGCTATCGCCACCAAACAAATGCCTTCAGGATGAAGGTACTGGGCGTTTCTCACAGGATGTGAGAGCCCTTAGCGGAGTTTCCTTACCTTCCGCCTTTAGAGAGGTGTTCTCTCAAAACTAGATAACAGGTGTGACATCATTCAAAATGTGGTTAAGTCCTCGATCGATTAGTATCTGTCAGCTCCATGTGTCGCCACACTTCCACCTCAGACCTATCAACCTGATCATCTTTCAGGGATCTTACTTCCTTGCGGAATGGGAAATCTCATCTTGAGGGGGGCTTCATGCTTAGATGCTTTCAGCACTTATCCCGTCCGCACATAGCTACCCAGCGATGCCCTTGGCAGAACAACTGGTACACCAGCGGTGCGTCCATCCCGGTCCTCTCGTACTAAGGACAGCTCCTCTCAAATTTCCTGCGCCCGCGACGGATAGGGACCGAACTGTCTCACGACGTTCTGAACCCAGCTCGCGTACCGCTTTAATGGGCGAACAGCCCAACCCTTGGGACCGACTACAGCCCCAGGATGCGATGAGCCGACATCGAGGTGCCAAACCTCCCCGTCGATGTGGACTCTTGGGGGAGATAAGCCTGTTATCCCCGGGGTAGCTTTTATCCGTTGAGCGATGGCCCTTCCATGCGGAACCACCGGATCACTAAGCCCGACTTTCGTCCCTGCTCGACTTGTAGGTCTCGCAGTCAAGCTCCCTTGTGCCTTTACACTCTGCGAATGATTTCCAACCATTCTGAGGGAACCTTTGGGCGCCTCCGTTACCTTTTAGGAGGCGACCGCCCCAGTCAAACTGCCCACCTGACACTGTCTCCCCGCCCGATAAGGGCGGCGGGTTAGAAGGTCAATACAGCCAGGGTAGTATCCCACCGATGCCTCCACCGAAGCTGGCGCTCCGGTTTCCAAGGCTCCTACCTATCCTGTACAAGCTGTACCAACATTCAATATCAGGCTGCAGTAAAGCTCCACGGGGTCTTTCCGTCCTGTCGCGGGTAACCTGCATCTTCACAGGTACTATAATTTCACCGAGTCTCTCGTTGAGACAGTGCCCAGATCGTTGCGCCTTTCGTGCGGGTCGGAACTTACCCGACAAGGAATTTCGCTACCTTAGGACCGTTATAGTTACGGCCGCCGTTTACTGGGGCTTCAATTCGCACCTTCGCTTACGCTAAGCGCTCCTCTTAACCTTCCAGCACCGGGCAGGCGTCAGCCCCTATACTTCGCCTTACGGCTTCGCAGAGACCTGTGTTTTTGCTAAACAGTCGCCTGGGCCTATTCACTGCGGCTCTCTCGGGCTTGCACCCTAACAGAGCACCCCTTCTCCCGAAGTTACGGGGTCATTTTGCCGAGTTCCTTAACGAGAGTTCTCTCGATCACCTTAGGATTCTCTCCTCGCCTACCTGTGTCGGTTTGCGGTACGGGCACCTCTCACCTCGCTAGAGGCTTTTCTTGGCAGTGTGGAATCAGGAACTTCGCTACTATATTTCGCTCGCCATCACAGCTCAGCCTTACGGGAAACGGATTTGCCTATTTCCCAGCCTAACTGCTTGGACGCGGATATCCAATACCGCGCTTACCCTATCCTCCTGCGTCCCCCCATTGCTCAAATGGTGAGGAGGTGGTACAGGAATATCAACCTGTTATCCATCGCCTACGCCTTTCGGCCTCGGCTTAGGTCCCGACTAACCCTGAGCGGACGAGCCTTCCTCAGGAAACCTTAGGCATTCGGTGGAGGGGATTCTCACCCCTCTTTCGCTACTCATACCGGCATTCTCACTTCTAAGCGCTCCACCAGTCCTTCCGGTCTGGCTTCACAGCCCTTAGAACGCTCTCCTACCACTGTTCGAAGAACAGTCCGCAGCTTCGGTGATACGTTTAGCCCCGGTACATTTTCGGCGCAGAGTCACTCGACCAGTGAGCTATTACGCACTCTTTAAATGGTGGCTGCTTCTAAGCCAACATCCTGGTTGTCTAAGCAACTCCACATCCTTTTCCACTTAACGTATACTTTGGGACCTTAGCTGGCGGTCTGGGCTGTTTCCCTTTCGACTACGGATCTTATCACTCGCAGTCTGACTCCCAAGGATAAGTCATTGGCATTCGGAGTTTGACTGAATTCGGTAACCCGGTAGGGGCCCCTAGTCCAATCAGTGCTCTACCTCCAAGACTCTTACCTTGAGGCTAGCCCTAAAGCTATTTCGGAGAGAACCAGCTATCTCCAGGTTCGATTGGCATTTCACCCCTACCCACACCTCATCCCCGCACTTTTCAACGTGCGTGGGTTCGGGCCTCCATTCAGTGTTACCTGAACTTCACCCTGGACATGGGTAGATCACCTGGTTTCGGGTCTACGACCACGTACTCATGCGCCCTATTCAGACTCGCTTTCGCTGCGGCTCCGCATCTTCTGCTTAACCTTGCACGGGATCGTAACTCGCCGGTTCATTCTACAAAAGGCACGCCATCACCCGTTAACGGGCTCTGACTACTTGTAGGCACACGGTTTCAGGATCTCTTTCACTCCCCTTCCGGGGTGCTTTTCACCTTTCCCTCACGGTACTGGTTCACTATCGGTCACTAGGGAGTATTTAGCCTTGGGAGATGGTCCTCCCGGATTCCGACGGAATTTCACGTGTTCCGCCGTACTCAGGATCCACTCAGGAGAGAACGAAGTTTTGACTACAGGGCTGTTACCTCCTATGGCGGGCCTTTCCAGACCTCTTCATCTACCTCGTTCCTTTGTAACTCCGTACAGAGTGTCCTACAACCCCAAGAGGCAAGCCTCTTGGTTTGGGCTGGTCCCGTTTCGCTCGCCGCTACTCAGGGAATCGCATTTGCTTTCTCTTCCTCCGGGTACTTAGATGTTTCAGTTCCCCGGGTCTGCCTTCTCATATCCTATGTATTCAGATATGGATACCACTCCATTACGAGTGGTGGGTTTCCCCATTCGGAAATCTCCGGATCAAAGCTTGCTTACAGCTCCCCGAAGCATATCGGTGTTCGTCCCGTCCTTCATCGGCTCCTAGTGCCAAGGCATCCACCGTGCGCCCTTTCTAACTTAACCGTTAAAAAGAATCACTATGTGATATCTTGTATTACTAATTGAATGTGATGTCTACTGTTATCTAGTTTTCAAAGAACACGTTTCGAAGGAATGATCCTTCAAAACTAAACAAGACAGGGAACGTTCTGTTTATAAGACCCAAGGTCTTATATTCCGTTAAAATCCTTAGAAAGGAGGTGATCCAGCCGCACCTTCCGATACGGCTACCTTGTTACGACTTCACCCCAATCATCTGTCCCACCTTCGGCGGCTGGCTCCATAAAGGTTACCTCACCGACTTCGGGTGTTACAAACTCTCGTGGTGTGACGGGCGGTGTGTACAAGGCCCGGGAACGTATTCACCGCGGCATGCTGATCCGCGATTACTAGCGATTCCAGCTTCACGCAGTCGAGTTGCAGACTGCGATCCGAACTGAGAACAGATTTGTGGGATTGGCTTAACCTCGCGGTTTCGCTGCCCTTTGTTCTGTCCATTGTAGCACGTGTGTAGCCCAGGTCATAAGGGGCATGATGATTTGACGTCATCCCCACCTTCCTCCGGTTTGTCACCGGCAGTCACCTTAGAGTGCCCAACTGAATGCTGGCAACTAAGATCAAGGGTTGCGCTCGTTGCGGGACTTAACCCAACATCTCACGACACGAGCTGACGACAACCATGCACCACCTGTCACTCTGTCCCCGAAGGGAAAGCCCTATCTCTAGGGTTGTCAGAGGATGTCAAGACCTGGTAAGGTTCTTCGCGTTGCTTCGAATTAAACCACATGCTCCACCGCTTGTGCGGGCCCCCGTCAATTCCTTTGAGTTTCAGTCTTGCGACCGTACTCCCCAGGCGGAGTGCTTAATGCGTTAGCTGCAGCACTAAGGGGCGGAAACCCCCTAACACTTAGCACTCATCGTTTACGGCGTGGACTACCAGGGTATCTAATCCTGTTCGCTCCCCACGCTTTCGCTCCTCAGCGTCAGTTACAGACCAGAGAGTCGCCTTCGCCACTGGTGTTCCTCCACATCTCTACGCATTTCACCGCTACACGTGGAATTCCACTCTCCTCTTCTGCACTCAAGTTCCCCAGTTTCCAATGACCCTCCCCGGTTGAGCCGGGGGCTTTCACATCAGACTTAAGAAACCGCCTGCGAGCCCTTTACGCCCAATAATTCCGGACAACGCTTGCCACCTACGTATTACCGCGGCTGCTGGCACGTAGTTAGCCGTGGCTTTCTGGTTAGGTACCGTCAAGGTACCGCCCTATTCGAACGGTACTTGTTCTTCCCTAACAACAGAGCTTTACGATCCGAAAACCTTCATCACTCACGCGGCGTTGCTCCGTCAGACTTTCGTCCATTGCGGAAGATTCCCTACTGCTGCCTCCCGTAGGAGTCTGGGCCGTGTCTCAGTCCCAGTGTGGCCGATCACCCTCTCAGGTCGGCTACGCATCGTTGCCTTGGTGAGCCGTTACCTCACCAACTAGCTAATGCGCCGCGGGTCCATCTGTAAGTGGTAGCCGAAGCCACCTTTTATGTTTGAACCATGCGGTTCAAACAACCATCCGGTATTAGCCCCGGTTTCCCGGAGTTATCCCAGTCTTACAGGCAGGTTACCCACGTGTTACTCACCCGTCCGCCGCTAACATCAGGGAGCAAGCTCCCATCTGTCCGCTCGACTTGCATGTATTAGGCACGCCGCCAGCGTTCGTCCTGAGCCAGGATCAAACTCTCCGATAAAGTAGTTTGACTGACTACGCACATCACTGTGCGATTTATTTAAAACTTTGAATTAACAGGTACGTTTTGTCTTGTTTAGTTTTCAAAGATCATTACCGCTTGTTGAAGCAACTTTATTATCTTACCACTCAGCTTCTTTTATGTCAACAACTTTTTTTAAGTTGTTTCCGAAGCTTTTCGTTGTTGTCTGCTGTTCATCAGCGACGTTTAATAATATAACAC
>NZ_JBSHHY010000086.1:0-5649 GCF_053618675.1 Streptomyces sp. NPDC055632 | reverse complement strand
GCCGAGGACGGCGCGCCGCCCTGGCCCGGACGTCCGCCGGGGCCACCGGCCGCGCCGGGGCCGCCGGGCAGCCGGCCGCCCGGGGCGGAGGCGCCCGGAGGCATCGCGCCCTGGCCGCCCGGACCCTGCTTGGGCATGGGCTTCTTGCCGCCCTGGGCGACGTCGACCGGAAGCATGACGAGCGCGGTGGTGCCGCCCGAGTCGGAGGGGCGGAGCTGGATGCGGATGCCGTGTCGCAGGGACAGGCGGCCGACCACGAACAGACCCATGCGGCGGGAGACCGAGACGTCCACGGTGGGCGGCGAGGCGAGCCGCTCGTTGATCGCCGCGAGGTCCTCGGGGGAGAGGCCGATGCCGGTGTCGTGGATCTCGACGAGCACCCGGCCGTCGGGCAGCGCGTGGCCGGTGACCCGGACCTTGGTCTGCGGGGAGGAGAACGAGGTGGCGTTCTCCAGGAGCTCGGCGAGCAGGTGCACGAGGTCGTTGACGACCCGGCCGGCGACCTCGGTCGCCGGGACCGCGGCCAGCTCGATGCGCTCGTACTGCTCCACCTCGGAGGCGGCGGCGCGCAGGACGTCGACCAGCGGGACCGGCCGGGTCCAGCGGCGGCCCGGCTCCTCGCCGGCGAGGACGAGGAGGTTCTCGCCGTTCCGGCGCATACGGGTCGCGAGGTGGTCGAGCTTGAACAGCGAGGAGAGCTGGTCCGGGTCGGCCTCGCGGGACTCCAGCTCGGAGATGAGCGAGAGCTGGCGCTGGATGAGGCCCTGGGAACGGCGCGAGAGGTTGGTGAACATCGCGTTGACGTTGCCCCGGAGGAGGGCCTGCTCGGCGGCGAGGCGGACGGCCTCGCGGTGCACGTCGTCGAAGGCCGCGGCCACCTGGCCGATCTCGTCCCGGGAGTGCACGCCGACGGACTCGACGGAGGTGTCGACGTCCTGCGGGTCGGACTCGGAGAGCTGCTTGACGAGCTCGGGCAGGCGTTCCTGGGCGACCTTGGTCGCGGTGTCCTGGAGGCGGCGCAGCGAGCGGATCATGGACCGCGCCACGACGAAGGCGCCGACGAGCGAGACGCCGAGGACGAGCAGGATCAGCGCACCGTTGATGATGGCCTCGCGCTGCGACTCCTGCCGCAGCTCACGGGCCATGGACTCCATGTCGCCGAGCAGGACGCTCTCGATGCGGTCCATGGCGGCGATCTTGGTGCCGTACTCGTCGGTGAAGTTCAGGTGACCACGCGGGTTGGTGTTCGGGTTCTCCATCGCCTTGTCCGAGGTCAGCACGCGCTCGGCGTACTTGTCGGCCGCGGTGATCGACGGGTTGCCCCGGTTCAGGGTCGACGTCAGGTCGTCGGCGTCGCCGCCGGTCGACTTGTAGATCGCCTGGAAGGACTTGAGCTCGACGTTCTCACTGTTGAGCGCGGCCTCGCCGTACAGCCGGTCGCCCTGCTCGATCTTGCCGCGCGTCCGGTCGCTCGGGGGCAGCGCCGCCGCGATGATCGCCTGCTGGATGGAGGCGTACTCCTTGGCGGACGAGAACGCGGCGAGCGCGCGGGTCCGCTTGATCATCTCGGGGTTGCTGGTCGCCTGCGCCATGTCCTGGGACAGGCTCAGGAGCGAGCGGATGAGACGGCTGTACGCCTCGACCGTCACCGAGTTGGAGACGTCCTTCTTGTACGCGCTGCTCCGGATGGCGTGGAGCTCGGTGACCTGCGAGGCGATCTGGCTGACGTTCTGGCGGATGCTGCGCAGCGACTCGTCGCCCTCGGAGGAGGGGATCTCCTCGGTGGCGGCGAGGAAGGCCTTGAGCTCCAGGTCCGTCTTCCGGCGCGGGTTGGCGACCTGGTAGTCGCTGACCGGGCGGCCGTTGGCCAGCGGGCCGGCGGAGTGGTCGCGCTCGGCCTGGAGGGCCTTGGCGAGGTCGGTGGCCTCACGGGTCAGCTTGGTGAGCAGCTGCATGTGGTCGAGCTGCTCCATGTCCTGGAGCGACTCGCTGATGCGGATGCCGCCCAGGGCGGTCGCGGCGACCACGGGGAGGGTGAGGAGCGCGACCAGACGCGTCGAGATGCGCCAGTTGCGGAGCGCTATTCGGGGGCCGACCTCGTTCTCGGCCTTGGGCGCGGGAGCGGCGGACGGCTCGGCAGGGGAGGCCCCGGCGCCCGCGCGACGGCCGCCGTCACCGCCCTCGCCGGACGGACCCTGGCCCTGGTTCGGGGTGTGCGAGGCCGAGGGACCGCGGTCGGTCCCGGCACGCGGTTCCTGCTCCGCCGGAGCATCCGCTCGGCCCTGGCGGGCCTGGGGAGACCCCGAGCCATCCCTCTTGAAACGTCCCTGCACTAGCGTCGCAACCTCTGGACCAGGCGTCCTTCCGGGTGAACGGAGAGGACGGTGTCGGTGTCGATCGGGGTGTTGTGGAGCACCCCAGGTGGTCGTCGGTGACCGGCGCAGTTCCCCCTTCGTCCCGCCACTCGGCCGGCGCTGCGTCGCGCCTCCTGCGCGCCGGCTTGAAACCCGCGGCGGTGCGGGAATTCCAGCACAGTGCCGGATCTCCAACAAGGGCCGCGTGTCGTGCCGGGAAGGCTATGACAACGTGTGCACGGTGTGTCACCCCATGTAGAAGATGATCACGGAGGATTCGGACTTTTCCTTGCCAATGGCACGGCATCCCCGTGTGTCCCAGTCGACATGATCAGGAGCGGAATAGAGCATTCAGTGGCTAAATGTCCCTTTCCGTACCGACGGGCAACCGTCCGTAATGCCTGGAATGTGCCGTCATTGGTGAGCAAACTCACACGCTGATCGATGTCTCAGCCATGCATTCGAAGGGGATCCCATGTTTAGCCTGACGCTTTACGCCCCTTACGCGCCCGCACGGGCGCCCGTCCCGGAACAAGGTCTGATCACCGCGATGAACAAGACGACGCTCCGCACCACGGCCAACCCCCGCCGCTCCACCCTCGTCCACCTCGTGGACGCCGCACAGCTCGGCCGGGGCGCCCAGCCGGAGTACGCGGCCGAGCTGCCCGGCCGGACGGCCAACCCGCGCCGCACCGTCCTCATGCAGGCCCCGGCCCCGTACGAGCCCGCCCCGTACGCCACCGTCGCGCGCTAGGGCCTGTCCGGCGGACCAGGGTCGGGCAGGACGGACCCGGGGAACCGGCCCCGGGCCCCGCTCCCACCGGCCCGTACGCCCGTATCCCGCCGTTCGGCGGCCCCTCGCCGCGTTAGCCTGGAGCGTCAGACTCCAGCCAGTACCAAGTGAGGGGCGACAGCACTCGTGCGCATCGCCAGATTCTCCATCGACGGCAACGTGGCCTTCGGCGCCGTCGAGGGCGAGGGAACCGTCGAGTCCGGCGGCCTCGTCCTCGACATCATCAAGGGCATCCCGTACACCGACTTCGAACTCAGCGGCACCAAGGTCCCGCTGAGCAAGGTGCGGCTCCTGCCCCCCGTGCTCCCCAACAAGGTCGTGGCCATCGGCCGCAACTACGCCGAGCACGCCGCCGAACTCGGCAACGAGGTCCCCGACGTCCCCGTCGCCTTCTTCAAGCCCACCACCTCGGTGATCGGCCCCGGCGACGCCATCGAGCACCCCTCCTTCTCCGACGAGCTGCACCACGAGGCCGAACTGGCCGTGGTGATCGGCCGCATGTGCCGCGAGGTGCCCCGCGAGCGCGTCCAGGACGTGATCTTCGGCTACACCTGCGCCAACGACGTCACCGCCCGCGACGTCCAGAAGCGCGAGAAGCAGTGGGCCCGCGCCAAGGGCTTCGACACCTCCTGCCCGCTGGGCCCCTGGGTCGAGACCGGCCTGAGCCTCGCGCAGGCCGGCGACCTGACCGTCCAGGCCACGGTCAACGGCGAGCAGCGCCAGCTCGGGCGCACGAGCGACATGGTCCGCTCCATCGAGGACCTGGTCGTCCACATCACCGAGGCCATGACGCTGCTCCCCGGCGACGTCATCCTCACCGGCACCCCGGCCGGGGTCGGCCCCCTCAACGTCGGCGACGAGGTCGCCGTCACCATCGAAGGCATCGGCACTCTCACCAATAAGGTGATCAAGCGTGGCTAACGCGAACATCCGCGTCCGTTTCTGTCCCTCGCCGACCGGCAACCCCCACGTGGGCCTGGTCCGCACCGCCCTCTTCAACTGGGCCTTCGCCCGGCACAACCAGGGCACCATGGTCTTCCGCATCGAGGACACCGACGCGGCGCGCGACTCCGAGGAGTCGTACCAGCAGCTGCTCGACTCGCTGCGCTGGCTCGGCCTCGACTGGGACGAGGGCCCGGAGATCGGCGGCCCGCACGCGCCGTACCGCCAGTCGCAGCGGATGGACATCTACAAGGACGTCGCCGACAAGCTGGTCGCCGGCGGCCACGCGTACCCCTGCTACTGCACCACCGAGGAGCTCGACGAGCGCCGCGAGGCCGCCCGCGCCGCCGGCCGCCCCTCCGGCTACGACGGCCACTGCCGCGACCTCACCGACGAGCAGAAGGCCGCGTACGAGGCCGAGGGCCGCACGCCGATCGTCCGCTTCCGGATGCCCGACGAGCCGATCACCTTCACCGACCTGGTCCGCGGCGAGCTCACCTTCACCCCGGAGAACGTGCCGGACTACGGCATCCTCCGGGCCAACGGCGCCCCGCTCTACACCCTGGTCAACCCGGTCGACGACGCCCTCATGGAGATCACCCACGTCCTGCGCGGCGAGGACCTGCTCTCCTCCACCCCGCGCCAGATCGCGCTCTACAAGGCGCTGATCGAGCTGGGCGTCGCCAAGGAGATCCCCGCCTTCGGCCACCTGCCGTACGTGATGGGCGAGGGCAACAAGAAGCTCTCCAAGCGCGACCCGCAGGCCTCCCTCAACCTCTACCGGGAGCGCGGCTTCCTCCCCGAGGGCCTGCTGAACTACCTCTCCCTGCTCGGCTGGTCCTTCTCCGCCGACCAGGACCTCTTCACCGTCCCCGAGATGGTCGAGAAGTTCGACATCGCCGACGTCAACGCCAACCCGGCCCGCTTCGACCTCAAGAAGGCCGAGTCGATCAACGCCGACCACATCCGCAGGCTGGACGTGAAGGCGTTCGCCGAGGCCTGCGAGCCCTGGCTGCGCGCCCCGCACGCCCCCTGGGCGCCCGAGGACTTCGACCGGGCCGCCTGGGAGGCCATCGCGCCGCACGCCCAGACCCGCCTGACCGTCCTCTCGGACATCACGGCCAACGTCGACTTCCTCTTCCTGCCCGAGCCGGTCTTCGACCAGCCCTCGTGGGACAAGGCGATGAAGGGCGAGCCCGCGGCCCTGCTCACCACCGCCCGCGAGAAGCTCGACGCCGCCGACTGGAGCGACCCCGAGTCCCTCAAGAACGCCGTCCTGGCCGCCGGCGAGGCCCACGGCCTCAAGCTCGGCAAGGCCCAGGCCCCGGTCCGCGTCGCGGTCACCGGCCGCACGGTCGGCCTGCCGCTCTTCGAGTCCCTGGAGATCCTGGGCAAGGAGAGGGCCCTGGCCCGCATCGACGCGGCCCTGGCGAAGCTCGCCGCCTAGGCACCGCCTCTCGTACGACGCCGGAGGGCGGCGACCGGATCCGGTCGCCGCCCACCCGCGCACCCCCCCCCGCGGGACCGTGGCCCCCTGACCAACCGGGCGGTGCTCTGGGG
>NZ_JBSHHY010000085.1:0-5952 GCF_053618675.1 Streptomyces sp. NPDC055632 | reverse complement strand
GATCACCACGCCAACGACCAGGGGCCCTGCCTCGTCACCACACCCGCTGACCAGCCCATTTCACCCTCCAGCACAGGATGAAAGAGGCTCACTGAAGCGCGTATGAAAGCGGGCCTACCACAGTCGTCGCCGGCAGTCGCACTCGGCCGACTGCCTCCCGTCGAATCCGAGGCTGTCATGACCGGACCGGTCCTCCAGGCCACATGACTCAACCTGTGACCCGAACCTGCATCCGACTCGCCGGGCTTCCGTCTCGGATACCGTGTTGCTCTATGGGGTGCCATAACGGATGTGGCGCCCCCCACCGGAGGTAATCAGCGTATGAGTTCAAAGCGCAGCAAGAATCCAGCCCTGCCCGTACTTGACGACGCGTTCCGACTCGAGTCGGTCAAGGACGCCGAAGAGTCTGTCCGTGACTTGGCCGCGCGGCTGGCCACCACCGAGCTGCGCCGTGTTTCCCATCCGGGCCGGGTCACCTGGGAGCCCGTCGATCAGGCCGAGCCCGTTCCGGTCCCGCCGACTGTGGTCGACGGTGACGGGGACCTGTGGCTGCGGGACCGGGGCACTGGCACCTGGACCATGCCCGAGTTCAACCCGAAGGAGTTCCCGGACCGCTGTGGCGAGGTTCTGACGTGGAACGAGCTCGCCTGCGAGTTCGGCCCGCTTACTGCACTGGCCGACGACCGCCGCGTCGGCGGCGGCCGGCGTCGCTGACCGCGCATTCTTCGCGCGGACCGCAGTGCTGAAATCATGTCTCGATCCCGCATTCCCCTGGGGTCCGGCAGACTCAGGAACGCCGGATGCAGGACAGCCCCGGTATCGCGCTGAGCACCCTACTGACTACCCTCTGTAGCCTCTGGTCCTGGTGTGTGCTTCCCTGTCCAAGCGACCGAGCAGGCAGGCTAAGCATCTCTGCATGGCGGCGGTACCCGGCCTGCTGCTCTGTGGGGCGACCGCGCGGGAGACGGCGGTGTACCACCACGGATGAGGGCCGCGCGCAGTCGCGCAGCCCTCGTCCGGTGTGTGTCCGTTGCCTCTGGGCCGCCGGCCTGGCTTCCGTCGTTCGGGTCACCCGCTACCGGACTGTCGGGAAACGGAGCCGACCTCGGTGCCCGCAGGCAGAGGCGGGGAGGGTCAGGCCGGGGTGATGTTCTCCGCCTGGGGGCCCTTCTGGCCCTGGGTGACGTCGAACGTCACCATCTGGCCCTCCTGGAGCTCACGGAAGCCCGAGGAGTTGATTGCCGAGTAGTGGGCGAAGACGTCCGGGCCGCCGCCGTCCTGGGCGATGAAGCCGAAGCCCTTCTCCGCGTTGAACCACTTCACAGTTCCCGTAGCCATGTCTCATGCCTTCCAGTCGATGAACGCCGCCCACACTGTTGTGGGAGGCGGAGGTGATCGCCCTGGTTCCTGCGGCACAGCACAGCAAAAAAGCCCACGCCGGAGGCATGGGCAAAGGGAAGATCCGAACCACGACAGCTAACAGGGACGGTACACGCCCGCACCCACTGTCACCACAGAAAACGCTTCCCGCCTCACGCCTTGCCCTGTGCGAGGGATCGGCGCCTGGCGGGCGCGCAGGTCTCAGGCTGCGGACGGCGGCTTTGCCGGTTCGGCGGCGCGGCGGTATTCGGCGTTAATGCGCTGAGCCTCTTCGAGCTGGTCCTCGAGGACGATGATGCGGCAGGCGGCCTCGACGGGTGTTCCCTGGTCGACGAGTTCCCGGGCGCGGGCGGCGATCCGCAGCTGGTAGCGGGAGTAGCGACGGTGGCCACCCTCTGAGCGCAGCGGGGTAATCAGACGGTGTTCACCCAGGGCCCGCAGGAAGGCGGGGGTGGTGCCGAGCATGTCGGCGGCCCTGCCCATCGTGTAGGCGGGATAGTCGTCGTCGTCGAGTCGGTCGTACGAGTCATCTGCTGTCATCTGCACCTCTCTGGAACGCGTGGAGGGGCCCTGGTGCCGTACTGGCACCAGGGCCCCGAAGGAACTACTACAGCACCTGCCGGCCCTGATACTGCGCCGGCCTTCTGTGTCCGCGCACCCGACCTGACTGCTGCCGGTGCTGCGGGGATCGCGGTTGCTTGACCGAAGACCACCTCACTAACGATGTCCTGCGGTACCCGGACTCAAGACTTCCGTCCGGGCGATCCTGATGGTGCTTCGTTCCTCCGTTCTTCCCTCGGTGATCAACTACCTACCACTGGGGTACTGCTCTACTGCGGGTACTGCTGGTGATGCGAACTGCTCAGTGACCTGTGACAGCGCCACTCTTCGGCAGCCAGCCCCGTTGCCCGTCCTGCGTCTGCTCTGGCTTGGAACCCCACTGCCGAACTTCCCGATGCGCGCGCCCGCAGCCGACGCCTTCACCAGGGGTACCGCTCCATTACTTCACTGCTGTGAACTGCGCACTCACGGGTACCGCACATGCCATGACCACGGTCCCGCGCGACGGCCCCTGATCACTGCGGGCCACCCGGTCCGGCCGCCAGTCCCGTCGCCGTCCTGCAACAACCCTGGCTTCGAAACTCCGCCGCCGCACCGTCCTGCGAACTGCAACTACCTGTACTGCTGGTACTGCTTGTCGGCAGTTCGTCTCTGCCAGGCCCTGCTGTCCTTCTCGGCTACGGAAGAAACCTTAGCTACGCCACTGCCCAATGTCTACTCTGGCCAATACAGATTTTCGTGCGCCTGACGGTGAGGTAATCAGCTTCGGGCAATGACGCGGGCGGGGCGCAGGGCGGTCGCACCTGGTTGATCGCCGCTTCTCGGGGCAGATGCGGCGGGCGGGGAGGAACGGGCATGAGTGATCCGCAGACCAGGGGGATCCGATGGAAACGATGAGCGTCGACATCGCGATCGACCACCCTGCGGGTTCCATCGCCTGGGCACGTGACAGGGCCCGGTCCTTCCTCGACGGGCTCATGCCGGCGCTCGCGTCCGAGGCCGCCGACACCGTGGTCCTGGTGGTCTCAGAACTCGTCACCAATGCCCTGCGGCACGGCGGCGGCACCTGCGTCCTGGACCTGACCGCACACCGAGACAGCATCGAAGTGGCCATAGGCGACCCCAACCCCCAGGCCCCCCGCATGCGCACCCCCGACCTGAACGGCGGCACCGGAGGCTTCGGGTGGCCCATGGTCAACCACCTCGCCCGCGTCACCGCTGTGACCCGCCACAGGGCCGGCGGCAAGACCGTAAGCGCCCTACTCCCCCGCTAAGGGTGTCCGCCAGTAGGTCATCGGACTCGTGGGCTTCGAGGGCGGGTGCTCCAGCGGTAGAGCGCCCAGGCGCGTCGGATCATGCAGCGGACCGTGATGACGGTGGCGGCCAGGGCGAGGAAGAACTTGACGGCCGCTTCCCGTCCGTTCGGTGCAGCGTCGGTGCTTGCCGAAGTTGGGGCCTTTACCCCGAATCCTGGACACGGGTTATGCGGCTTGCGCCAGCGTAGTTGGTGTGCGTTGGAGGGTGTTCTCGAAGGCGATCGGTGATCGTTGTCCGAGGCGGGAGTGTCGGCGGCGGGTGTTGTGGCGGTGGAGCCATCTGAAGGCGTCGAGTCGGGCCTCGCCCTCGTCCGGCCAGCTCTTTCGGCCTTGCAGGATCTCGCGTTTGAAGGTCGCGTTGAAGGACTCGGCGAGGGCGTTGTCCGCGCTGGCCCCGACCGCGCTCATGCTTTGCCTAACCCCTGCTGACCTGCAGGTTTCGGCGAAGGCCCTGCTCGTGTACTGGGCTCCGTGATCGGTGTGCATGATCGATCCGGCGAGGCTGCCGCGGGTGCGGATCGCCGCGGCCAGGGCGTCGGTCACGAGGTCCGCGCGCATGTGGTCGGCGATCGCCCATCCGGCCAGACGGCGCGAGGCGAGGTCGATGACGGTCGCCAGATAGCAGAACTTCCCGCCGTCGATGGGCAGGTAGGTGATGTCGCCGACGTACTTCGTGTTCGGCTCGCCGGCGGTGAAGTCGCGGCCGATCAGGTCCGGTGCCTTGGCGGCTGCAAGGTCGGGGACGGTGGTGCGGTGCCGGCGGCGCAACCGGATTCCTTGGATCCCGGACGCCCGCATGATCCGGGCGACCCGCTTGTGGTTGACCGCCTCACCACTGGTCTCCCGGAGCTCGGCGGTGATCCTCGGGACTCCGTAGGTGCCGTCCGACTCGAGGTGCACCGCCCGTATCCGGGCTGCCAGGCGGGCGTCGGCCGCCTGCCGGGCGGCCCGGTCCGCGGCCGTCCGGCGCCAGTAGTAGAAGCTCGAGCGGGCGATATTGAGGATGCTGCAGAGCCGCTTCACGCCGAAGCGGCGCTGGTGGTCGGCAACGGACTGGAAGCGGTTCACCAGCGCGTCTCCCCGGCGAAATACTTCGCCGCCTTCCGCAGGATCTCGCGTTCCTCCTCCAGCTCGCGGACCTTCTTGCGCAGCGCGGCGTTCTCCGCCTCCAGCGGCGTGGGCGGCTCGGCCGACACCTCCACTCGGCGTCCCCGGGGCCGGCTCACGCCGGCCGCCCGGACCCAGTTCCGCAGGGTCTCCGGGTTGATCCCCAGATCGGCGGCGACCGACCTGATCGTCGCCTCGGGCCGCGACTCGTAGAGCGCGACCGCGTCCGCCTTGAACTCCGGCGGATAGTGCTTCATGACCACGAGATGTCCGTTCTCAGATCCTCAGGATCCAGTGTCTCGTGTGTCCAGCATTGGGGGTCAAGGCCCGAGCCGTCTATTGGACAGGCCCATGAGCGTTGCGAGGACCGCTAGAACTCAAGCCCCAGGGCGTGGGGGCCTTTCGCATACCCATGCAAGGACCGTGCCGGAACGCATCGGTGACAGGCCGTGGCGTCAGGCGGTGCGCGGCTTTCTGAGGGGGGCTCCCGCCGCGTGGAGGCTGGCGAGGGTCTGCCGGTAGGACTCGACCAGGCTGGTCTCCAGGTAGCCGACCCCGAGCTCCTGGCAGTACCCGCGGACGATGGTCCGGGCCCTGCGCAGGTGCGGGCTGGGCATGCTGGGGAAGAGGTGGTGCTCGATCTGGTAGTTGAGACCGCCCAGAACGACATCGGTGAGGCGGCCTCCGCGCACGTTGCGGGAGGTCAGGACCTGGCGCCTCAGGAAGTCGGGCCGGTCGGCGCCGCTCAGGATCGGCATGCCCTTGTGGTTCGGGGCGAAGATCGAGCCGAGGTAGATGCCGAAGAGGCACTGGTGCACGAGCAGGAACGCGGCCGCCTTGCCGGGCGGAAGCACTAGGAACAGTGCGCCGAGGTAGGCGGCGAGGTGCGCGGTGAGCAGGGCGCCTTCCCACACACGGTGCTTGAGTGAGCGGTCGAGCAGCGACCTCACCGCGGACACGTGCAGGTTGAATCCCTCCAGCGTGAGCAGGGGGAAGAACAGCAATGCCTGCGAGCGGCCGAGCAGTCGGGGCAGTCCCCTGGCCTCGCGGGCCTGCTCCTGCGTCCATACGAGGATGTCCGGGTCGAGATCGGGGTCGAGGTCCTCGTGGTTGGGGTTGGCGTGGTGAGGGGTGTGTTTGTCCTGCCACCAGCCGTACCCCATGCCGATGCCGAGGTTCCCGGCGATGCGCCCGGACACCTCGCTGGCCGTGCGCAGCCGGAAGACCTGCCGGTGGGCGAGGTCGTGCGCGAGCAGCGCCACCTGCCCGAACACGAAGGCGAGGAAGCCGGCTGTCAGGAGCGTCCACCAGCTGTCGCCGACCAGGACGAAGGCCGTCCACCCGGCGGCGTACAGGGCTGTCACGACCGTGATGCGCAGTGCGTAGTAGCCGGGGCGCCCGGCCATGAGCCCGGCTTCCTGAATCCTGCGGGAGAGCCGGGCGAAATCGCTCCCCGCGTCCTTCAGTACAGGAGGGGGACGGACCGTCTGTGAAGAGCTCGTAACACGATCATGTTCGGGCCTTCTTGAGGCGTCTCCAGCAGATGAGGCTGCAGGCGAGGGAGACGAAGGCGTCGTGGAGTTCGGTG
>NZ_JBSHHY010000084.1:0-5966 GCF_053618675.1 Streptomyces sp. NPDC055632 | reverse complement strand
GATCACCACGCCAACGACCAGGGGCCCTGCCTCGTCACCACACCCGCTGACCAGCCCATTTCACCCTCCAGCACAGGATGAAAGAGGCTCACTGACGTGTGTTGTTTTTGGCGTCACCGGCAGGCGTACCGGTTGGATGTGTGTGCCTTACTTCTTTGCCGGGGCGGTTGTCAGCGGGGGACCCGATCGCCCGTTGGTTTCTATGTGTTCGTGAGGACAGGCCCTGTGTCATCTCGGCGAACCACCAAGTACCCGCCACCACGCACGCCATCAGAAACCCGCTCATCACAGCCGTACGCCAGGGTGCCTGTTCCACCCGCCATTCCACGACGGTCAATGCCGCCCATCCGAGGAGTAGCACGCACGCGACCCGTACACGTCGATGTTTGAACATGTTCATCCGCTACCCGGGACAGTGCCGATCATACCGCTGGCCTCAATCGCTGGGGCAGGTAGGGCCGAAGGCAGGGCAGCTCCAGCCCCGGGGACTCTCGGAGTGCCACCTCAAAACGCTCTTGTCTCTCAAGGGTTCTCTGGCGGTCGAGAGAATTATCTACCGATCTCTGGTTCCTTTCGCCTCAGGGATTAACTGGAACGCTTTTCATGTTCACGCAGTTGAATTCGGACCGTGAAGTTTCCGCGTGATGCTGGGCATTTGATGCTTACGCTGCGAGGGCGTGTTCTTGCTCGTATCGCTGCCAGGTCTCCAGCGGGGTGAGGTACCCAAGACTGGATGCCTTCGCAGCCGCTTGCGGTCGTAGAAGGTCTCGATGAAGGCGAAGAGCTCAGCGCGGGCAGTGGTCCGGTCGGGCCGACGGCGGGTGCCGATCTCCGCTTTCGGCAGTACGAAGAAGCTCTCGGCGGCGGCATTGTCGTAGCACGAGTCGGTTCGGCCCATGCTCTGACGCAGGCCCAACCTGCTTATTTCCCAGCGGAGTTCGTCAGAGGTGTACTCGGCTCTGCGGTTCGAGTGCACGACGCATCCGGTCCGGAGCCGGCCACGTCCGGCGGCCATCGTCAGGGCGTTGACCACCAGGGAGGCGCGGTGGTGGTCGGCCATCGAGTAGCCGACGATCTCGCGGGTGGCCAGGTCCAGCCAGGTCGCCGGATAGAGCCAGCCCTCGTCGGCGGGGATGCAGGTGATGTCACCGACCAGTTCCCGCCCTGGGGCGGCGGCCGTGAAGTCGCGGCCGATCAGGTCGTGAGCGGGTACCGCCTTCTTCGCCGGACGGGTCAGCGACCAGTGCTTGCGCCGGGTGACCCCGGTGATGTCGCACTCACGCATGATCCGCTCCACTCGCTTGCGGTTGACCCGCCGGTCCAACCTGCGCAACTCGGCATGGATACGCGGCACCCCGTAGGTGCACCGGGAGGCGATGTGCAACATGGTGATCTCGTGGGCGAGCGCATCGTCGGCGGCCTGGCGGGCGGCACGGGCCGACTCGCCGGCCAGCCAGGCGTAGGAGGAGGACCGGGCCACCTTCAGCAGCCGGCACAGCAGAGCAACGTTGTGGGTGGTCTTCTCCGCCTCGATGAACGCGTACACATCGTTCACCGATTGCTCTCCTTCGCGAAGAAGACCGCCGCTTTTCGCAGCACCTCGATCGTCTCTGCCTGCTCACGGTTCTGCCTCCGCAGCCGACGTAGCTCTTCCCGCTCCGCGCTCGTCAGCTCACCCGGCGACCCCTGCCCGCGGTCGGCCGTGTCCTGCTTGACCCAGTTCCGCAGCACCTCGGCGCTCACCCCGATCTCGCGGGCCACCTCGGTGACGGTCTTGCCGGAGGACCGGACCAGCGCGACCGCATCGCGCTTGAATTCCTCCGAGTACCGCCTGCTGCGGTTGCTCTTACTTCCCACCTGGCACTACTTTCTCTGGAACCCCACGTCCCAGTCTCCAGATGTCCAACATCAAGGGGAAGCTTCAGCGCCGGCCTCCCCCCCGGAAGGGCGGCTGCGCGTGCCAGCCCTCCCGTGACCCCGCGTACGCGGCGAGGCGCAGCGACCGAAGGCGGTCGACGGGGTGGAAGTGGGGCAGGAAGTTGAGGTAGGGGTCGAACGCGTCGCCGTTCGGGAGGGGCGGGACGTCTCTTCGTGGAAAGTGAGCCGGGCCAGGGGCCGTCAGGCTCCGGTCGTCCCCCAACAGAGCTGGAAGACCACCGGTCGCCGGGCCACGGAGGCCCGCACCGATGCGGGGCGGGCGGGGATCCGCGCGGTCCCGGGCATCGGGAAGGCGGTCACCACCCTTTCGCGCCGGCCGACGGTGTAGGACAGGAGGGTGGAGTACGGGCCGGCCGTGGTGGACGTGCGGGGGAGCGGCAGGTGCCGGGTCCACCAACCCCGGTGGTGAGGAGCAGGTCCAGGGGTTGCTCCGGCCCGCCTGCTTCCTCCACCCGCGGCGCGAGGCCCAGCCCGCCCGGCAACGAGGGCGGCAGTCCGGCGCCCCGGGACCAGCGGGCGGTCACCTGCGTACGAGCCCGGAACGTCGAGCCGCGGCACTCCCTAGTTGTCCCGGTGACCGTCGGTTACGACGAGGTGCCCCGTGACGACCACCCCGCGGTGGGTGCAGGGCGGGTCGGCCGCCGCGGCGGCGGGCGGCCGTCAGCGCCGTACGGAAGGCGACGCGGCCGAGAAGGTTCATCTGGCTGTCCGTTCCTGATTCCGCCGATGGCGGGGGCGGTGCCCGGACGAGGAAGCCTGGAAAGGGAGGGGTACGACCCACGGGGTCACCGGCCCCGTCCGTTCTACAGCGGTTCAGGCGTTTCCTCCCGGACCGGCTCCGATTTGTTCCTCGGTGACGACCTGGATCTCGTTGGTCGCTTCGTTGCGGATCCGGTAGACGGCGTGCGGGCCCTCGTCACGGACCTCTTCGACGTGCCCCTTCTGTTAGGCCGGGGCGACCATCACTGTAGGTGACGTGATTGTTCTCGGTGTACGGCATGGTTCCTCCGGGCGGGTGAGCGGTCTTCGGGCAGGAGTCAGGGGACGGGGTGCGGCGCGACCCGCACGGTCGTGGTGACGCCGGGCGGGCAGTGCACGAGACGTTCGCCGAGGCCTTTGCGCCGCGCGGCGTCGAGGAAGGCGGAGAGGGGCGACTTCATCACGGTGTACTCCTCGTAGTGCGCCGGCATGATCCGGGGGGTGTCCAGTGAGTGGGCGAGTTCGGCTCCCTGCTCGGCGTGCATGGTGACGAGCATTCCTCCGGGCAGAGTGGTTCCGCCGAGGTGGAGGACGGTGAGGTGGATGCCGGGGAAGCGCCGGGGTATCTCGTTCGGCCCTTCGAAGGGGAGGGTGTCACCGGTGAGGTAGAGGTTGACGCCTCCAGGCCCGTCCACCTGACCGGATTGCAACGGCGCGCCCATGGCGGGTGGCAGGAACCGGCGCAGTACGGAATGGCCCGCGTGACGGGCCGGCGGGGCGGTGATGAGGACCTGGGCATTCCTTCTACCCAAGACCTCGTCCTCCCAGGTGGTGAGGCCGCGAGCCTGGTGGAAGCCGTGCGGCATGTTCAGGCGGCGGGCCACGTGGGGCGTGGTGAGGAACGGGAGGCCGGACTTCAGGCCGCGCCGTACGACGCGGTCGAAGTGCTCCCCCTGCAGGCGCGAGAGGACGACGGCGTCCAGCTGGGGCAGTGCTTCGACCTCACGGACGGGATCGCGCAGGCGGCGGCTGACCAAGCCGTTGCCCAGGTAGGCGTACTGGCCCTTGTGCAGGAAGTTGGGGTCGGCCAGCAAGGCCACTCCCCATGCCCCAGCGGAAGGGCGGCGCTGCCGACGAATTCGATCTCAAGGCTGTCCGAGCTAGACAGGTCCATGTCCATCCCCTCGCGGGACTCTGCGTGATCGGCCGATCGAATCCGTCCGGTTCACCGCGAGGCATGCGGACGGGAACGTGACACAGGACCTTTTGAGCATCTGCCCTGCTGTGCCCTTCGCATATAAGGAGAAGGACGGCGTCCGCGCGGTCCTGAGCGAACAGCACCTGCAGGCGGGGGCAGACGCAGCCCGCACCGTGTCCCACTACATCCCGAGCGTTCAATCCGAAAGCCCCGCCCCCGGTCCGTGTGAGACCGGATGACCTCGTGACAGAAAAATTGGGAGTTTTGCGACATTCTCCTATTTATGTCTTCTGTATGGGTAGGGGCCCGGTGACCACTCCTTCTGTGGAGGCCATCATGGCGACCAGTCATCACGCACCGATCGAAGAGCATCCCGACCTGGTGGAGCTGCGTGCTCGGCACGACCGTGCCGCCGCGACCCCGCGGGGCCAGGCGGTCGAGGCCCTGGCCCTGATCACCGGCCTTTATCTCGCCGCGTCCCCGTGGATAGTCGGCTTCAACGGCTTCACCACCCTCGCGGTCACCAATCTCATCGCCGGCATCGCCTACGCGCTGCTCCTGGGCGGTCTGGGCAACTCCTACGAACGCACCCACTCCATGGCGTGGGCCGCCGTCGTCATCGGCGTCTGGACCTGCTTCGCCCCCTGGGTCGTCGCCGGTGACGTCGCCCGCACCCGCTCCATCACCAGCAACCTCATCACCGGCGCCCTCGCCGCCCTCCTGGCCTTCGTCGCCGCCTCCGCAGCCCGCGACCGCACCGACAATCGCCGCGGCGCACGCGGCCACCGTTCCACGGCCGACGAGCACTGACCGCTCCGGCCCTGTTCCAAGGCACCGGGATCCCTGAGAAGAGCTGTCCGAGTCGGCCGTGGCGGCGCTCCTGCCGAAACACGGCCGGGGCGAACAGCGCTCAAGGCCTTCGCCGGCCACCCCCTGCTCATCCCCGGGGATCTTCGCCGGCCGCACCCGTCCCACCCCCCCAAGGAGGACCGTCATGTCTGAACGCAACACGCTGATCCGCAGCCTGCACGATGTGGGCCTGGCCGCCTGGTTCGGCGGCTCCCTGATGGGCGCGATCGGCCTCAACGGCGCCGCCGCGCAGGAAGGCGCAACCGACACGGCCACGGACCGGATCGCCTCCGCCGGCTGGGCGAAGTGGACACCGGTCAACGCCGCCGCCATCGGCGCCCATCTGTTCGGCGGCGGCGGGCTGCTGGCCGTCAACGCCCACCGCGTCGCCACCCAGCAGGGCGTTGCCGCCTCCACCACGGCCAAGACGGTCGTCACCGCCGCTGCCCTGGCCGCCACCGCCTACGCCCGCGTCCTGGGCAAGAAGGTCGAACTGGCCGCCTCCACCGACCCTCAGGACGCCGAGAAGGCGGCCGAGCATCCCGTCGACCTCTACAAGGCCCGCCGCCAGCTGACCTGGGCCCAGTGGACCGTGCCCGCGCTCACCGGAGGACTCGTGATCCTCAACGCCCTGCACGGCGAGCAGCAGCGTCCCGACGAGCAGATCACCGGGATGTGGGAGCGGGCCCGCTCGGTAAGCCCCTTCATGTCGTGACGCCCTGCACCGGCTCCCGTGCAGGGTCACGAAGAGGCGCTGGTGGAAGGCCAAGGGCATCGACAACGTGTGCCATGCGGACCTGTCGCTTCTGGAGGACGTCCACAGGGTTCATCAGCTACGTAATCCGAATCTTCCAGAACCGCAGGCAGGCCGGAGGTGCGGCAAGGAATGCCCACCCACTGCGGATCCCAGCGCAGCGTCGGTGAGGCACGCCTCTCGAGTGCGGATGCGATCAGCAGGATGCTGATGCCCTGGAAGCAAAAGTGGAACTTTGCAGTGATCTGCTTCGACCTGGCATCCGTAAGAAAAAAGGACAGGCCAAGACATATGTCAAAGCCGGTATTTCGGGTAGGCGCATGGCGAGAACCCCCGCCCGCAGCATGTGGAGCCCCGGACATCGCGTGCAGCTTATCCGGTCTGCTCCTCCGTTCAGCGACTATGAAAAGGGACTACCGGTCATGATTCCTTCGAGCTCGTAACACGATCTTGTTGAGGCTTCCTGGTCGGGGGGACCGGTGTGACGATTCGGCAGTTCGTTACGCTGCGGACGTGATGATCAGGGGT
>NZ_JBSHHY010000083.1:0-6118 GCF_053618675.1 Streptomyces sp. NPDC055632 | reverse complement strand
ACGCCTCGTCCACGATCCCCCACCCCTTGCCCAACCCCAACGATGGCCCCCTCGGGCACGATAACCGCAAGAGCGCCATAAGAAACGACGTCTTACTCACCTGTGGTCTCGGCGGTGCCCTTTACGACGAGGATCTCCGAGACCCGGCAGCCCCATGCCGCGCCCGGTCCGGCCGGGCCGTAGAGCGTGAACCCGCACGCATGGAAGAACGCCTGCCGGTCAGCCTCGTCGGCGCCGTCCTGCGGCACCAAGGCCAGGAACGTGTCGCCGGCTTCCCGGGCCCGACGGGCGACTTCGGCGAGAAGCGCCCGGCCGACCCCGCCGCGACGATCGGTAGGAGCGACGGCCATCGTCGAGATGAACGTCTGCCCGCCGGGGTGCGCCTCCCGACCTTCGTCGTGCCCGAAGTCGCAGCGGACCTCGAACTCGGCGACACCGACGAGCCGCCCCTGGAGCTCGGCCACGACGACGTCCAGGCCCCCGGGGTCGTAGAAACCGCCGACTCCCAGATCGGTCAAGTACAGCAGCTCCTCCACCGCCGGGTAGTCGGCTGGGGCGATGTCACGGATGAGCGGCATGCCCCGAGTGTTCCAGGACCGCGGCGTGCACGAGGCCCTCGTCACCGCCGTCCTCGCGTGGAAGAACCCGGACCTCGCACCCTGCGACCACGAGCAGATTGCCCTCCAGCTCACCGGCCACGCCCGCGCGGTCGCCGCCAACGTCCGGCGCCTCGCCGCCGCCCTGTCCAAGAGTGACGGCCGCGGATCCCTTCCACCGCGCCACGACGAACCACTCGCCCATGCCACTGGGCCGTATGAGGTCGCCTCTCCCGGCATGTCGTGGTGCCGGACGCGGGTAATTCGGTACGGTGAACCTCACAGGCCAGGGACGGCCTGAAGGCGAGCGATCCGCCCGGGCGGAGCCGCAGATGCCTCAAGGGTGAGATGCCCGGTCCCGCAACATCTTTTGTCGGTGCCCGTGCATGACTTCCTTCACGGCTGCCGCCCGGGGGACAGCCGGAGCAGGAACCTCATGCCGCACACGACCGACAAGCGGACTAGCAAGGAACTCGCCCACCTTCTGTACCTGGGACGACTTCAGGCGAAGGACGGCCGCTCCGCCCTGGATCCCACCGACCGTGGTCAACTAGCCTTCCAGGCTCTGCTCTTCGAGTGCCTCATGAGCACCCGCGAACATCCCCACCCCCTGGAACAGCCGCGGAAGACCGCGATGGCCAGCATCAACGGCTATCTGAACGTCATCTGCCACCAGGAAAGCCACTTGGAAATCCACACCAACACGGCCTTCCGCATCGCCGGCCGCCTCCTGCCCTTTCTTCATGAAGACCACGGCGTGTGCGGCATCCCTGGCCTGCGGCTGATCGACTTCACCTGCCGACGGGTGCGCCTGATCCACGTCCCTACAGGAGGGCGCCTCGACCTCGTCGACTCACACCGCTGGAACGGCAAGGACATCGCGCGCATGGTCTTCCGGCAGGAGACCAGCTGGCACCAGAACGACGGGCGCACACCGCTGTGGCCTCACAATGGCCTCACCGACGAGGAAGGAGCGCATCACGCATGCTGGGCGTTCACCGCCAGCACACCACTGCGCAGCGCACTGCTGATGCGCTCCATGCCCCTGTGGTACCGCTTCGACCTCAGCCCGGCCTGGGTCACTGGCCACCCCACACGCTCGGACCGGCTCATCTGGGATGCCCACTCAGACACGGACCACGACCGCGTAGTCGAACTGCTGACTCGCTCCGAGGCCCGCATCCCAGGAGCCCGCTACCGCGAGAAGACTCCTTCCTCCGGGACTCTCGAACTCGGCTCAGCCAGCGCCCAGCTGATCAGCACCATCTAGACATACTCGGCTCCCGGTCGTGCGCCGGACGCGTTGCCCTGGTGAATGTCCAGGTAAGAGCCCAGCCGGACGCCGAGCTGACCCGGGTCGCGGGTAACGCAAGGTCAGTTGTCCGTTTCGTTTTCGAGGCGGCTGGCGTGGTCGGGGCCGGGGTGGTCGACGCCGGGCACCATGGGGTTGTCGTAGTCGAATTCCACCTTGCCGAAGGATTCGCTGGTGATGGGTGGGGGGTCGTTGTCGGCGATGATCAGCTGCAGGCGTTGGCCGTACGCGTCGGCCATGGTCCTGAAGCGGCTGTAGATCTCAGCCGCCCGTTGTCGGTCGGAGTCGTTGTTGCCGAAGGCTTTACGAGGCGAGTCGATCACGAGGAGCGACGGTACGAGGACCTCGGGGTGGTCGAGCCCGAAGGCGAGAAGGCTGAGACTGTAGGCGAGGTTGACGGAGGTGGCGATGCCGCCGCCGGAGGCCTGCAGGCTCTCGAAGGGCTGGCCGTTGATCACGGGTAGGTAGGTGTCGCGGTCGATGACAGCGGTGTCGACCCAGGGCAGGTTCCAGCTGGTGAGGAGTCGGCCGAACTCGGCGCTGAGGTCGCTGACCAGTGTCTGGCTGGCCTTGAGCTGCTCGGACTTATCCTTGATGGCCTTGTTGACCTGGGTGCGCTGGGCTTTGATCGAGCGGATGTTCGATTCGATGGTGCGGACCCGGGCCCAGGACTCACGCAGCTGGGTGACGGCGTCGATGGTGGCCTTGAGAGCGGCGACCCGGGAGCTGGCTTCGGCGATGGCGTCGAAGCGTGGAGCCACGGCATCACGGGTCTGGGCATCGAGCTGCCGGCGCAGGCTGGCGACAGCGAAGCTGAGTTGCTGCGCGCGCTCCTCGGCGGCCTGCAAGTGCGTCTCGTCGGACTGCTGGATGCGGTGTGCGTCCTCGAGCTGTTGTTGCAGCGTGGTGCGGGTCTCTTCGATGGCCGCCGGGTCGATGTCGGCCTCGAGGGGGTCGGGCTGGAGGCACACGAGGCAGTGGCCGTCCTCGACGGGCCGGGCTGCCAGGGTCTGCATGCACCGTGGGCAGGCGACGAATTCGAAGGGGGAGAGTTGGTCGATCGCCGTGGCCGAACGGGCGAGACGGGACAGATCGAGGTGAACCTGGGCGACGACGGCGTGCCGGGCTTCTACTAGGTCGGCGGCTGCCGCCACTTCTTCTTCTGCCTGCCGTGCGGAGCGGATGGCGCTCTGGAGCTCCTGTCGCAGCGCGGTGTCAGCGGCGGTCTGTTCCTCGAGTTCGGTGCGCAGGCTCCTCAGGCCAGTCTCGGCCCGGCCCAGGGTGTCGCGCAGCTGTTTGAGCTCGGCCCGTAGTTCGTCGTCGCTGCGGGGGTCGGAGGCCGCCAGGAATGCGCTGACGTTGTGATGCTCGGCGGTTCTGGCCTTCAGCTTGTCCAACAGCTGGTTCGTGGTGCGCTTGAGCTCCATGAGGGCGCTGTCGGTGAGACCGAACATCAGGCGGAAGAGTTCTCTGCGCTTGGTCTCGAACCAGCTGTCCAGGTGGCCGACGACCTGGCGGTCGATCTCGCGAGCCTGGAGGTACGTGTAGGCGTAGAGGTCGTTGAAGGTGAGGTTCTGCGGCCTGGCCGATCCTTCTCGGCGCGCTGCGATCTGTTCCCGCGGGAAGCCAAGCACGTCGAGCAGGTGGTCGGAGAGTGTCGTGGGGCCGTCGCCGGCCCGCACGGGCAGAGTCTGTTCCAGCGCCAGGGAGTAAGGATCCAGGATGTCCACCGTATCGGCGGCGTCTCCCTCGATGGCCCGCCTGATGACCATGCGTTCATAGCCGACCGCCACCTCGGCCTTGACTGACAGTACGTTCTCCCGGACTGCCGGAGTGAGCATGGCACTGCCACCCAGGGCATGCTTGAACAGCATCAGCAGGCTGGACTTGCCGGTGCCGATGGGACCCGTGATGACCGTGGCCGGCCGGTCGAAGCGATAGGTCTGTTCCGCTTCGGCGGTCGTTACGGTCAGGGACACAATGCGCAGGTTGACGGCCATGTCAGATCTCCGTTCGCCATGGCCGGTCGACGGCGTCGGGCAAGCGGTCGTAGATGAGGTTCTTCAAGGCAGATCCTGATTTGTTGAAGTTCCGCTTGAGCAGTCTGATCCGGCTGTCGACCACTGCCCACTCCGCAGTAGCGGCAAGAGCGGTCGCTGCGGCAGCGCCCTGAGCCGTCACCCGGAACTCGGCTCGGGTGCTGTCGCCGTATGTGATCAGGCCGCGGGCGGTGAGCGAGCTGAGAATGCTGTAGTACCGCTGGTCCCAGGGCCCGTACTTGTAGCGGGTCATGCGGCTTTCGACGGCAAGGCGCTCAGGCGGCGTGGGGGCCGTTCCTGTCGGCCATGACGCCTCACCCGCGGGCAGGAGACGTTCCAGCATTGCCGGGTAGCGCAACAGGAAGTCGAGCTTGGCGAGTTTCGTCAGCCCTGCGAGCCCGCCTTTGGGTGTGGTGAACCGGGCGATGAGGAGGAGGATGCGGGCCTCGTGGTAGTGCACCTCACGCTGCTCTGCCTGCCGTCGCTGAGTCCGCATACGCGCTACAGCCGTCTCGAAATCGGCGCCGTGAGTCATGAGGCTTCCTCATCAGCGTCGAACGTCTCGGAGAAGAAGAAAAGGCACTCGTCGCATAGCTGGTAGGCCAGCCCCCGCAGGTGCTGGTTGTTGAGCTGGAAGGGAGGCGGCGAGGGCAGGGCGTCGACCTTGAGCCGCTCGGCGAGCAGGTCGTTCATCTTGTTGCCGAACTCGCTGCCCTCGGGCACCTGAGCCCGGGCGTGACGGCGGCACTCGAAGGCCATCTCCAGGACGTCCGTGGACAGGTTCAGAAGGTCGGTTTCATCCCCTGTCAGACCAGAACGCCGCTCGGACCAGGTCGTGTACCAAGCAGACCGGAGCCTCTCGGCAAAGGCCGCTTCGTCGGAAGGCACCAGACCCCGACGGAGTTTGCGGCCGAGCTTTGCGCCTCCGGGCGCCACGACGGGAGCCTTGCCGCGCGGGAAGGTGGGCAGCCGCGCCGTCATGTAGGTGATCTGCTGGTGGAGGATCTCGCGGGTGATTCTGCGCCGGCCAACGCGCTGCTGGATCTGAGTGCTGTGGCGGGCACGACTCGGGTCAGCAATGTACACGGCGAGCTGGGCACGGTCGCTCTCATCACGGTTTGCGCGCTCGATCCGATCCACAATGCTTCGGTAGGTGGCTTCCAGGTCCACGTGAGCCAGCTGCAGATGCTCGATCGCGGGCACCAGAAGCCGTTGGATGTTGACGTCGGTGATGCTCTCGCGCTCAGGAGGCTTGCAAGAGATCTCCAGCACTGCCAGGAAGCGCAGGACCTTGTCCACAAAGCCTGCGGGTATCTTCATATCTGCGAGTTTGTGCACTTTTGGAGTGACTGGGACGTTGGGGTAGGGATGCTTCCAGCGGACTTTTAGCATCTGGCGTGCAACGTCCTCCGCCATGATGTTCAGACCAGATATGAGTTCCGGCTCAGGGCCGCACATCCGAGCCAGCACGCCGGCATTGCCCTTACCCGGCTTCAAGGCAGCGTTCGTGGCCAGTCTCAGCCGGACATTGTCCGCACACTCACATGCGCACCAGCGGTCGAAGAGATGGGTAAGGCCACCGTCCTTGCACAGCTCAGTGAGCGTCCACGGGCCCCTAGTCCCTTCGCGATGCTTGACCGACACCAGTTCCACTGATCCGTCGGCCCACGCCACTACGAAGTCCTCATGCCACTCGCAGACGACGAAGTCGATGGCTTCCTGCGTGAGCATGGCCAGGCACTCCCGGGCGGCTACCTCCGCCTGGTATCGGTAACGACCCAGAGTGTCAGAGCCGCTGTCTTCCTCGGGAGCCAGATCGAAAAGTGTGTGCGCCACACCGTGAGCACCCACTACGTCAGAAGGGATGCTGACCCCATCAGCACTCTGCCCCATGCCCGCTGTATTGACCATCAACGCCCCCTGCTCCGACATCAGAGCACCCCCAACCGATCTGAAGCGTCGGCAAGGTGTCGAAGATCTATAGCCGTATCACACTCAAGGACTGAAACGTAACTGTGCGTTGCGGATCAGCTTTCCGTAGAAGCGGGCGTCGGCCTGCTGCTGACGGACCTGCTCAGAGCTCGTAACACGATCATGTTCGGGCCTTCTTGAGGCGTCTCCAGCAGATGAGGCTGCAGGCGAGGGAGACGAAGGCGTCGTGGAGTTCGGTG
>NZ_JBSHHY010000082.1:0-6450 GCF_053618675.1 Streptomyces sp. NPDC055632 | reverse complement strand
CCTCAACACACCCTGGCCAAGCCAAGTCCAGCAATCCCATGGACGCTTCAGCCCGCCACAACGTTGCCTCTCAGCAACTTTCGACACAGGGCCTAGCCAGGTCGCCCCTCCGCTGCAACCGCTGGTCACCATCCTGCTGGAGATGGACCAGCCCAAGAGCCGCCTGATCTGGCTCCGCAACCCCAACGTCGTCCGTCTCCTCCACGGCTTGGCCGCCGGCGGCATCCCGCTCACCCACGATGGACTGCACCAGGAAACACCCTGGCGAACCGTCGCCCACCTGCGTGACCTGCTGATGGACAGCGGCGTCCTGCCACGCGTCGACCGACAGTTCATGCTTTACCAGCGCTGGCTGGCCGAACGGCTCGGCGTCATCGAGGATCCTGAACACCGTCGGCTTCTTCAGCATTTCGCCACCTGGCACCAGATGCGGCGCCTGCGGAGCAAAGCCGAGAAGGGGCCTCTGGGACGTTCCCAGACCGGCCAGGCGAAACAGGAGATCACTCAGGCCGGCACCTTCCTCTCCTGGCTCGCCGACCGAGGCCGCACCCTCGAACACTGCCAGCAGGCGGACGTCGACGCCTGGCACACGGAGAAGCTGGCCACCCGGCGCCCGGCCCAGACGTTCCTGCGCTGGTGCATGAAGACGAGCCGGATGCCCCGCCTCACCCTGCCACCCCAAGTCAACAGCCAGGACCAAGCGCCGCTGCACCAGCACCGCCGACTCGCCATTCTCCGGCGGACCCTCAACGACGGCTCCCTGCCCCTGCGGGCCCGGGTCGCGGCCGCGCTCGTTCTCCTCTACGCGCAACCCGTCACCCGCATCGTCCGCCTCACCGTCGACGACGTCATAGACGACGGGGCCACCCTCACCGTCCGGCTGGGAGACCCGCCGTCCCCGCTTCCGGAACCCGTCGCTGACCTCATGCGGGCATACGTCCAGTCCCGCCAACACTTGCCCTACGCCAGTAGTAGAAGCTCACAGTGGCTCTTCCCCGGCCGCCAGCCCGGACAGCCCATGAATCCGGTCAGCCTCCAAGTCCACCTCCGAAAGATCGGCGTCCCGCCACAGCGCGGCAGGACCTCCGCGATCCGCCAACTCGTCCTCCAAGCCCCAGCCCCCGTCATCGCGAAGGCGCTCGGCTACCACGACAAGACAGCCACCCGTCTGGTCACCGAGGCCGGCGGAACCTGGAGCCGGTACGCCCCGGGTGACTACAGGCGCTGACCAGGCCGGACCTTGATCCTGAGAGCAAAAGGAAGGTTCAATCGCCGGATGGCTGAGACTGACATTGACCTGGGAGTCGTGACGGCGCCGTCGGGGGTCCTCGTGTTGGGGACGGTGTCGTGGATCGACTACTGGCCGCAGCTGGGCCAACCGCTGTCCGAGCGCGCAAGTGCCGCGGCATCGGTCGGCGGCGGACACGTCCACGACTGGATGTGTGAGATGGCCGCAGTTCGCGCCGCCAGTGACAGGCCATTGATGGTGCGGGCCAGCACGGCGGCGTCGCCCTTCGACGGCGGACCAACCATCGCAGTCCTTGAGGTCGATCTCGGTCTGCCATGGGCCGGCACCGGAGGGGACGAGCCGATCATCCTTGGCGACCTACCGGTCGACCGTTGCGGCATGGTGCTCGGTGACGCGCTTGCCCTGGACTCCTGGACCGGAGACGGCCATCCATCAACCGACGGCCTTGCCGATGTCGCCTACTGGGGAGGCTACGCGGAGGCCGCCCATCGTCAGTTCGGCGGAGAACTGATCCCGCGACACGGCGGTCAAGTGCGAGGGTGGCTCGACCTCCCGCTCGATGACGCCAAGAAGCTCAGCGACGCCCTCAACGACTGGAAAGGCGACGAACAGGACCGGGGCGTCATGGTTGCAGTCGATGAGCACACCGACTTCCACCGCTTCAACCGCGCGAGTTGGACCCACCCGCTTCAGATCGGCGCCATCGAGGTCGCTGACTGCTCCGTTCTGGGGATCAACTGGGACAGCGGCGACCACTCGATGCGACATCGCGGCGAACGCCGCTTCGGGCAGGTCTATCCCGTGACTCTTCAGCCTGGGCCCACGGGCCGGACAACGATGCGCTGGACGATCCCGCCCTACGAGCCCGGTCACGACGGCGCAGAGTGATCAGTAGGAACCGCCGACTACTCAGCGTGGTCAAGCTGGAAACCGCCAGAGAACATGCGACACCTCAACATGCGGGCCTACCGACAGTCCGGTGCCCGGATCGAGGGCCTGTTCATGGGCGTGCCGAAGGCGCTCAGCGACCAGGGGATCGTCAACCGGTACTTCGAGCAGCTCGCCGACCGGGGGCAGGGACGCCTCACCGTCCAGGCCAACGCCGACGAGTCCTTCGAGGGCATCCTCGACCTGGCCGACCGCGTCGACCGCAGTGCCCTGGTCGACCTGGCGAGCGTCTACCGCCGCGGCGAGAGCAAGCCCCGCTACACCAACAGCCTCGACAGCTCAGGGCAGTGGACCGCCCCTCCGGCCCTGCGTGACGGCGTCAAGACCGAACGCACCCGCCCCCTCGCGGAGGCCGAGAGCAAGGGCTTCGTCGACACCCAGCCCCGGCTGCGTGAGACCAGTCGCGGCCTCGGCCCGGAGTGGCCGTAGCGACTGGCCCGGATCGAGCAGGATGCAGTACCGATCCTGCTCCCCGCCGAGGCCCAGCGCCTCGCCCCGCCGGCGCGCCCCTCGGCCGCGGCGGCCCGGTCCCGTAGCACCACCACGGCCCGAAATCCGGATGGACCCAAGCGCGGCACCGCCCAGGACCCTGGCTCCCGGCAGCAGCCGCACCACCGCCGACCGGACGGGCCCGACACCGGGCGCGGACGGACCCGATAGACCTACGATCGGCCTCTTTCAGCTGCTGTCCCGGCCATAAAGGCCGGGACAGCAGCTTTTCCGTGACGGCGAAGGACCGGTCGAAACTCGGGGCGCCGTTGAGGCCTCTGGTACCAGCCGCAAACGGAAGAATTGGAGATCGAGGAGGGCGTCAGGTGAGGAGGGCGGCGAGGGCGCCGGTGACGGCGCAGGCGAGGGTGATGACCGCGACGAAGGTGGCAGCGGCACGGGTGAGGGCGGTGGGGTAGCTGGCATTGTCCATCCGGGCGAGCTTGCCCGCAGCGACGCCGGCCAGGAACGCGAGGACGGTTACAAGTGCGGCGGTGAGCAGGACGACGGCGACGGTCACGGCGATCTCCCGGTACGTGGTGAGGTGTTGACGTGATCGAAGATCTCGGGACCCGCGTTCGCCGGGGTTCGCCGGGAGGAAGATGAACACCGGCGAACACAACGGTCCTGGGGGCGTACACCGTGCACGACGAGTACAAGGGCGGAGATCCGGCGCTGGCCGAGTTGCGGGAGAGGCTGAGGGCCGGAATGGCCCGCCTGCGGCTGAACCAGACGGATCTCGCCGGCCGTGCCGGGCTGGGACGCACAACAGTGTCCGAGGCGCTCTCGCCAGCGAAGCCGGCACCCTCACCCGAGACGGTGGCCACTCTGGCCCGTGCGCTGCAACTGCCGGTGGAGGAGCTGCGGGAGTTACAGCGAAGCGCGGTCGAGATCACCGAGGGTGGGGCGCGGCCGGTGCCGGGTCGCCCGATCGGTGAGTGGGATCCATACGACCTGGAGGTCCACCCGGCGGGGCTCGGCGAGGCTGGCTCCGAGACCGGGCGATTGGGGGCGCGGACGCTGTCTGGGTATGTGCGGCGCGAGCACGACCGGGTTTTGGCCGAGCTGGTAGAGGACGCCGCAGCCGGTCGTAGTCGGGCCGTAGTGCTGGTGGGCAGTTCGTCGACGGGAAAGACACGGGCGTGCTGGGAGACCATACAGCCGCTCGCCGCTGCGGGGTGGCGGCTGTGGCATCCCTTCGATCCGACCCGCGCCCAGGACGCCCTTCAAGACTTGCCCCGGGTCGCGCCGCGGACCGTGGTGTGGTTGAACGAGGCCCAGCACTACCTGGGTGATCGCGCGGTAGGCGAGCAGATCGCGGCTGCTGTCCATCAGCTGCTGGTGACCGCGGAACGCGGGCCGGTCCTGGTGCTGGGCACGCTCTGGCCCGAGTACGCCACCCGCTATACGGCTCTGCCCGCACCGGGCCAAGAGGACCCGCACAGCCGGGTGCGGGAACTGCTGGCCGGCCGCACGCTGACAGTCCCCGAAACCTTCGACGCCCCGGCACTGAGCGCCGCGACCGCTCTGGCCAAGGAGGGAGATCGGATCCTTGCCGATGCACTTGCACGGGCGAGCACTGACGGGCGTATCGCCCAGGACCTCGCAGGCGCCCCCGAACTCCTGAGCCGCTACCGACACGCGAGTCCAGCTGCCGCAGCAGTCCTGGAAGCGGCGATGGATGCCCGCCGTCTCGGCGTCGGCCTCCACCTCCCCCACACCTTCCTCACCAACGCCGCCACCGACTACCTCACCGACACCGACTACGACCAGCTCACCGACGACTGGGCCGAGCAGGCCTTCGCCGAACTCGCCGCACCCGTCCACGGCAAACAAGCCCCCCTGCGCCGCACCACCCCCCGTACCCAAAGGCGCCCTCCCGCCACGGCCCCGACCGCTCACGCCACGACTCCGTCGATCGCAGGACCGCTGTTCCGGCTCGCCGACTACCTCGAACAACACGGACGCACCAGCTGCAGCCGCCTGTGTCCCCCCGCCTCGTTCTGGCACGCCGCCCACATCCATCTCACCGACCCCGACGACCTCGGCAACCTCACCTGGGAGGCCGAGAGACGACATCGCCTGCAATGGGCCCACGCCCTGCGCTACCGCGCCGCCGACCACGGCAACACCGCCGCCCTGTGCCGCCTGGCCGAGATGCAGGAGGAGGCCGGGGATTGGGAGAGCGCCGAAACCCTGGCCCGGCAGGCCGCCGACCACGGCGACACCACCGCCCTCTACCGCCTGGCCGAGATACAGGAGGAGGCCGGGGATTGGGAGAGCGTCGAGACCCTGGCCCGGCAGGCCGCCGATCGTGGTGACACCACGGCCCTGTACTACTTGGCGCAGATGCAGGAGAAGGGCGGGGATTGGGAGAGCGCCGAGACCCTGGCCCGGCAGGCCGCCGACCGCGGCGACATCACCGCCCTGGACCTCCTAGCCGAGATGCGGGAGGAGGTCGGGGACCGAAAGAACGCCGAAACCTTGGCCCGGCAGATTGCTGACCGCGGCAACACTGGCGCCCTGTACCGCCTGGTCATGATGCGGGAGCAGGCCGGGGACCGAAAGAGCGCCGAGACCCTGGCCCGGCAGGCCGCCGACCACGGCAACACTGGTGCCCTGTACCGCTTGGCCATGATGCGGGAGCAGGCCGGGGACTCAAAGAGCGCCGAAACTCTGGCCCAACAGGCGGCCAACTGCGGCGCCACCGGCGACCTATACACCTTGGGCATGAGATCGGGACTCTTCAGCAAGAGATGGCCGTACGGCCTAGACCCAGACGGCACACCTACATCTCCATGGTGAGGGTCTGTGTCAATCGAGTGGAGTACACGCGCATTGCCGGGTACCGAGTAGGGACGCCGCCATCTGCGCCTGGTGACGGAATTCTTACTGGCACTCCCGTTCGGTACCCGAGCAGCATTCTGGTCGCCAACCCACGCCACCTGTGCCGGACGCGCCGGACGGACAGTGCCGCCCGCCGCGTTCGTGCTGCGGCAGGCCGGGCGAGGGCCGTTGGCTGGTTGGGTGTTCAGCGGCTCCAGCCCACCGGCCCCCGGCCGTTCTGGCCGTTCTCGTCGGCTTCGTCCTCAGCCTGGCCGTCGTTGTCGTGGCCGTCGTCGAGGATGATGCGGATGGTGCGGCCCTGCCCGGTGAGGCTGGTCAGGGCGGTGGCGGCGCGCTGGTAGACGGTGGAGGCTAGAGCCCAGTCGACGCCCAGAGCGCTGTCGGACCGGGTCTCCCACAGCACGATGAGCGGGGCGATCAGGGAGCGGCCGGAGACGGTGGTCCTGATGCGGCCGTCGGGCAGGTCGTCGATGGCCGGCGGGGTGCGGAAGTGGTCGTGGTCGGCGGCGCAGGCGGCGAGCCATTCCCGGGTGTGGCGGTGGGCGACGACCTGGGCGGAGACCATGCCGGCGGCCCGCAGCAGTAGCACGCCCTGCTCGACCTCGGGGGCTGCGACACGCGATGCTGTGCGTGTGCATGCGCACCGGGTAGCGGTGCGGCCCCCACGCGCGGGGGAGGTCGCCGAGGTGCTGGCCGCAGCGACGGCCATGGTGCGCTGTCGCTTCGTCCTGCCCGTCGAGCCTGATCCGGCGCCAGCCAGGACGGAGCGGATGTCGGCCCCGGATTTCAGGTCAGGAAAGGCATCGGCTGGCTGCTCACCTCTACTGACCTTGAAGTCGTCTTGTCGTAGGGGCTGACGGTTGCTGATCGTCGCGGTATGCCGGATGTATGAGGTATCCGCAGGGTGGGGGTCTGAC
>NZ_JBSHHY010000081.1:0-6558 GCF_053618675.1 Streptomyces sp. NPDC055632 | reverse complement strand
CGCCGACGCGGCCGAGGCCGCGCTCGTCCGGCACGGCGCCCGCACCGAGCGCCTGACCCTCGACGCGCACACCGCCACCCGCGAGGACCTGGCCGCGCGGCTCACCGCGTACGAGACCGGTGAGGGAAGCGGCGGACCCTTCACGGGCGTCCTCTCCCTGCTCGGGACCGACGGGCGTCCGCACCCCGACCACCCCGAGCTGGCCCTCGCCGTGCTCGGGACCACCCTCCTCGCGCAGGCGGCGGCCGACGCCGGCCTCACCGCGCGGCTGTGGGCCGCGACCCGCGGCGCCGTCGCCGTCTCGCCCGCCGAGCGGCCCGGTTCCGAGGGCGCCCAGGTCTGGGGGCTCGGCCGCGGCATCGCCCTGGAGCACCCCACGCTGTGGGGCGGTCTGGTGGATCTGCCCGAGGACCCGGACGAGCGCGCCTGGCAGCAGCTGGCCGCCGCCCTGGCGGGCACCGCCGACGAGGACCAGGTCGCCGTCCGCGCCTCCGGCTCCTACGGCCGCCGCCTCGCCCCGGCCGGCGGCACCCCCGCCCGCCGCGCCTACGCCCCCCGCGGCACCGTCCTGGTGACCGGCGGCACCGGCGCCCTCGGCGCCCACGTCGCCCGCTGGCTCGCCGGGGCCGGTGCCGGGCACCTGGTGCTCACCGGCCGCCGGGGCCCGGACGCGCCGGGCGCCGCCGAACTGGCCGGGGAACTGCGCGCCCTGGGCGCCGAGGTGACCGTCGCCGCCTGCGACGTCTCCGACCGCGACGCCCTGGCCGCCCTCCTGGAGGCCCACCCGCCCACCGCCGTCTTCCACACCGCGGGCGTCCCGCACTCGGCCGCCTTCCTCGACACCGACGCCGGCTCCCTCGCCGAGGTGTACGCGGGCAAGGTCGCCGGCGCCCTGCACCTGCACGAGCTGACGCGCGCCCGCGAACTCGACGCGTTCGTCCTGTACTCCTCCGGCGCGGGCGTCTGGGGCAGCGGCGGCCAGAGCGCCTACGGCGCCGCGAACGCCGCGCTCGACGCGCTCGCCGAGCGGCGCCGCGCCGAGGGCCTGCCCGCCACCTCCGTGGCCTGGGGCCTGTGGGGCGGCGGCGGCATGGGCGAGGGCGCGGGCGAGGAGTTCCTCAGCAGCCGGGGCCTGCGCGCCATGGACCCCGTACGGGCCGTGGCGGCCCTGGCGCGGGCCCTGGACCGCGAGGACGGCTGCGTCGCGCTCGCCGACATGGACTGGCCGCTCTTCGCCAAGGGGTTCACGACCTTCCGGCCCAGCCCGCTGATCGGCGAACTGCCCGGCGTGAGCGGGGCCGGCGGCGACGGGACCGCCGGGGCGCCCGGCGGAGAGGCCGACGGGGCGGACCCGGACGGGCTGCCCGCCCGGCTCGCCGCCGCCGATCCCGCCGAGCGGTACGGGATCGTGCTCGACGAGGTGCGCGGCGGCGTCGCGGCCGTGCTCGGCCACGCCGGGCCCGAGGACGTCGACCCCGAGGAGGCCTTCAAGGACCTCGGGTTCAGCTCCCTCACGGCGGGCGAGCTGGCGGGCCGGCTCAGCCGCGCCTGCGGCCGCAAGCTGCCCCCCACCCTGGTCTTCGACCACCCCACGGCCGCCGCCATGGCCGCCCACCTGGCCGAACTCCTCCGCCCGGCCGACGGGGCGGACACCGGCACCCCCGAGGAGCGGCGGATCAGGGCCGCCCTCGCCACCCTCCCGCTGGACGTGCTGCGCGAGGCGGGACTGCTGGACACCCTGCTCGCCCTGGCCTCCGACGGGCCCGGCCCGGCGGCGCCCGAGCGGTTCTCAGGCGCGGGCGGGTTCGATGGGACGGACCGGCTCGACGCCGCAGGCGCGATCGGCGACCTCGACGAGATCGCCGCCCTCGACGAGCTCGACGAACTCGACGGGGACGCGCTGATCGAGCTGGCGCTGCGCGACGCGGCCTGACCCGTGACCCGGGCGGCGGCCGCGGGGCCGCCGCCCCAGCCCGACCGTCCGCCGCTCCGCCCGACCGTCCAGAGAGGGACCCCACCGATGGCCATGTCCTCCGAAAAGCTCATGGAGGCGCTACGGACCTCACTGAAGGAGACCGAGCGGCTGCGCCGGCGCAACCGGGAGCTGATCTCGGCCGCCCACGAGCCCGTCGCCGTCGTCGGCATGGCCTGCCGGTACCCGGGCGGGGTCGACTCGCCCGAGGCCCTGTGGGAGCTGGTCGCCTCCGGGACGGACGCCGTCGCGCCCTTCCCGCAGGACCGGGGCTGGGACCTCGACGGGCTCTACGACCCGGACCCCGAGTCGCAGGGCACCACGTACTGCGACCGAGGCGGGTTCCTCGACGGCGCGGGCGACTTCGACGCCGCGTTCTTCGGGATCTCGCCGCGCGAGGCCGTCGTCATGGACCCGCAGCAGCGGCTGCTCCTGGAGGTCTCCTGGGAGGCCCTGGAGCGCACCGGCCTCGACCCGCGCACCCTGCGCGGGACCGGCACGGGCGTCTACATCGGCGCCGCCCACGCCGAGTACGCCACCGACCTGGACCGGGTTCCGGCCGGCTCCGAGGGCTACCTCCTGACCGGCAGCGCCGACGCGGTGCTCTCCGGCCGGATCAGCTACGCCCTCGGTCTGGAGGGCCCGGCCATGACGGTGGAGACGGCCTGCTCCTCCTCACTGGTCGCCCTGCACCTGGCCGTCGCCGCGCTGCGGCGCGGCGAGTGCGGCCTGGCGCTCGCGGGCGGCGCGGCCGTCATGCCCGACGCCGCCGCGTTCGTCGAGTTCTCCCGGCAGAAGGGCCTCGCGGCGGACGGCCGCTGCAAGGCCTTCTCCGCCGACGCGGACGGCACCGGCTGGGCCGAGGGCGCGGGCGTGCTCGTCCTGGAGAGGCTCTCCGACGCGCGCCGGGCGGGCCGTACCGTCCTCGCCGTCATCCGGGGCTCCGCCGTCAACCAGGACGGCGCCAGCAACGGCCTCACCGCCCCCAACGGCCCCTCCCAGCAGCGGGTCATCCGCGCGGCCCTCGCCGACGCGGAGCTCGAACCGCAGGCCGTCGACGCCGTCGAGGCGCACGGCACCGGCACCCGCCTCGGCGACCCCATCGAGGCGCAGGCCCTGCTCGACGTCTACGGCCGGGGCCGCGAGGAGGACCGGCCCCTGTGGCTCGGCTCCCTCAAGTCGAACATCGGCCACGCGCAGGCCGCCGCCGGGGTCGGCGGCGTCATCAAGACCGTCCAGGCCCTGCGCCACGGCCTGCTGCCCAGGACCCTGCACGCCGACACCCCCACCCCGCACGCCGACTGGTCCTCGGGCCGGGTGCGGCTGCTGACCGAGCCCGTGCCCTGGCCGGCGGGCCCGCGCCCGCGCCGCGCCGGGATCTCCGCCTTCGGCGTGGGCGGTACGAACGCCCATGTGATCGTGGAGGAGGCCGATGCCTCCGGCGCGGTCACTGTCACGGCCCCCGACGCGTCCCCCGGCGTGGTCGCCGACGCGGTCGCCGTCACGTTCCCCCGCGCGGTAGCCGGTGCCGTCGTCGAGGGCGGTCCGGTCCCGGAGTTGGCCGTCGCCGAGGACCGCCCGGCTCCGGAGCCCCCGACCGCCTGGTTCCTCTCCGGCCGTTCCGCCGAGGCCCTCCGCGCCCAGGCCGGCCGGCTGCGCGACCACCTCGCCGGACCGGCCGGCGCCGGTGCCACCGCCGAGGCCGTCGGCCACGCCCTGGCCACCACCCGCACCGCCTTCGAGCACCGGGCCGTCGTCCTCGGCGGCTCGTACGAGGAGCTCACCCGCGCCCTCGGCACCCTCGCCGACGGCGCCCCCTCGCCCGCCGTCGTCACCGGAGTGCGCCGCCGCGAGGCCAGGACCGCCTTCCTCTTCACGGGGCAGGGCAGCCAGCGCCCCGGCATGGCCCGCGAACTGTACGCCGCCCACCCGGTGTTCGCCCGCGCCCTGGACGCCGTCGCCGAACGCCTCGACCCGCACCTCGACCGCCCGCTCGCCGCCGTCCTCGACGCCGCCCCCGGCAGCCCGGACGAAGCCCTGCTGCACCGCACCCAGTACGCCCAGGCCGCCCTCTTCGCCGTCGAGACCGCCCTCTTCCGGCTCCTCGAACACTGGGGCGTGCGCCCCGACGTCCTCCTCGGCCACTCCGTGGGCGAGATCGCCGCCGCCCACGCGGCCGGCGTCCTCGACCTCGACGACGCCTGCGCGCTCGTCGCCGCCCGGGGCCGGCTGATGCAGGCCCTCCCGGCCGGCGGCGCGATGCTGTCCGTACGGGCCTCCGAGGACGAGGTCCGCGAGATCCTGGCCGGCCGCGAGGACGTCCTCGCCGTCGCCGCCGTCAACGGCCCCCGGTCCGTGGTCCTCTCCGGGACCGGGGAGGCCGTGGCACGGGCGGCGGAGCTGCTCGCCGAACGGGGCCGCAAGACCAAGCGCCTGACGGTCAGCCACGCCTTCCACTCCCCGCTCATGGACCCCATGCTGGAGGAGTTCCGGGCCGTGGCCGACGGGCTCGCGTACCGGGCGCCCCGCATCCCCGTCGTCTCCAACGTCACCGGCCGCCGGGCCACCGGCGACGACCTGCGCACCGGCGCCTACTGGGCCCGACACGTCCGCGCGGCGGTCCGCTTCGCCGACGGCGTGCGCACCGCCCGCGACCTGGGCACGGCCACCTTCGTCGAACTCGGCCCCGACGGCGTCCTCTGCGGCATGGCCCAGGAGGTGCTGTCCGCGGACGGCCCCGGCACGGAACCGGCCGCCCTGGTCCCCGTACTGCGCCGGGGCCGCCCCGAGGCCGCCACCCTGCTGCGGGCGGTGGCCACCGCCGCGAGCCGGGGCACCTCCCTCGACCGGGGGCGGCTCTTCCCCGCCGCCCCCGCCCGCCCGTTCCCGCTGCCCGTGTACGCCTGGCAGCACCGCCGGTACTGGATCGCCCCCACCCCGCGCGGCGGACGCGGCGGCCCGGCCGGCGGACCCCGCCGCCACCACGTCGCCTGGACCCCGCTGCCCGCCCCCGACGGCACCCCCCTGACCGGCACCTGGCTCCTTGTCGAGCCCGCCGGGACCGGCGCCGACCCCGCCACCGCCGACCGCGCCGAACGGGCCCTGCGCGCCCGGGGCGCCCAGGTCCGGCGCCTCCCGGTCGACCCGGAACGGACCGACCGGGCCGCCCTCGCCGCGCTGCTCGACGGGGCCCGAGGTGACACGGTCGCCCCTGTCGAAGGGGTCCTCTCCCTGCTGGGCGCGGAGGATCGGAAGCGGCCCGGCACCGGCCTGGTCCCGGCCGCCGTCCTGGCCACCCTGGCCCTCGCCCAGGCGATGGAGGAGACGTCCATGACCGCCCGCCTCTGGTGCGCGACCCGGGGAGCCGTGACCACGGCCCCCGGCGAGCGGCCGAGGTCGGCGGGCGCCCAGCTCTGGGGCCTCGGACGCGTCGCCGCGCTCGAACTCCCCGCGCTGTGGGGCGGACTGGTCGACCTGCCCGGACACGAGAACGGAACCGGGGGCGGAAACGAAACCGGAATCGGAGCCGAAACCGGGACGGGGACCGGGGCCGAGGGCGGGACCGAAACCGCCACCGCCACCGCCACCGTGACCGGCACCGGCACCGGCACCGGCCCGGCCAGCGAGGCCGACGAGGACGACGCCTGGCGGCTGCTCGTCGGGGTCCTCGGCGGTCCCGAGGACCAGGTGGCCGTCCGCGGCCCCCGCATCCTCGGCCGCCGGCTCGTCGCCGCCCCCGCGCCGCGCGTCCCCGCCCCGTACCGCTCCCGTGGCACCGTCCTGATCACCGGCGGCACCGGCGCCCTCGGCGGCCACCTGGCCCGTCGGCTCGCCCGCGAGGGCGCCGAGCACCTGCTGCTCGTCACCCGGCGCGGATCCGGCGCCCCCGGCGCGGCCGAGCTTGAGGCCGACCTGCTCGCCCTCGGCGCCAAGGCCACCTTCGCCGCCTGCGACGTCGCCGACCGGGACGCGCTCGCCGAACTCCTCGGCCGGATCCCCTCCGACGCCCCGCTCACCGCCGTCTTCCACGCCGCGGGCGTGCCGCAGGTCGGCCCGCTCACCGAGACCGGCCCCGAACGCGTCGCCGAGGTGTACGCCGGGAAGGTCGCCGGCGCCCTGCACCTCGACGAGCTCACCCGGGACCTCGGCCTCGACGCGTTCGTCCTGTACTCCTCCGGCGCGGGCGTCTGGGGCAGCGCCGGGCAGTGCGCCTACGCCGCCGCGAACGCCGCGCTCGACGCGCTCGCCGAGCGGCGCCGCGCCGACGGCCTGCCCGCCACCTCCGTGGCCTGGGGCCTGTGGGGCGGCGGCGGCATGGGCGACGGCGCGGGCGCCGCGTACCTGCTCCGCAGGGGCGTGCGGCCCATGGATCCGCAGGCCGCCCTCACCGAGCTGTTCCGCGCCGTCGCCGCGGGCGAGGCCCAGGTCACCGTCACCGACACCGACTGGGAGCGGTTCGCCCTCGGGTTCACCTCCCGCCGCCCCAGCCCGCTCGTCTCCGCCCTCGCCGCCCCGGCCCCGGGGCCCGGCCACGCCCCGGCCGCCGACGGCGGCGCCCCGGCGGGCGCCCGGCCGCGCGACCCGCG
>NZ_JBSHHY010000080.1:0-7829 GCF_053618675.1 Streptomyces sp. NPDC055632 | reverse complement strand
GATGCTCCACCCGCCGCATCGGCACCATCGTCCAAGCCGTCCACACCCTGCTGACCTGCAACTATTCAGGATGAAAGAGGCTCAGTGAGCCTTTTCCATCCTCACTCTGAGCTGGTCAGATGCAGGATGAGGACGGCCTGTACGAGGCTGGTGATGCGGGCGGTCGAGCATCGCAGTTTGCGCAGGAGTCGCCAGGACTTGAGGGTGGCGATGGCCCGTTCGACGAGGGCCCGGATCTTCGCGTGGGACCGGTTGACCGCCTGCTGGCCTGTGGAGAGGGTCTCCCACCGGCCCCAGCACGGGATGCGGACCGTGCCGCCGGCACCTCGATATCCCTTGTCGGCCCAGCACCGGATGCCTGCCTGGGCGAGTGCGTCGACGATGCCGTGCTCGCGGGCCGCACGGACGTCGTGGACGGCGCCGGGCAGGGCCGGTGAAGCCCACAGCAGCCGGCCGAAGGGGTCGGCGATGACCTGCGCGTTCATCCCGTGCTTCTTGTGCTTGCCGGAGTGGAACGGCCGGTCCGCGGCGATACGGTCGATGGGCAGGAGCGTGCCGTCGAGGAGGAGACAGGCCTTCGCCGGTGCGGTCCGCACTGCTTCGGCCAGGCTGGGGGCGAGAGCGGCCAGGAGCTCGACCGCCTCGGTGACGTAGCGGTGGGCCGTCGTGGTGCCGATGCCGGACCCGGCCGCGAGCTGAGAGTAGGTGTGTCCCACCCGGAGGTGGGCGAGGGTGAGCAGGGCCTGGCGGCCGGCGTTCAGGCGCCGCCACCGAGATCCGATCGCGCGGTGGTGGCGCCGTAGCTGCTGCGTGAGGAAGCGGAGAGCGGAGCTGGACACGTCGATGCCCGACGGGTAGACAAGCATGTGAAGCCTCTGGTGGAGACGGTTCTCTTGGTCGAAAACCCATCTACCAGGGGCTTCACCACGTTGTCAGGCCAACTGCCGCACGCCGGAACCAGGTTGGAAAAGGCTCACTGTCCTGTGACGCCGATCCCTTCGTTTCGCAGCTCTGCTCTTCGCGTGATCGTTCGCCTTGCAGAGTGACCTTTCGTCGGCGGGAGCAATAACCCTTCTCCACTGCAGTGATGACCATGCCCTGCACGGAGGGATGGCGAGTATGACAGGGTGCCTGAGCCGGTGTCCGGTCCCTGCGACAGGAAATTGCTCATGCGTCGTCGTTCCCTACTGTTGATACTCGCCTTGATCGTCCTGGTGGGTGGGGGTGCTGTTCTGGCGGTCGTCAAACGGAGTCCCGCTGGCGGGAGCGGGGAGCCGGTCACGATGGCGCAGCTGATGGCTGTTCTGCCGCGCGGGAAGGACGTTCCCGGCTACCGGGCTGTGTTCCACCGCCCGCAGATCGGGGCAGATCCTCCCGGTTACTCCTGCGGAGAGGTTGCGTCCGCCCTCTGGTCGCGTGACCGGATGCCCCTGGCCTCGACTCTCGTCGTGCTGACACCGACGAAGGCCGGCCAGGATCAGCACTATGTGACCTCGCACAGCTACGCCCGGACCGACGCACAACGGATCATGCAGGAACTGCGGGCCTCGATTCCCGCGTGCGCGCACTACAACTCCTACTACGCGGATCTCTACCTGCGGTTCGGGACGCGGCCGGCGAAGCCGCAGTTCAACGTGGGCGACGAGGTGGTCAGCTACCGCGTCCTGGCTCCGCCGGCGGGGCACCCGGACCTGGGAGGATCAGGCATCCCTTTGCAACCGGGTCCACTCCAGGAACCGGGCGCACTGGTCACGTTCGTCCGGACCGGTGGTGTGATCACCATGTACGGGGGCACCGTCCCGAAGGCGATCGCCGATGACTTCGACGCAAGGCTGAGACGGGCACCCACCGCCGATGACTGAGGATCGTCACCCCTTGCCCGAAAGGCGACCCCCGGACCTCAGGTGAGGATCCGGGCAGGGCTTCGGCGTAGTCTGTGGGCCTCTGTTTTGTGATCATGCGAGGCTGAGGAGCGCGAGGGGACGACGGGCGTCGCGTGCGTTGCGGCGGAGGCCGGCGGCGATGTTCTTGACGCCGCCGAGCCGTAAGGCGCCGACAGTGAGGTTCCGCCAGGTCGCCATTGCGCGGGGAGCATGTCCGGTCCGCAATTGGGAGGCGTCCTCGGCAGAGGTGGTGTTGCGGACGTAGTGCAGGGCCTCGATCTTCCAGTGGTCGCGTATCAGTCTTGCGAGCTGGGCGGGAGCGGCCTGCTCGGCGGACAGACTGAGCCTTTTCCAATCTCACGTCTGTGCTGGTCAAGGGCGTGCCAGTGAGCCGTTTTCATCCTGTCTCCGTAGGGTGAAGTGGCAGGTCAGCGTGGGTGTGTAACGAGGCGAGGCTCCTGGTCGTTGCGGTGGTGTTCTCTACGCACCACGCATCGTCCGAGGAGCCTCGCTTGGTCCCGTATCGTGCCATGGTCGACGTCCCGCATGAGCTGGTCGAGCATGTTTCCTGGCTCATCTACGCACGAAGGTGTGAACGCCGTTCGCGGTGGCGGAAGCTCGGCTGCTTTCGCCAGGCCCTGCTCGTACTGGTGCATCTGCGGAAGAACGAGCCGCTGCCCGTCCTGGCGGCCGGCTTCGGCGTCTCGACAGCCACAGCCTGGCGCTACGTCGACGAGACCCTCGACATCCTCGCGGCGTGGGCGCCGGGCCTGCACGAAGCCCTGACCGGCCTGGGCGAGGGCGACCACGTGATCGTCGACGGCACGCTGATCCCCATCGACCGCATCGCCGCCGACGAGCCGTACTACTCCGTGAAACATCGCAAGCATGGGATGAATGTGCAGGTCATCGCCCGTCCTGACGGCACACCCTTGTGGTTCTCGCGTGCGACACCGGGTCGCACCCACGACCTGACCGCGGCCCGGGTCCATGGCATCGTCCAGGCCTGCCTCACCCGGCAGGTCCTCGTTCTCGCCGACCGTGCCTGTCAGGGCGCCGGCGCCACCGTCCGCACCCCGTACTACCACCACCGCGAACAGCCCGAGCACTACCAGCAGTTCAAACGCGACCACGCTCGCCTGAGAGCTCCTGGGGAACGTGCCTTCGCGCAGCTGAAGTCCTGGCGGATCCTTCGCCGAGCCCGATGTTCCACCCGACGCATCGGCACCATCGTCCAAGCCGTCCACACGCTCCTGACCTGCAGCTATTCAGGATGAAAACGGCTCAGTGTTCGTGTATTCCGGTCTACCATCAGCGCGTCGTCGCCCACTCATTGTAGTCGGGCTCCGGCAAGACGCGGGCGGGGATCTTTTTGTTGTAGGTGAACGCCTCCACTTCTGGCCCGTCCGTAGATAGAATTTTACTTCCGTGCTCATGACATGTAGTCACCGAAAGGGATCCAAGGTGGGGGAGTTACCGGGCGGAGCGGACATCCAGCCTTTGGAGGACGATGATCCGGCCCGGCTCGGCCGATTCCCGTTGATTGGCCGTCTGGCAGCCGGTGGTATGGGGCGGGTCTACCTGGGCCGTTCGCTCACCGACGGCATGCTGGTGGCCATCAAGTCCCCCCTGGCACAGGCTGAAGTCAGCGCTGTCGACCGCAGACGCTTCGCCCGTGAAGTAAAGGTGGCCCGGCGGGCGGAAGGCTTACACACCGCACGCGTACTGGGAGCGGACGCCGGAGCCGAACGGCCGTGGCTGGCCACCGAATACATTCCGGCGCCCTCGTTGGCGGAATTGGTCTCAGGAGCCGGAACACTGGCCGGCGCAGCTGCACGGTGGGTGACGCGCGGAGCTGTGGAAGCGATCGCGGAGCTCCATCGACACGGGATCGTGCACAGAGATGTGAAGCCGCATAACTTGCTGTTGCCTCTGAGCGGACCACGGCTGATCGACTTCGGGATCTCACACGCAGCTGACCTGACACGTACGCAGCTGACCTTGGGCACGGTGGCCTTCACCTCACCGGAGCAGGCACGCGGTGAGCCTTCAACAGCGGCGTCGGACATCTACTCCCTGGGTGCAACCCTCTTCCACCTCGTCGTCGGCCGCGCCCCGTACCCGGCCGGCATGGAGATGCTGGCACTGCTCACGTACGTAGCGGAGGCGAACCTCGACCTGACGGGCCTACCCGACGAAATCGCCCCAGTGGTGCGCAAGTGCCTCGCCCTGAGGCCCAGAGACCGGCCGGGAGCCGAAGGCCTGCTGGACAGCCTCACCACCGAACTGGCCGAGATGCCCACACTGACTAGTCCGGAAGGCTGGCTACCCCGCCCCTGGACCACGATCATCGAGGCCTACGTACGCCAGGGCCGCGAGCTCGCAGTCGATCCCCGCGCAGCTGGCATCGCTCCCGGGCAGCCCGCGAAACCACGGGAAAGCACACTGCTCCTAGGCCGCCCAGCAGCCCATTCTGCACAAACAGCCGTCGAACATACGGCACACCTGCCCACTACCCCCCAGGACGACACACCACAGCCCGGCGATCGCCCTGCACAATCGCGAAGCCGTCGTGAGAACGTCTTCGTGCGTACCGTACAAGTGCTCATGGCGTCCGTACTCTTGATACTGGGCGGCGGACTGACCTACGGCTACTACCAAAACCGGCAAGCCGGACAACCCGGCCCCATCGACCGGGCCTTCGCCGAGATCAGGACCGGCGACTGCGTCCAGACCGCCCTCGATCCCACGGGCCGCTGGCTCGCCCCTTCACCCCAAACCACGGACTGCACTGCACCCGCCGCTCACTGGCGCGTTGTTTCCTCCACCAGCCAGGCAGTACCAGACCGCTGCGGAGCCCCCTACTCCGCAGTGGCCTGGACTCGGTCCAGCCGCGCAGCCACCATCAGTCTTTGCCTCGAACGGCTCTTCCACCCGGGCGAGTGCGTGATCGGTGCCCAGCCCGTCCCCGCAGTCCTCACCGAGGTCACGCCGCTCAGAACCGCGTCCGTCTTCGCCACGACTGTCCAGTGCTCGGATACGGCCCCGGACACCCTCGCAGTCCTGCGCGTACTGCAGTACGGAGTGTCCGACACGGCCTGCCCGCCACGAACACAAGTCCGCTACAGGTTTTCCGACCGGGGGCGGATACTGTGTTTGACGACGATCTGATCCTGCGTCCACTTCACCGGGCAGATCCCACCTCGCTGGGTCCGTACCAGCTCCTCGGACGCATCGGCGCTGGCGGTATGGGCCGTGTCTACCTCGCGAACCGGGACGGGACCGAAGGCCTCTATGCCGTCAAAACCCTTCTGGTCGAAGGTCTGACAACCGATGCGGACCGAGACCGATTCGCCCGCGAGGTCAAGGTGGCCAGACGCGCAGCCGGACCCCAAACAGCTCGTGTATTCGACGCGGACCCGCACGCCCCGCTGCCCTGGCTCGCAACGGAGTACGTCGCGGCACCTTCCCTGGGTGATCTCGTGACACGCTGCGGAACTGCTCATCCCACTGCCGCCGCCCGCATCCTCGCTGACTGCGCCGTCGCCCTGGAAGCACTGCACTCCACTGGGGTCATCCACCGCGATCTGAAACCGCACAACATCCTGCTGACTTCCCAGGGAATACGACTCATCGACTTCGGCATCTCACATGCCTCCGACCTGACCCGCACCCGTGTCACACTCGGCACCGTCGCCTACATCGCTCCCGAACAAGCCCGCGGGGAACCCGCCACAGCCGCCTGCGACATCTGGGCCCTGGGCGCCACACTCAGCACCCTGGCAACCGGTCACCCCCCCTACCCCGACACTGGCGACCCGGTGCGCCTTCTGGCACTCGTATCCCGAGCAACGGTCGACCTCAGCGACCTTCCCGCCCCACTTCGTCCGCTCGCAGAAGCGTGCCTGGCCCCCGACGCGGCCGACCGGCCCACCCTGACAGAACTGCGTGTATTGGCCGAGGAATGTAAAATCGCGCACCGATCGTTCCGAACCGACGCAGTCGAACCGCCTGATAGCTGGATCGCCCTGATATCCGACTACGAGATTGAAGGGGAGCAGCTCAAGGAGGAGTACGCCCCCGGCCCGTCGGCACCTGGTCTCGAACGAACTCGGCGAATCGCGGGGCTGACGCCGAAGGGGTGGAAAGCCGCCGGAAGTTTGATCTTCAACTTCAGTGCACTGATCGTCCTCGGGACTGCAGGTCTGCTCGCCCTCATCATCGTCATCGCGGTCGTCGTGATCACCCTCTTTCCTTATTGAGCCGAAATGGTTCGGGTTCTGGGTCGTTGGTGGGGTGTGAGCGGTCTGGTGGGGGACGCGCGGCATCTGTCGCCGTCGGCGTAAGAGGTCCTAACAAAGCCGTTGGACATGCCTGTAGGTGATGAGGCAGGTGGCGAGGCCGAGGAAGGCTTCGTGGATGTCGTCGCGTCGTTCCCATCGGACGCGTAGGCGTCGGAAGCCGTGCAGCCAGGCGATGGTTCGCTCGACGACCCACCGGTAGACGCCGAGGCCGGAGCCGTGCGGAACACCCCGGCGGGCGATCATCGGTTTGATGCCCCGGTCCCAGACCAGACGGCGGTACTTGTCGTGGTCGTAACCACGGTCGGCGAACAGCACGTCGGGGCGACGGCGCGGCCGGCCGACCAGGCCGGCGACGGAGGGAACCTTCGCCAGCAAGGGCAGGAGCTGGGTGACATCATTGCGGTTTCCGCCGGTCAGGGACACGGCGAGTGGGATGCCCTGTCCGTCGACGAGGACGTGGTGCTTGCTGCCCGGCCGCGCTCGGTCGACCGGGCTGGGCCCGCTTTTGGGCCGCGTCGAGCAGCCCGGACATGACTGGAGTCGATCACCGCCCTGGACCAGTCGAGCTGCTTGGCCGACCGCAGCTTCTTCAGCAGGACGACGTGGAGCCGGTCCCACACGCCGGCCTCGTTCCACAAGGCCAGACGTCGCCAGCACGTCATGCCAGAGCCGAAGCCGAGCTCCTGGGGCAGGTACTCCCACTGGATCCCGGTATGCAGCACGAACAGGATCCCGCACAGAGCCTGCCGATCAGGCACCCGCGGGCGTCCCATCACCAGCTTCGGTGCCGGGGCCGGCAACAACGGCTCGATCAGCGACCACAGTTCGTCCGAGACGATTCACGGCCGAGAGTTCCTCTTCGCCACGAACGGACCAACGAGCAACCAAGCCCACAGTCACATGATCAATATCTTCTGTTAGGACCTCTAAGAGGCCCTGCGGCTGCGGGCGGTGGCCGCGTTGGTGGCGGGGCGGGACCGTGAGGACGTGACGGCAGTCTTCGGCGTGTCGCTGAAGGCCGTCGACATCTGGTGGTCGAAGTGGCGGGCCGGTGGGCGAGAGGCGCTGGTCATGCAGCCGCGGGGCAAGCCGGTCGGGGTGCATCAGGTACTCGGGGAGGCCGAGCAGGCCGCCGTGCGTCAGGCGGTTCTCGACCGTCGCCCGTGCGACGTGGGCCTGGGCGGGCAGCTGTGGACGCGGCGGCTGGTGGGCGAGCTGATCGCGAAGCTGTACCGGGTGCGGCTGACCGAGGTGGGGGTGGGCAAGTACCTGAAGCGGTGGGAGCTGTCCTTCCAGCGCCCGGACAAGCGGGCCGTCGAACAGGACCCCGAGGCCGTGCGGCGCTGGCACCGGCCGACCTGGCCGGAGATTCCTGTGAAGGCGAAGGCCGACGGCGGTGAGATCCTCTTCGCCGACCAGGTCGGCATCCGCTCCGACCAGGTCACCGGCCGTACCTGGGGCGAGCAGGGGAAGACCCCCGTTGTACGGCGGTCCGGGAACCGGTTCTCGGTGAACGCGATGTCGGCGATCAGCACCAGGGGCCGGATGCACTTCATGGTCTTCACCGAGAGTTTTACCGCCGAGGTGATGTGTCGCTTCCTGGACCGGCTGGCCGGCCACTTCGACCACAAGGTCCACCTCG
>NZ_JBSHHY010000079.1:0-7877 GCF_053618675.1 Streptomyces sp. NPDC055632 | reverse complement strand
CCCCGGCGCTGCGGCGCCGGACCAGGGCGGGGGCGCGCCAGGGCCGCTGACGGACCGGCACCGGCAGCTCCGGGCGGCGCCTTCTGCCGCCCGGAGCCGCCGGTCCGACTGCCCCGGGAGCGGGCGGGCCGCGCCTAGCGTGGAGGGCACGGAGGCGAGGGGAACCGTTCGCCCCGGTCTCTCGGCCCCTTACCGGAGGAACCCAGCATGCCCCCCAGCAGAACGGACGACCTGCTCGACGGCGGGCCCTCTCCCGCCCCCGCCCCGCCCGTCCTCGACCTGATCGCCCACCAGGTCCGCACCCGCCCCGACGCCCCCGCCCTCGTCCACGCCGACACCCGGCTGACGTACGCGGAGCTCGCCGCGGCCGTGGACGCAAGGGCCCGGGAGCTCGCCGCCCTGGGCGCGGGACCCGGCCGCCTCGTCGCCCTCCACCGGCCCCGCGGCACCGACGCGATCGTCGGCCTCCTCGCCGTCCTCACCACCGGCGCCGCCTACCTGCCGCTCGACGTCCAGGCCCCCGACGCCCGCAACGCGGCGATCCTCCGGGACGCCTGCGGCGACCTGGCCCCCACCCCGGCCGAGGTCGCCCGGCACGGCGAACTCGTCCTCGAAGGACCCGGCGCGGAGGCGGGCGCCGCCTACGTCATCTACACCTCGGGCTCCACCGGCACCCCCAACGGCGTCGTCGTCGCCCACGACTCCCTCGCCCACTTCGTCGCCGGCGCGACCCCCGCCTACGGCATCGGCCCCGACTCCCGCGTCCTCCAGTTCAGCCCGCTGCACTTCGACGCCAGCGTCCAGGAGGTCTTCCCGACCCTCGGCGCGGGCGGCACCCTCGTCCTGCGCACCGACGACATGCTCGACGTCGGCGAACTCCTCGCCGGCTGCGAGCGCCACGGCATCACCCTCCTCGACCTGCCCGCCGCCTACTGGCACGAGCTCGTCCACGTCCTGACCACCGGCGCCGTCCGCCTCCCGGACGACCTGCGCACCGTGCTCGTCTACGGCGAGGCCGTCCTGCCCGAGCGGATCGCCCAGTGGCGCGGCCCGGCCGGCGACCGGGTCCGGCTGCTCAACGGCTACGGCCCCACCGAGACCACCGTCGTGGCCACCGTCGCCGACCTCACCCGGCACGAGTCCGGCCCCGTCCCCATCGGCCGCCCCCTGCCCGGCGTCCGCGCCGCCGTCGTCGACGGCGAACTCTGGCTCCTGGGCGGCGGCCTGACCCGCGGCTACCTGCACCGGCCCGAACTCAACGCCCGCCGCTTCACCACCCTGGACGGCGAGCGCGCCTACCGCACCGGCGACCTCGTCACCCTCGGCGAGGACCGGCAGATCCTCTACCACGGGCGCCTCGACGACGAGGTGAAGATCGGCGGCCAGCGCATCGACCCCGCCGCGATCGACTCCGTCCTCGCCGGCCACCCCGCCGTCCGGGAGGCCGCCGTCGTCGCGCAGCAGGACGCCGAGGGCGTCAAGCGGCTCGTCGCCTTCGTCGTCACCGAGGGCGGCACCGGCGCGGAGGAACTGCGCGCCCGGGTGCGCGACCGGATGCCGCCCGCGGCCGTGCCCGCCGTCAGCACCGTCGTCGCCCTGCCCCGCACCAGCTCGGGCAAGATCGACCGGAAGAGGCTGCGCACCACCGACCCGCGCCTGCCCGTCGTCCACGAGGAGCCCCTGCCGGCCGGGGACCGGGTGCCGCTCTCCCACGCGCAGCGGCGCCTCTGGCTGGTCAACCAGTTCGACGGCCCGTCCGCCGCCTACAACATGCCGGTCGTCCTCCACCTGGACGCGGTGCCCGACCGCACCGCCCTGGCCGCCGCCGTCACCGACCTCGCCGAACGGCACGAGGTCCTGCGCACCGTGTTCCTCGCGCCCGACGACGAGCCCTACCAGCACGTCCTGGCCCCCGCCGCCGTCCGGCTCCGCACCGTCGAGTGCCCCGCCGCCGAACTCCCCGCCCGGGTCGCCGCCTTCACCGCCGAGACCTTCGACCTCTCCCGCGAACTGCCCCTGCGCGTCGCCCTCTTCCTCCCCGACGAGGGCCCCGGCGCCACCCTCGCCGTCCTGCTCCACCACGTCGCCGGCGACGGCTGGTCCCTCACCCCCCTCATGACCGACCTGGCCCGGGCGTACGCCGACCGCGTCGAGGGCCGCACCCCCGACCGGGAGCCGCTGCCCGTCCAGTACGCCGACTACACCCTCTGGCAGCACGACCTCCTCGGCACCGGCGACGACCCCGACTCCGTCACGGCCCGGGGCCTGGCCCACTGGCGCACCGCCCTCGACGGCCTCCCCGACGCCACCGACCTGCCCCTCGACCGGCCCCGGCCCGCCGTCCGCGACCACGCCGGCGCCCAGGTGACCACCGTCCTCGGAGCCGGCGTCCACGCCCGGCTCGTCCGCCTCGCCGAGGAACACGACGCCAGCGTCCTCATGGTCCTCCAGACCGCCCTGGCCCTCGCCCTGCGGGCGGCCGGAGCCGGCGACCGCGTCGCCCTCGGTACCCCCGTCGCCGGACGCGACGACGAAGCCCTCGACGACCTGGTCGGCTTCTTCGTCAACACGCTCGTCCTGCCCACCGACACCTCCGGCGACCCCGGCTTCACCGGCCTCCTGCGACGGGTCCGCGACACCGACCTCGCCGCCTTCGCCCACCAGCGGCTCCCCTTCGACCTCCTCGTCGAACACCTCAACCCGCCCCGCACGCCCGGCGTCCACCCCCTCTTCCAGGTGATGCTCACCCTGCGGACCACCGGGGCCGGGGGAGGGGCCTTCCGGCTCGGCGCGATCGAGGGCCGGTTCGCCGAGGACGGCCCGGCCACCACCAAGTTCGACCTCACCGCCGCCTGCGAGGAGCTCCGCGACGCCGACGGCGCCCCCGCCGGACTGCGGATCGCCCTGGAGCACGCCACGGACGTACTCGACGAGGACACCGCCCGGCTCCTCCTCACCGCCCTGGAACGCGCCCTGCGCACCGCCGCCGACCGGCCCGGCGACCCCGTCCCGGACACCGCGCTCGTCGCGCCCGCCGACCGGCTCGCCCTCGACGCGCGGCGCGCCCGCACCGCCGCCCGCGCCGCCGAGACCGCCGCCGAGGAGGCCCTGTCCGCCGCGCACGCCGCCGTCGAACCGCCCCCGCCCCATCTCGACACCCTCCGCGAACTCTTCGCCGAGGCCCTCGGCCTGGACGACGTGGGCCCGCACGAGGGGTTCTTCACCATCGGCGGCCACTCCATGAGCGGCGTGCGCCTCGCCAACCGGATCCGCGCCCGCCTCGGCGCCGACGTCCAGGTCCGCGACCTCCTCCTCGCGCCCACCCCCGACGCCCTCGCCCGCCGCATCGCCGACCGGGCGACCGGGAACGGCGGCGCCGCCGGGACCGCCCGGCCCCGGCCCGTCCCGCGCACCGACCGGCCCGACCGGCTCCCCCTCTCGTACGCCCAGCGGCGGCTGTGGTTCATCGACACCCTCGAAGGCCCCGGTGCCTCCTACAACATCCCCCTCGTCCTGCGGCCGGCCGCGCCGCTCGACGCGGACGCCCTCGCCCGTGCCCTCGCCGACCTCTCCGACCGGCACGAGGTGCTCCGCACCCGCTACCGGACCGTCGACGGCGAACCCCACCAGGAGGTCCTGACCGGCGTCCGGCCCCCGCTCGACGTGCGGCCCGTCCCGGCCGCGCTGCTCCCCGGGGCCGTCGCCGCGGCCGCCGGCCACGTCTTCGACCTGGCCGAGGACACGCCGCTGCGGGCCACGCTGCTGCTGCCCGACGGCGGGGCGGACGGAGGAGGGGCGGGCGACGGAGAGGCCGCCGGCGACAGGTCGTACGACAACAGGCCGTACGACGGCGGACCGTACGGCGACGGGCTCCACGACGACGGGCAGGTCCTCGTCCTCCTCGTCCACCACATCGCCGCCGACGGCTGGTCCACCGGGCCGCTCCTCGCCGACCTCAGCACCGCCTACCTCGCCCGCGCCGGGGGCCGCGCCCCCGACTGGGAGCCGCTGCCCGTCCAGTACGCCGACTACACCCTCTGGCAGCGGGACCTGACCGACGGGCCCGCCGCCCGGGACCACCTGGAGTTCTGGGAGAAGAACCTCGCCGGCGCGCCGCCCGTCCTCGAACTGCCCGCCGCCCGGCCCCGGCCCGCCGAGGCCACCCACCGCGGCGGACACGCCCCCGTCGCCCTCGACCCCGCCACCCACCGGGCCCTGGAGGAACTGGCCCGGCGCAGCGGCGCCACCCTCCTCATGGTCCTCCAGGCCGCCCTGGCCGCCGTCCTCACCCGGCACGGCGCCGGCACCGACCTGCCGCTCGCCACCATGACCGCCGGACGCGACGACGAGAACCTCGGCGACCTGGTCGGCTTCTTCGTCAACACCCTGGTGCTGCGCACCGACACCTCGGGCGACCCCGCCTTCGCCGAACTCCTCGAACGGGTCCGGCGGGCCGACCTCGCCGCCTACGCCCACCAGGAGCTCCCCTTCGACCGCGTCGTCGAACACCTCAACCCCGTCCGCACCACCGCCCACCACCCGCTGGCCCAGGTCGTCGTCCAGCTCCACCACGACTACACCCGCGACACCCCCGGCGCGGCCGCCACGCGCGGCCTCTTCCGGGAGGGCGGACCCGCCCTCCTCGACACCGTCTCCACCAAGTTCGACCTCACCTTCGCCCTGACGGAGCTGCGGGACGCGGAAGGACGCCCCGGCGGCCTGGCCGGCGGCCTGGAGTACGCCACGGACCTGTTCGACGCCCCCACCGCCGCCCTGCTCGCCGCCCACCTGGACCGGACCCTGCGCGCCGCCGCGGCCGACCCCGGCGTACGGATCGGGGACGTCGGCCTGCTCACCGACGCCGACCGCCTCCGGCTCGGCGCCGAGTACAACGACACCGCCACCGTGCCGCCCCCGGGGCCGGAGACCGTCCACGAGCGGATCGCCCGCCGGGCCGCGCGCACCCCCGACGCCCCCGCACTCGTCACCGACGACGAGACCGTCACCTACGCCGAACTCGACGCCCGTGCCGACGCGTTCGCCGCCCGCCTCCGCGCGGCCGGAACGCGCCGGGGCGACACCGTCGGCGTCCTCCTCGACCGGGGCGTGCCCCTGGTGGTGACGGCGCTCGCCGTCCTCAAGTGCGGCGCCGCGTACCTCCCGCTGGACCCCCGCCTCCCCGAGGCCAGGATCCGGCTGATGACCGAGGACGCCGGAGCCCGTCTCGTGGCGACCGACACGGCGCACGCCGCCGCCCTCCCGGACGGCTTCCCCGCCCCCGTCCTCGCCGTCGACGCGCCCGCCGGGCCCGGCGCGGAGCCGGGGGAGGAGGAGCACGGGGCCGCCCGGGACACCGAGGCCGCCCGCATCACCGAGGCCGCCCGCGACACCGAGGCCGCCCGCGACACCGAGGCCGCCCGTGCCACCCAGGTTTCCCGTGCCACCGAGGTCTCCCGCGCCACCGAGGCCTCCCGTGCCACCGGGGACGACCTGATGTACGTGATGTTCACCTCCGGATCGACCGGCCGGCCCAAGGGCGTCGGCGTCACCCACCGCAACGTCCTCGAACTCGCCGCCGACCGCGACCTCGCCGCCGGCGGACCCCGGCGGATGCTGGTGCACTCCGCGACCGGCTTCGACGCCTCCGTCTTCGAGACCTGGGTGCCGCTGCTCGGCGGCGGCAGCCTCGTCGTCACCCCCGGCGACGGCACCGACCTCGCCGAGACCGCCCGCGCCGTCCACCGGCACGGCGTCACCGGCGCCTACTTCACCGTGGGCCTGTTCCACGTGATGGCCGACGAGGGCCTGGACACCCTCCGGGCACTGCGCGAGGTGTGGACCGGCGGGGACGTCGCCTCGCCGGCCGCCGTCCAACGGGTCCTCACCCACTGCCCCGACACCGTCCTCGTCCACTCCTACGGACCCACCGAGACCACCTTCGCCTCCCACAACCAGTGGTTCACCACCGGGCAGCGCGCCCTGCGGGGCGCCGGCGTCCACCTCGGCCGGCCCATGGACAACACCCGCAGCCACGTCCTCGACGACGCGCTGCGACCCGTGCCGCCCGGCGTCCCCGGCGAGCTGTACATCGCCGGCGCGCACGTGGCCCGCGGCTACGTCGGCCGCCCCGGCACGACCGCCGAACGGTTCGTCCCCGACCCGTTCGAGAACGACGGCAGCCGCATGTACCGCACCGGCGACCGCGTCCTGTGGACCCCCGACGGCGAACTCCGCTTCCTCGGCCGCGCGGACGGCCAGATCAAGCTGCGCGGCGTGCGGATCGAACCCGGCGAGGTCGAGCGGACGCTCGCCGGACACCCCGCCGTCGGACAGGCCCTTGCCGTGGTCCGCGAGGACCGGCCCGGCGAGAAGACCCTCGTCGGCTACGCCGTCCCCCGCGCCGGCCACTCCCTCACCGAGGCCGAAATGCTCGCCGCGGCCCGCGCGACGCTCCCCGAACACCTCGTGCCCTCCGCGGTCGTCGTCCTCGACGCCCTGCCGCTGACCGTCAACGGCAAACCCGACCGCGCGGCCCTCCCCGCCCCGCACCGGCCCGCCCCGGCCGAGGGCGGACGGCGGCCCCGCAACGCGCGCGAGGAGGTGCTGTGCGCCCTGTTCGCCGAGATCCTCGACGTGCCCGAGGTCGGCATCGACGACAACTTCTTCTCCCTGGGCGGCCACTCCCTGCTCGGCGTCCGCCTGGTCAACCGCATGCGCGGCGTCCTGGGCGTCGAGCGCACCGTCCGCGACCTCTTCCGCCTGCCCACCCCCGCCGGACTCCTCGGCTCGTACGAGGACGAGGCCGGGGCCGGGGACGGCAACGGGGACGACGGCACGGCCGCCGCCCTGGGCGTCCTGCTGCCGCTCAGCACCCGGGGCACCCGCCGCCCGCTGTTCTGCGTCCACCCCGGGACCGGCGTCGGCTGGGCCTACGCGGGCCTCGCCCGCCACCTCGGCGACGACCAGCCGCTCTACGCCCTCCAGGCCCGCGCCCTGAGCGACCCCGGCCACCGGCCGCGCACGGTCGAGGAGATGGCCGACGACTACCTGGAGCGGATCCGCCGGATCCAGCCCTGGGGCCCCTACCGGCTGCTCGGCTGGTCGTACGGCGGCGTCGTCGCCCACACCATGGCGGTACGGCTCCGCGAGGCCGGCGAGCGGGTCGAGCTCCTGGCCCTGATGGACGCCCACCAGACCGGACCCGGCAGCGTCTCCGTACTGCCGCCGGAGGAACGGGCCGCCGAGGCGCCGGCCGGGGACCTCGCGGAGGCGACGGAGCGGATCCGCCGCGAGGACCCCGTCCTCGCCGGCTTCTCCGACGCGGAGCTGCGCGCGGTGCTCCGCGCCTCCGAGACCCACGCCGGACTCATGGCCCGGCACGTGCCCGGCGTCGCCGACACCGACGTGGTGTTCTTCACCGCCCGCAGGCCGGGGGAGCCCGAAGGCCTCCTCGCCGCCACCTGGATTCCCCTCACCCAGGGAATCGTCGACAACCACACCGTCGAATGCGGCCACCTCGAAATGGCCGGACCCGAACCACTCGCACACATCGGAAGCATTCTCTCGGAGAAACTCTCCGCCCTGCAGAAGAAGGAAATGAGGATCCAGTCATGAGCGATTCCGTCAACCCGTTCGACAACGCCGAGGGCACCTTCCACGTCGTCGTGAACGACGAGGGCCAGCACTCCCTGTGGCCGGCCTTCGCGGACGTCCCCGGCGGCTGGACCAGCGTCCACGGCCCCACCGGCCGGACCGAGGCCCTGGAGTACGTCACCACCCACTGGACCGACATCCGCCCGCGCAGCCTCGTCGCCCAGTACGCCTGACGCCCCGCCGGGCAGGACCCGGAAAGGCGCCGCACCCCGCATCCATTGCGG
>NZ_JBSHHY010000078.1:0-7988 GCF_053618675.1 Streptomyces sp. NPDC055632 | reverse complement strand
GCGCGCCGCCCCCCGGCGGGGCGGCGCGCGGGGCGCCCGCGCCCTGCCGGGCGGCGACGGGCCCTCGCCGGGGCGCCCGGCGGCCCCCCCCCACCGGCGGTCCCACCGCCGGTCCCCCGGCCCAACCACCCGTCCACCCACGGGTGGGTGCGCCTATGGGGCCCACTGGGCACTACCTCGCTCACCCCCCCCAACGCACGACGAAGCCCCCGCCGGACGATCCGGCGGGGGCTTCGAGGGGCGGGGTCAGAGGGCGTTGGGCTCCAGGGAGAAGAACAGCGTGGGGGCGGCGGCGACCGCCTCCCGCTGTTCCTGCGTCGGCTGCGCCTGCGCGATCGTGGCCCGGAGGTCGAGCCAGACCCGCTCGCGGGTCGCGCCCTCAGCGGGGGTGATGACGCCGCTCCAGGTCGCCTGGCGGCCGTCGTGGGACTGCATGGTGAGGATGTACAGGAACTCGCGCATGGGGGCCTCCTGGCGGTGGTTGGGGCGGGGCACCGGCCGGTGCCCCGCCGAGGGGGCGTCAGCTGGCGTCGTACCGCGCCTGCTCCAGCGCGTCCCGGACGGCCTGCTCGCCCTGGATCTCGCCGCGCTCGATCGCGGCGTACACGGCGGCCGAGCCCATGTACATCCGGTCCTGGAAGTTGACCCCCTCGGAGGAGGAGGAGTCGTCGTTCTTCTTGCCACCGAACAGGCCCATGATGATCTCCCTTGCGGTTGTGTCAGCTTGTGCCGACCGCTTCACTATGACACGACTGTGTCAGTCTGCGCAAGCCCCGTCGAATTGAGAATGCCTAGGTGTGTGTCGTGGCTCGTGCTCCTGGCGCTCGTTGATCCCGGCATGAGTACGAGCGATGACGTTGCGGGTGGGGCCGAGCCGACGCAGGAGTACGGCGTGCTGTGGGTGCCGGTGAGGTGTCCGGGCGACTGCCTGTGCTCGGACTGCTCGGGTGCGGGGGACATGTGGGCCGACGCCCAAGCGGAGATGCGGGAGGAGCTGGGCGAGGACCCGTTGGGTCCTGATGCCTAGGTGTGGCGGTCGAAAGTGCCAGAGGTGTGGTGCGGAGCCGGATGATGTGCACGTGCAGAACAGTGATGCGAGCAGGGCGGAGCGGGCGCGGTGGTGTGGGTGGTGTGGGCTGCCGATTCCGGGGCCGCATCCGGTGGTGGGGCGGCCGCGGCTGTACTGCCGGACGGGTGGGTGCCGGACGCGGGCGGCGGAGCACAGGCGGGAGCAGGCCCGGACGCGGGCGGCGGTGCTGGCGGCGGAGCGCGCGGTGCTCGGCCGACCGGAGGAGCCGATCGTGCCGCCCGCGCCGGGATCTGCACGTGCGCAACCCCGGCGGCCGCAGCCGCGGGATGCTCCGCCGGCTACCCCGCCGCGTCCGCCCCGGCCGGTGGTGGGCGGGGAGGATCTGCCGCTGTGGTGACGGGTCGCGGCCGCCGACCCTGACGGTCCCCCAGGTGCCCGCCGCGCCCTCGTAAGGCGGGGCCAGAGCGGGGGGGTCCCTCCGGTCGGGCGGCACTCACGGTGTGCCGCGGGTTCTGGGGGGGTGGAGCTTGCGGAGCCCCCCCAGGTTCCGTGGCAGGGTGCGGAGGGCTGTCCGACCGGAGGGACCCCCCCGCGACCCCTGCCGACCCACCCACGGACCCGCAGTGGCGTACGGCGCCCCCTCCCCCTCTGGGAGCGGTGGCCCGGGGGTGCAGGGGGCGGAGCGCCCCTGCGTAGTGACCCGCGCGATCTCTCCGGCCTCCCCCGCACCCCTCCCCGCGTCCCTGTGTGGCCCGCTGACGGCCGATGAGGGGCGCCGTGCCCTCTGGGTCCGGTATCCGGCTGACAGGGCCGCAGAGGGGCGCCTAGGGTCGCCGCGTGATCACCGGGGGGCAATGATGACTCAGACTGAGACGCTTGCAAAAGGCGGATCGATGTGTCAGAGTCAGTCGCATGACGCAGACACCGGCCCAACTGAGGGCCCAAGCCGAAGCAGCACTCAAGCCTTTGGGAGCGAAGAGGATCAGGCTCCTGGCTCAGCTGGAGCAGCTCGACGCGGAGATCCGTCCGGTGATCGTGGAGGCGGTCCGGATGGAGGTCCCCTACCGCAGGATTCGGGACCTGACAGGGGTCTCCCCGAACACCTCGGCCGCGTGGCGGAAGGCGGCCGAGGCGGAGTGATCTGAGGGGCTCCTCGCGCGCGTATATGCGCGCGTGCGTAGGGCCCCCCTCCCCTCCCCCGACCGCAACCCGCAACCTTGCAGGTCAGAGGCGGTTGCACCCCGCAACCCGACCGCAACCTGCAACCAGAGGCGCAACCAGCAAACGAAGACGGGCCGGACCGCCGCAGCGAACGGCGATCCGACCCTCATCCACGCACCTGAAGGAGAACCGTGGACGTGAAGGAAGTTTGGCGGAAGGCGACCGATTCGACCAAGTCCGCCTGGCGGGCATCGGCCACCGAGGTGACCAACGTGGTCGATGCCCTGTCCCCCATGTGCGCCCCTGTGGCGGCTCGGTGGGACGCGGCGGCGGACCGGCGCCAGGCGCTCCGGACGCCGGAAAATCTCAAGAAGCTCATGGCCGCTCAGCGTGAGAACACGTCGGCGAGGGCGACGGCCGCGACCGCGAAGGGGCAGCGGACGGCGGCACGGCAGGCGAGCAAGAACCCGTGGAACGGCGCCCGGCGGGCGGCGAAGACGGCGGACAGGGCGGCGCGGTCGCACCGGATCGCCGCGCGGGCCGCGTTGAAGGAGGCGCGGGCGAACTACCCGGCGACGATGGCGCAGGTAGCCCGGCGGTGGCACGCCGTGCATGTCGTCCCGGCGGCGGTCGGCACGTACGCGTGGTCGACGCCTGCGGACTGGGAGACGTGGCCTTTGGCCACCTCGGTCGCGGTCATCGCGGCCAACGCCTCGGCGCTGTGGCTCGGTCGCCGGTCGGTCTCCGTGCAGGTCGAGGATGGGGTCACGGCGGAGGAACGCCGCTTGCTGGAGCGCCTGGACCCGTCGTACTGGGTGCAGCACGCCGACTCGCGCGGCCTGTCCGGCACGCTGACCGAGCGGCCCGAAGTGACGGCGGCCGGGATCGTGTGCGGCGTCCGGCTGGACGGCAAGGGCTGGTCGGCGAAGAAGCTCGCGGCCGAGTCCGCGGCGGTCCGCGCCCTGCTCGGGATGCGGACCGAGACGCGGATGCAGATCAGCGATGGCAGCCATGGCGACCGCGCGCTGATCGTGATCCGCACCCGGTCCGCGTCGGACGGCATCTCGATGACCTGGACGCCGGAGCACACCGGCATCGGCGTGGACGAGGTGACCGGCGAGATCGTGGACGTGCCGATGGCGGGCACGCACAAGCTGATCGCGGGCGTCACGAACATGGGCAAGAGCGTCTCGTGGCGGCCGTGGATGATGCAGGCCGTGGCCGACCCGCTGTGGGCGGGCATCCTCCTCGACCCGAAGCGGCTGGAAGCCCGGCTGTGGCAGGGGAAGGTCCGGACGGAGGGTCACCAGCGCGGCTCGAACGAGGAGATCCGGCAGGCGATCTACGACGCGATCTGCGAGCTGGTCGCGGAGATGCAGCACCGGCAGGAGATCGCGGACGTCACGCAGTGGGTGCCGACGCCGGAGCACCCGAGCCTCTTGGTCGTCATCGAGGAGGGACGGCAAATCCTCCAGATGGCCAAGGACAACCGGTGGAAGGACGTCCTCGACCTGATCGACGACCTGTACACCCTGGCCCGCGCGACGGGGATCTGGATCATCTGGGCGACCCAGTACCCGTCCCGCACGAACGGCGGCGTCACGGCGATGGTCAGCGAGAACAGCCTCACGGTCATGTCGCTGACGGTGGACTCGCCGGTGTCCGACCGCGTGGTCTACGGCGAGAACGCGGCGACGACGGGCTGGGAGCCGTCGACGCTCGGCGGCATCCCTGGCCGGGCCCTGATCAAGCACAAGGACCGCAAACCCAGCCCGGTGCGGATCTGGCACGTCCTGGATGAGGCGGTGGAGGCGCTCCCGAAGGTGACCCCGTGGCAGCACGTCGCCACCTTGGCGCCGGAGCCCGCCGACCCGGGCGGCGGGCCGCGCCTGACCCTGGTGAAGGAGGCACCCGAAGCGGCGGCCGAGGAAGCGCCGGCGCCCCGCGCTGAGGAATCCGCGGCGACCCCGGCCGGTACCCCGACCAACCGGAATCGGGTCCTGGACACGGTCCGGTCGGCGTCCGGCCCGCTCGCCCAGAAGGACATCGTGGCGGCGACCGGCATCGACAAGGGCGGCGTCTCCCGCGCCGTCGCGGCGCTCGTCAAGTCCGGCGACGTGGCCAAGACCCCGGCAGGGATCGTCATCGCGGGCAAGGAGGTGTCGGCATGAGCAAGCAGACGATGGAGAGGGCCGCGCTGATCGCGGCCGGGCTCGTGATCGTGACCCTGACCGCCCTTGCCTTCTGGCTCAGTTACGCACACCTCGCCGAGGTGGCCGGCCAGCACGGCCTGGCAGGCTCCCCGATCCGCCAGTGGGCATGGCCCGCGACCCTCGACGCCTTCATCGTCGGCGGCGAACTGCTCATGCTGCGGGCCGGTCTCCAGGGCCGCACCGACTGGTGGGCGATCACCGCCACGGCGGCCGGGTCGATCGGCTCGATCGTCCTCAACGTCGCCGGAGTGGCCGGAGCGAGGGACGGTCAGCACGTGCCCTTCCTCGACTACGTGACCGCCGCTGTCCCCCCCACTGCCGCACTGCTGGCTTTCGGGCTCCTCATGAGGCAGGTCCACGGCCTCGTGGACGACGCCGCACCCGCCGTCGAGCCGGGCAGGGACACCGAGGTGTCCACAGTGGACGCCCCGGTGTCCCCCACCCCCCTGCCGGAGCCTGTGCCGGCCACCGCATCGCCGCAGGTCATCTGCGGGGCACACCTCGAAATCCCGCCTGTCCCCCCCCGCCCGAAGCTGAGCACCGAGGAAGCCCGCGCCGCGATCGAGCAGGCATGGCGGGACGGCCTGAGCGTCCGTGAGGCGGCCCGGGTGTCCACCCGCGCCCCCTCGCAGGTGCAGCGGGTGTACGCACGCCTCGACACCGAGAACGCCCCCGTCCACCCGCGACACGACGACGACCACATCGAGGGTCAGACCGAGATTGAGGTCCCGGCCGCCGCGTGACCGAGAGAGGGTCAGGGGACACCTCCCCTGACCCTCTTGCGCAGGCTGACACATTGTGTCAGACTGACTCACGTCCGCCTGATCCACCCTCACCCGGCGGGGCGCCGCCACCACCAGGAGGAACCATGCACGAGACCCAGCTTGACGATGTGCCCGCCCGTATCACCGCGTCCGCCGCGCGGCTCGGCGGACCGGCCGCCACCCCGGCCGAGAAGGCAGACGCAGCCGCTCTCCTGCGGGACCTGCTGGAGGCCGCTCGCAGCCACGGCGTCACCCTCGCGCACTTCGACGCCGTGGCCGACCTCCCGCAGGCGGCCCTGATGGTCATCCGCTCGGCCCGCGAGGAGGCGTGATGGCGACCCCGGCCGACATGTCTCACGCGATGCTGATCGCGATCCTCATGCACCACGGCGGCTCGCTCGACCTGCCCGCCGGCGCTTTCCAGAAGGACGCGCTCGGCGGCCTGGACGGCGCGTTCCACGCCGTGGCGATGGAGCCCCGCCTCGATGGCACGGTCCGCATCAGCGTCCAGCCCCGCCCCGCCGGGGACGAGGGAGGAATCACCACGATCTGACCGACACGACGATGCCCCGCCGGTGATCCGGCGGGGCGTCTCGCTCGTAAGGGATGATCACCCCTCAGAAATGGCAACGGCCCGGGCATCTCACCTCCCGGGCCGCCCGCCTCCGCAGGTGCCAAACCACCGAACGGAAACGTTGCTGTGACCAGAGTACGGAGCGAAGCGCCTCCTTCGCCACAGCGGCCCGCCCGCCGCACATGCCGCCGTAGCGGCTGCTCGAAGAAGTTCACCCCAAACCCCCGCACACCGGGCCAAACGTACTGCTCCCCGAACTGCCGGAAGCGCGCTTCCGAGGCGGACGCGGTTCGACCCCCGAAAACGGGGTCTGACCTGCAGAAAGACACCTCCCGAGGTGTCCGCTTCTTGGTAACTGACGAACAGAGTTGTCAGATCGCCGAAACCGCAGGTCAGAGCGGTGCGGTCGATGGGGCCACCGAGGGGGGTCCGGTCACGGTCGTCACCCCGGCTCTGCGGCGGTGGCGGCGCCGCCGGATCATGCAGGAGATCACCGCGATCGACCGGTGCCGGAAGTGCGCGCGCCGCGCCGTGGCGCCGGAGCTGGGCACGCTGACGGCCCGCACCGAGGACGGGAAGGCGTCCGGCCGCGGGGTCCAGCTCTGCGAGTCGATCTGGGCGTGCGCGGTGTGCGAGAGCGCCAAGCGCGCCGAGGACACCCACGAGCTGACCACGGCCGCTCTGCGGTGGCTGGCCCGTGGGGGGACTCTGGCGGCCGTGGTGCTGACCACCCGGCACACCCGTGCGGACGCACTGGACGACCTGGTCTGTGCCCTGTGGGGGACGCGGCAGCGCGTGGACGAGACGACGGGGGAGGTCACGCCGAGGGTCCCGGGCGCCTACCAGCGGCTCCTGACATCGCAGAGCTTCCGGCGCCACGTGGCCCCGGCGGTCGGCTACATCGGCATGGCGCGTAACCCGGAGATCACCCGCTCGCAGGCGGGCGGGTGGCACCCGCACCTGAACCTGCTGGTGTTCCTCGGTGGCCAGTTGGAGGGCACCCCGGCCAACGGCCAGCTGATCTACACGGATGAGGACGGCAACGGGTACTTCGAGCCGGGCGAGGGCCGGAGCTGCACGTTCGAGCCGCCCGCCGAGGACCTGGAGGCGTTCGAGGAGTGGATGCACGGCTTCTGGGCGGGGGCTCTGCGGTCGATCGACCCGACGTACGAGACGTCGACCGAGTGTGAGCGGGCCAACTGCAAGTGCGGCGGCAAGGGCCACGGTGTGCGCATCGACGTGATCCGGTCGCCCGATGACAAGGCGCTGATCGAGTACCTGACCAAGGTGGGCGGGGAGACGGCCAAGTCGGTCCAGGCCGACGTGGACGCGGCCAAGGGCGCGGCGGCCGAAGTCGCCCACTCGACGGCCAAGGGCGCCAAGGGCACCCGGTCGATGACCGCCTTTCAGTTCCTTGACCGGCTGTGGGCGATCGAGCGCGACGGCCTGGCCGAGGCCGACGCCCCGGGGTACGGGACGGCCGAGCAGTGCCGTGCGTGGTCGCTGGAGTACGAGGCCGCGACCCGGGGCCGGCGGGCGTTCGAGATGACCCGGGGCCTCGCCCGGCACACCGACCTGGCGGGCGAGCTGGAGGCGTACCGCTACCAAGAGATGCACCGCCGCCTGCTCGGCGGTGTGGTCCTGACCTCGGAGGCGCACGGCCAGGTGGCCGAGGCTGGGAGCGACTTCGCCGTGGCCGAGCTGGTGGCCGCCAGCCTCGAGGCAGAGGTGGCCGGCCTGGTGGCCGACGCGGGTGGCCGGGCGGACCACGCGCGGGTCGTGGACGAGGCCGGAGCCGCGGAGTGGGTGGAGTCCCTGGCGGAGGTGATGGCCGCCAAGGCCCGGCAGCGGGCGGCCGAGAGGGCGGAGTGGGACCGGCTGGCCGAGGCCGGGCACGGCCTGGTGCCGTGCGAGCCGTGCGGCGGCACCGGCCACCGCGAGGAGTACGCCGCCATCCACGGCGGCCAGTGCTTCCCCTGCGGCGGCACCGGCCGGGTCATCGGCGACGCCGACGACGACCAGGAGCACGACGGCTGACCGCGCATTGTTCCAATGCGCACTACCTCGCTGTGGTGATCTGCTGCGGGACGGCGGGCGTTATGGGGCGGCCGGTCACGGCCCGGACCGGCCGCCGGCGGGGATGGTGGGACCTCCCTCCGGCTCTGCGGAGAGAGGTGTCGCTCCGTCGGGGGGCTTGCCGGGCGGCCGGTCCGTGCAGGTCGGTGAGCTGGGCAAGCCGCGGGCGC
>NZ_JBSHHY010000077.1:0-8089 GCF_053618675.1 Streptomyces sp. NPDC055632 | reverse complement strand
CAGGCACAAGATCATCCGACACCCGAACCACTGTGCCGCCACCCAACCCGACTGCCAAGCCCCTACGCCGAACTCATTCTGAAACGATCAGTAAGAACTCGTAACACGATCATGTTTGGGTCTTCTTGAGGCGTCTCCAGCAGATGAGGCTGCAGGCGAGGGAGACGAGGGCGAAGGTCTGCTCGACGACGTAGCGGAGCTTGCCCAGGCCCTCGATGTTCGGAGCATCTCTGCGGGAGATGACCGGCAGGATCCGGCGTTTGTGCAGTTCGCGGCGGTTGGGGTCGGAGTCGTAGCCCTTGTCACCGAGCAGGGCCCGGGGGCGTCGGCGGGGCCGGCCCGGGCGTCCTGCGACGGGCGGGATGCCGTCGACCAGGGCCAGGGTCTGGGTGGATGTCGTTGACGTTCGCCGCGGTGGTGATGACCTTCAGCGGGGTGCCGCGTCCGTCGCAGATCAGGTGGTGCTTGCTGCCCGTTTTCCGTCGGCCGGCCGGCGACGGACCGGTGTCGGCACCCCCCTTTTTTTCGCGCGGACATGGGAGCCGTCGACGCATGCTCGGGACCAGTCCAGCTCGCCGGCCGCGTTCAGCTCGGCGAGCAGGATCCCGTGCAGCCGCTCGAAGACCCCGGCCTGCTGCCAGCGGTCCAGCCGCCGCCAGCATGTCTGGCCCGAGCCGAACCCCAGCTCCGAGGGCAGCAGTTGCCAGGTGATGTCGTTGATCAGCACGTACAGGATGCCCTGCAGGCACTGCCGGTCCGTCACCGGCCGCGGGCTGAGAACTTTTTCCGGCCAGGGCGGCAGCAACGGTTCGACCATCGCCCACAGGCCACCGTCCACGATCCACGATCCACGACCGGGTACTCACACCCTCCCGAACGGCCGAATCGTCACACCGGGCGCGGTCAACCAGGGCTAATCAACAAGATCGTGTTACGAGCTCATCAGAGCCGCTAACGGAGTTGCCGGCAGACCTTCGAATGCTCGCCGTCGAAGCCCTGGACCAAGTGTTCTCTGACCGGTCTGAACTCGCCGAGCAGTGGGCCGAAGCTGCGAACTGGTCGCGGTGGCGTCAGGAGATCACCCGCCTACGCGACCTCCTCGACCCTCCGATCCCGCCACAAGAGGAAGCCCTCTTCGAGATCTAATCGGTTACCCAACGTCACAGACCACAGAACTTGAGCCAGAACCTGTTTTCGTGAACATCCGGCGCGAGAGGTGCCTCCAAAACTGCTGTCGAAACGCTGCCCTCCGACGTGAACAGAGCCAGCCTGGCCACCTCAATCCGGGACGCCGAGCAGAGTCCGACGCCAGGCAGCGGCGTTGTCAGTCTCCGCCGCTATCGTTCGCGCGTTCACGATCATCAGGGAGGGGTGGCTCGATGGGTGCCAGCGGATGGGACTACGTCACCGGGTACGACGGCGATGTAGAGGCGGCCTTGGCGACACTGCAGGCCAGGGTGTTCCAGGAGGAGTACGGCAGTGATGCCCGATACCGGAGCCTGGAGGATCTCTACGAGGACGAGGAGTTCATGGAGACCGAGGGCACCCATACGATCCTCGACATTGACAGGGTTGTTGCCACGGATGACCCGCCGACTAGGTCCGGCATCGCTGACTACGGCACCCTGCGCCCTCTGGCTCTCAACCGCGTAATCCACCACTTCGGCACAAACCGACCGTCGGTCGAGCAGTATGAGGAACTTGCCGCTGCTGCCCATGAGGCTGCGAGCCATGAGGAGCACGAGCAAAGCCTGCTCGGTGAGTGTCAGATGCGGTGGACCGGTTACTACATCGTCCTCTACTCCGGCGACAGGCCGACTCACCTGGGAATCTTCGGATTCTCAGGAGACTAGGACTGATCCGGCAGAGCATGCGACTGACTCTTTCTGCTGATCGTTCTTATGGACATGGAGCGGGGCGATCTCACGGATGCCGAGTCGGAACGGCTTCGGCCGTTTCTGCCGGTCAGCAACTCGCCTTCGCCGCGGACACCGTAATCCTGGTCCACCGCGAGGATGCGTACGACCGAACGTCTCGGCCTATGGAAGCCGACCTTGTGGTCGCGAAGGCGCGGAGCTCCCGGCCCACTATCGCGGCTGACGTCGCCTTCCAGGCTCACTACACGCGCTTCACCGACATCGTGACCACATGAGTACGCGACATGTAGGGGCACGAATGTCGTGTCGGAATCTCACGACTGGTGTCGGGTGGATGTCGGGTCCGACACCGTGGTGAGACACCGGCCCCAGTTGTTGTCCCGTCGCATCGAACCGCAGCTTGTCGCACTGATCTGTGCGTTGAGCCTGCGGTACGAGGGGCGGGACAGGTTTGAGTGAGACGGTGTCCCGCTTTGGGGTGGCTCTTGTCTCGGTTCAGGTGGCTTGTCTCAATCCAGTGGACATCGTCCTGGTGTGGATGATCAGGGGGAGCCGCTGAGCGGCAGGGACAGCGCGGCCGGTTTCGAGGTGGCCTGGGTCCGGAATGGTGTCGAGGTACGCAGGCCGCTGAAGGACGCGTGCGGGGTGGCCTTCGAGGAGGCCGCTCCGGTACGGGAGTTCCCGTCGTACCGGGGGCAGAGGAATTTTCCGGGTTTGTACTGGGCGGCCACGATGCTGCGTCATGTGGGGTTCGAGTCTTGGCTGGAGCGTGATCACGCGATCGCGATGGACTTCGACCCCCGAATCTCGTGGTTCGCGTCGCAGCCGTTCTGGCTGTTCTGGACGTCGCCGGAGGGGACACGGCTGTCCCACGCGCCGGACTACTTCGCCCGTCGGGCCGACGGGTCGGCCATGGTGGTGGACTGCCGGCCGGAGGCTCGTCGGAGCAAGCCGCGGGACCTGGCCAAGTTCGCCGGAACGCAGATGGCATGCGAGGCGGTGGGGTGGGATTTCCGGCTCGTGGGAGAGATCGACCGGATGCGGGTGGCGAACTTGCGGTGGCTCTCCGGGTTTCGCCATCCCCGGTTCGGCCAGGCCGGGTTGGAGGAAGCGGTGGAGGCTGCCTTCGCCGTTCCCGGACCGCTGGCGGCCCAGGCAGCGCAGGTCGGTGACCCGATCCTGGTCCTGCCGGTCGTCTTCCATCTGCTGTGGTGCGGGCGGCTAACAACGGATCTGTCGCGCCCTTTGAGCGATCACTCTCTGGTGAGCCGGGTGGAGGGCTGATGACCGAGCACGAGCGGCCGAAGGGTGTCCTGCGGGTGGGTGACCGGGTCCGGTTCGAGGACCGGGTCCACACCGTGGTGGGCTTGTCGGGGACGGCGGTCCGCCTGCTCGACGAGCACAACACCGCGAGCATGGTGATGTTCGCTCACCTGATGGTGTCAGAGGGGTTCGAGCTGCTGGACTCTACGGCGCCCACGCCGGGGATTCCGCCCTTCGGCCTGTTGGACACTGTTCCCGAAGTGGCTCTGCGCAAGGCCCGGTTCTACGAGAAGCACCTGATCGAGGTGGAGACCGGGCTCCCGCTGGATGCACCGAAAGGGACTGTTCCTCGGCCGGAGTACGACCCGCAGTGGCGAACCGTGAACGAGCGCGTCGTGTCCAAGGCGGCCGAGTTGACCGCGGCAGGCAACGAGGTGTCGGACCGGACCCTGTTCCGGCTGAGGTCGAAGTGGCGGGATGAAGGGCTCTGGGGGTTGGTGGACCGGCGGGCTACCCGGCTGTCCATGGCGCCGGGCATCGGGCGGGTGGACGAGCGTCTGGTCGAGGCGGTGCTGGAGGTCCTGGCCGCGCAGGAGGATGCGTCGTCGGGGACCCGCACCCGCGTGATCCGGCTGGCCGAGAAGCTCGTCGCCGAGCGGCATGGGGAGGGCGCGGTCCCGCTGCCGTCGCGGGCAACGTACTTCCGGCTGCTCAAGTCGCTTTCCGAGGGGCGCCACAGCTTTGGGGCGGCAACGACCCGGCGTTCTCTGGCCGGGCGGCCGGAGGCTCCGTTCACTCCGACGCTGGCCGCCCGTCCCGGTGAGGTGGTGCAGATCGACACCACGCCGCTGGACGTGCTGGCCGTCCTGGACGACGGCGTGGTGGGGCGGGTGGAGCTGACGATCGCGGTCGATGTCGCCTCCCGCACCATCTGCGCGGCGATCCTGCGGCCGGCCGGAACGAAGGCCGTGGATGCCGCACTGCTGCTGGCGCGGATGCTGGTGCCCGAACCGATGCGGCCCGGCTGGTCGGACGCCCTGCGGATGTCCGCCTCGCTGATCCCGCACGCCCGGTTGATGAGTGTGGATGCCCGCCTGGAGCACGCCGCGGCACGACCGGTGATCGTCCCGGACACGATCATCGTGGACCGGGGCAAGGTCTTCGTCTCGGACACGTTCGTCGCGGCCTGCCGTTCGCTGGGCATGTCCTTCCAGCCCGCGCGGCCGGCCACGCCGACGGACAAGGGAGTCGTGGAGCGGACTTTCGAGTCGATCAACACGCTGTTCTGCCAGCACGTCGCTGGATAAGTCGGCTCCGACACCACCCGCCGCGGCCGGGACGTCCAGGCGGTCTGGACGATCGCGGAACTCGCCGATCTCTTCCACGAGTGGGTTATCGCCCGGTGGCAGACCCGCCCCCATGACTCCCTGCGCAGTCCGTTCCTGCCGGGCAAGGCCCTCTCGCCGAACGAGGTCTACGCCATGCTGGTCTCCCGCACCGGCTATCTGCCGGTCTGTCTCAGCGGTGACGACTACATCGAGCTGCTGCCCGTCGAGTGGCGGAAGATCAACGACTACGGCATCACGCTCGACTACCGCACCTACGACTGCCGGGAGTTGGGCTCCTACCGGCGCCAGCCGTCCGGAGTGGACACCAAGGGCAACCTCTGGGAGGTCCATTACGACCCCTATGACCTCTCTCATGTCTGGGTACGCGATACCCGGGCCGGAGGCTGGATCACTGTTCCCTGGACTCGGCTGGGCACGGTCTCGGCGCCGTTTGCCGATTTCACCTGGCGCCATACCCGAGCCGTGCTGGCCGCCAAGGGGGCCGGCGACACCGATGAGGACGCCATCGCGGTCGTCATCGACGACCTGCTGACTCGCGCCGGGAACGGGCCCGACCGGCGCATCGCCGCCCGGACCAAGGCGGCAACCGCCGCCCCCGCGCTGCCGCAGGCACGGCGAGAACCCGAACCGGAAACGGAGACGGAACCTGATGGCGAAGGCGAGATCGCCCAGGTCATCCCGTTCGGTGTGTTTGACGCCTTCACGGACGGGAGCCGCTGATGACGCATTTCCTCGAGCCGGAAGAAGTCGACCACCCGCTGACGACCAAGGAGGGCTGGACCGCCTTCACCGCGGAGACCACCACCGCGCCAGCCGTCCTGGCGCCCGCGGCCCTGCAACGGCTCACCGAGGCGGAACGAACGGCCTACGACCAGGCCCTGGAGGACTACCACGCGCAACTCGTCATCGTCTCCACCCCGACGATCCGCCATGTCACCGCGACCGGCCGCAAGCGCATCCTGCTCAACCGGCACCAGCACTCCGCCCGCCGCGGACTGATCGTCTCGGGCCCGGCCGGGACCGGAAAGACCACCGCCATCACCCAACTGGGCAAGAACTACCAACAGTTGGGACGCCGTCGCGGCGAGATCCCGCCGGACTCCCTGCCGGTCGTCTACGTCACCGTCCCACCCGCGGCCACACCGAAGATGCTGGCCATCGAGTTCGCCCGCTTCATCGGCCTGCCGCTGCCGTCACGCTTCAGCCAGGTCGAAGTCACCAACAAGGTCTGCGACCTGCTCTGCACGCTCGGCTGCCGTCTCGTGCTCATCGACGAGCTGCACAATCTCGACATCGGTACGCGGGCGGGCGCCGAGGCATCCGACCAGATCAAGTACCTGTCCGAACGTATCCCGGCGACCTTCGTCCTGGCCGGCGTCGACGTCGAGGGCACCGGGCTGTTCGCCGGACGCCGCGGCGGACAGATCGCCAGCCGCTACACCCTCATCCCCACCAGCCCCTTCCGCCACAAGACCGAGGAACAGCGCAACTCCTGGCGTTCTCTCGTGGCGACTCTGGAGGAGTCCCTGCGGCTGCACGCCCACCGGCCGGGCACCTTGCTGAAGCTGAGCTCCTACCTGCACGACCGCACCGGCGGCATGATCGGCAGCCTGTCCCACCTCGTCCGCGAAGCCGCCCTGGACGCCATCCTCGACGGCAGCGAGAAGATCACCAAAGCCTCGCTGGAACGAGTCGACCTGGACGAGAGTGCCGAACAGCAGAACCTGACACGCGCACGCGGACGCCGGGTCCGCAATGAGAAACGTATCGCGTGACCACCCGGCCGCGACTTCTGCCGCTTGCGCCGCCGCCTGTCCATCGCGAGACCATCGGCTCCTATCTGAACCGCCTCGCCGACGCCAACCATCTCACCATCGGCTACCTCTAGTCCCTGGTCGGTCCGTCGCGCCAGCACCGCCGAGTCGACAACCGAGTCGGCTACTGGACCCCAGACGCACTGGGGCGGCTCGCCGCACTGACCGGCCGGAGCCCGTCCTGTCTGGTCCACGCGATGCCGCCGCTCGGCACGATCAGCGACCCGCTCCGACACCTTCGGTCCGCCAATGAGGAGGTCATCGAGCCACGGCGCCGCCCGGCCTGTCGCCTCTGCATGGCCCGGCGGCACATCCACGGCCTCGTCGTCCGCAGCACTCCACACCATGAAGGCGTCTGCCACCGTCACCACCGCTGGCTCCTCGGCGATGAACAGCATGAACTGACACGGCTGCCCGAGATCCTGCGAGCCAATCTCCGCCATCACCGGATCGTCCGCCGAGGCGCACATCCCTCCACCGCACTGGCCTACATCGACGCCCGCGACCGCCTGAACAGGTGGTTCACCAGCGAAAGCAGCGGTGAGCCGCTTCAACAGAGATGGAACCGCCGCCTCCACGTGCTGGGCGAGGACCCGTTCGGTGATCCCCACCGTCCCTCCGACGCCCGGATCGAACTGGCCACCTACCCCGAGGTCATCGTTCTCACTAGCCTGTTCGCCTCGCGTTACTGGCAAGACCATCCCCAGTTGCCGACCGAAGCGGCACAGCGACTCAACATCGCACCCCATCAGCTTCCGCTGCATGAGATGGTCGTCCCCGTGATTGAGAAGGGGCCGTGATCTCACTCGCCGACTGTCAGTGTCGATCGTCATCATGGGAGACATGGCCAACCCGAACCTCATCACCGGCAGTATCTGGCGGCTCCACCACGGCGACCAGGAGATTGCCCGGCTGACCGTGACCGGCGCCGATATGCCCTGGACGCACGCAGGAGTCGAGACACTTCCTGGTTTTGAAGAGTTCCGTCCCCTCTTCAGTGAGCAAGAGCGGGCTGTCGACGAGGAGGACTGGGACCGGGCCGATGCCTGCTACACCCAGATCCGCAGTGCGCTCACCCTGACGCTTCCCGGCGGCGGCCCGGTCGCCGAGTTCATTCTGCACATCCACGACGACGGCACCGCCGACTGGCGCTGGCACGACGAGCCCTTCGACGCGGTGAGCCCGTGACGACCTGGGTTCGCTGCTTCTGGGACGAGGAAGAGGTGTGGTTCTACTTCGAGCTGGACGCCGATGGCTATGTGATCCGGCAAGTCGAGTTGCAGGAGCCTGGAAACAAGGCTCTGACCGCTGCCTCGCTGGCCGAGTGGCAAGAAGCCCAAAGGGACGGTCGGTCCGCTGAATACGAGAGCGTCTACGGTCTGACCGCGGAACCGGCCATCTCCGAGTGGGAAGGGCACGACCCGCAGTCGTTGTCGGCCGATGAGTTCGAGATCGTTTGGTCGACCGCCCGCGGTGAACTTCAGGATCGTCAGCGGCGCCCCTCTTCCTGAGCACGTCCATTACTGCGATTCCGACCAGGAAACTGCCATCTTCAACGCGAAAACGGCTGTCAAGCGTCTCGCCAACCTGACAAGGTCCTGCTCAGGTGGCATCACCCTCGCCATGATTCATGAGACGCGCCAACCGCACCGCCTACGCGTCTTCGCGACGCCTCGTCGCTGCCCCCAGTAAGAGGTTGTCTCACGTGGTGAGTTTCGCGAGTTTCTTGTAGCAGGTGAGAGCTGCGGCGAGGCCCAGGAAGGCAAGGAAGTGGCTGCCCTTGCGT
>NZ_JBSHHY010000076.1:0-9259 GCF_053618675.1 Streptomyces sp. NPDC055632 | reverse complement strand
CAGGGTGGAGAGGTGACGGCTGATGCGCCAAAGCCCGCCCGCACCCCCGACGGACGGTATGTGATCATCGACGGTCGGCGCTGGCGGGCCACGGACCCCGACGTGCCTGAGGACGTGGCCGCCCGGCTGCGGTCCCACCTCATGGCCGCTCGTCGCGCCGTGGCCATGGCCCGCCGCGCCCAGGACACGGCTGCCGAACGAGCCGCCCGCGACCGCGTGCACACCGCGAAGGTCGCCCTCGGCGAACGCGGTATGCCCTGGTGGGACCAGCAGGAGCCCGAGCGCCGTACCCGCTGGAGCGACGGGCTGGCCGCGCTCGACGGGCACGGTGACCAGGAAGGCGCCGACGAAACGTGAGCGGGTCCAGATTCCCGGTCCCGAGCGCCGCCATTACCAGCACGACCGTTTGGAGACGACTCCGTGCGTGTGGGGGAGGGTATCGGGGGCAGGTGGGGTGGTGAGCGCATGGAACCGCTCTGGACAGGCAGGGCCTGGCCGAACTCCCCCCTCGGTGGGCCCTGGGGTGGTTGGACGGGCCCGCACCGGATGGTGCGGGCCCGTCCGGCATGCGGCCCGGTGGCGCGGCGGTCGGCCCGTGTCCGGGTGGGCACGCCGCAGAGGGCTTTGTGCCCTGGGGACGTGGGTCAGAAGAGCTGGTTGTAGGTGTTCCATCCCCCGCCGACGGGGGTGCGGGTGGTGAAGGGGGTGGTGGCGCTGCCGGTTCCCTTGTACAGCCACAGGGTTCCGGCCTTGTCGCGGGCGACGGCGTCGGGGCGTCCGTCGTCGGTGAGGTCGCCGGTCACGACGAGTTGGTCGTAGGCCTGCCAGCCGCCGCCGATCCGGACGCGGGTCGCGTAGGGCGCGGTGGCGTTGCCGGTGTTCTTGTACAGCCACAGGATCCCGGTCTTGTCGCGGGCCAGCAGGTCGGCGCGTCCGTCGCCGCTCAGGTCCGCGCCGCCGGCCAGCCGGTCGTAGGCCTGCCAGCCGCCGCCCACGCGCACGCGCGCCGTGAAGCGGTTGCCGTCGGCGAGCCTGCCGGTGCCTGCGTAGAACCACAGGACACCGGACTTGTCGCGGGCCAGCAGGTCCGTCAGGCCGTCCCGGTCGAGGTCCCCGGCCCCGGCGATCCGGTCGTAGGCGTTCCAGCCGGGACCGATACGGACGCGGATGGCGTACGGGGTGTCGTCGGAGTTCTGGCGGTCGTAGTACCAGAGGGTGCCGGACGCGTCGCGGGTGACGAGGTCGCCGTGACCGCGGGTGGCGGCGGAGGGTTTCGCGTCGGTGAAGGAGTAGGGGAGTTCCTTGAGCGGGGAGAGCGCGGTGAGCGCGGTGTATGCCTGCCAGTTGGAGCCGACCGGGGCCCGATTGTAGAAGGCGGCAGCCGTGCCGGGGGCGCCGAACTGCTGGAAGAGGGTACCGGTGGTGTCGCGGGCCAGCAGGCCGTGGCGGGGCAGGACGGGCTTGCCCAGTGCGGCGAACGGGGCGCTGGCGTGGCGGATGTCGCTGGTGGGGGTGCCGAAGTCGTGAATGTCGTAGGAGGTCAGTGCCTGGAGCCTGGCCGTGTACTGACCCGCGGACGTGCTCAGGTCGTAGCCGATGGTGTGGTCGCCCGGCTCAAGGCGGCACTGCAGGTTCGCCGGCGAGGACAGCAGCACGGCCGAGGTCAGCGTGCACACGGCCCCGGCACTGGTGGTGATCCCGCCGATGCGAATGGGACCCGCGCCGCGCCAGAGGTAACCGTCGGCCGGCCGGAACCGCAGGAACAGCTCCCCGGAGTCCTCGGCGTGGAATCGCAGCTGCTGGCGCACGGTCCCCCCGGAGGGTATGCCCGGCACGTCGAACCTGGCGGTGTTCAAAGCGGCGTGCGCCGCGGTCTTGACCACGACCTTGGCACTGCCGTGCGTGGGGCCCGCAGGCACGGCCGCGGCGGTGCGGGCGGTCTGGATCCCGGCAGCCAGATCACCACCCCTGGGCACGTGGGCGAAGCCCCAGTGGACCGCCGTCATGTCCGCCGCATCCCTGGGCACGGTGAAGCCGGGCCGCAGACCCGAGGGACCGCACACATAGACGGCGACAAGACCGGCCACCTCACTGCAGCCGTTGGCCTGCGCGGTGAACCCCTCGGGAACTCCCGCACCTTCCCCGGCCGGCCCGGTCAGCGCCCTGGTGGAGAAAGCGATCACCGTCTTGCCATCGGCCGTACCGGACTCCACCACCGGATCAAGACGCGGAGCGGTACCCGGAGCCGCCACCTGATCATGCGCCGACAGCCGTAGGACAGTGTCCCCGGCTGTGGCTATGGCCGTGCCGGAGTTCGCGAGCGCCGCGACGGTCAGGAGGCCGGCGGCGGCGGTGAGCGCCGCCGCACGGCGCGCTGTCTGGTTCATGGTTCCTTCAGGTACGAGGTGGGATTGCACAAGGGTTCTTGCAAGGGCGCGGCCACTGCCTCGAGCAACGGGCGATGGCGGGCCGGAAGGGGAGCGTGTCCTGTGCGGTGAGAAGTTTTTATGGCACTGGGCCCTGGTGGCGGGCGGAGAAGAGCGGTGGGCCGGCTGCCGGAGCGGAGGTCCGTCAGGTGCGGGTGGGGACCAGGCAAGCACCGTCGGGTGCGCCGGCAAGAGGTGTACCGGCCGCGTACGGGTCGAACCGCTTCCCGGCCTTGACCTTGGCCGCTTCTTTGGAGAAGAGCGGGTGGATGAATCCGTCCCCAACAGCAGGGCAGGCATCGTTGGCGATCATGTACGCGGAAGGACCCAGTACGATCTTTCCCTTCCGCACTGTCGCGCTCAGCTGGCGCCGCACGACCACTCGGGCCACTTCCTCGCGTCCGGGACGGACCTCCCAGCCGCCCTCTGCCTTCAAAACGGCGTAGACGAAGGTGTAGTCGGCATGCACCAGAAGCTCTCCGGCGGGTGTGGCTTCATAGGTCATGGAGCCCTCGGCCCTGGTGTCCTCCATGACGACGATCTCATCAGGATCGAAGCGGGTGAACATCGCCAGAGGATCACGCCCCTGCCCGGGACGCGCAAGGGCGGTCTCCATCTCACGCCGGGCAGGATCGCCGGGAGCAAGAAGAGCGAGCGCTCCTTCGGGGTGTTCACCGAGCAGTACTTCGTCGGAGACGTTGGCCTCCCGCACGAACTCACGCACCGTCTCCAGCCCTGCGGCCACCTGCTGCGCGCTGAGCTTGCCGACGGGCTCGGCCTGGGGAGGCAGCATGCTGCTGGCCACATCGGTCCTGTCCCAGCGGGCCGCGGGAGAGCCCCGGAAGGGCAGACCGGTCGTGTAAGGCCAGGCATCGGGCCACATCGACTCCTCAAGGAGCCCCGCCGCGAACGGCTCGTTCGCCGGACGCTCACCGGCCGTGACACTGAACAGCCAGAACGCGAACCCGCCGGCCACGACCGCCCCGGCCCCCGCCCACAGCCCGATCTTGCGACGCCGCCTCACACGGTCCTGCCGAAACCGCTCCTCACGGTCCGGATCGTTCTGCTCGGCTCTCAGCCGGGCCGCGAACTCCGCAGCATCGACAGGCATGCAAACCCCTCCCCCTGACCGCCAACCCGGCGGTGCGCAGAGATCTTGCCACGAGCACAGAAGTTTCCGCCTCGTGCGGGTGCTGCCTGAGCCTCGACGCGAAGGTGCGCGGTGTCCGCTGCTGCCCTCAGGGCCATCCTCACCGGACAGCGATCCGAGCTGCCGCATGCTCGGCGTGCGCGCGATGTGCGGGATCCGGGGATGTGTCCGGGTGGGCTGGGGGTGCTGTGGTTCCACCCGAGGGTTTGGGTGGAACCACAGCGGTGGGTCAGCTGTATGACTTGATCATGGTCATGGCGTCCCGGTTCCATCCGGCAGGAGTGGGGTTGGTCCAGCCGGCTTGTGCTGAGAGCTCGTAACGCGATCATGATCGAGCCTTCTTGAGTCTTCTCCAGCAGATGAGGCTGCAGGCGAGAGAGGCGAAGGTGTCGTGGAGTTCGGTGCGGCGTTCCCAGCGGACGGCGAGGCGTTTGGACTGGTGGAGCGGGGCGAAGGTCTGCTCGAAGACGTAGCGGAGCTTGCCCAGGCCCTCGATGTTCGGGGCGCCTCTGCGGGAGATGACCGGGAGGATCCGGCGCTTGCGAAGTTCGCGCCGGTGGGGGTCGGAGTCGTAGCCCTTGTCGCCGAGCAGGGACTGGGGGCGTCGGCGGGGCCGCCCTGGGCGGCTGGCGACGGGAGGGATGTCGTCGACCAGGGCGAGGGTCTGGGTGACGTCGTTGACGTTGGCGGCGGTGGTGATGACCTTGAGTGGGGTTCCGCGTCCGTCGCAGATCAGGTGGTGCTTGCTGCCCGTCTTCCGCCGGTCGACCGGCGACGGACTGGCGTCGGCTCCCCCTTTTTTTGGCGCGGACGTGGGAGCCGTCGACGCATACTCTGGACCAGTCCAGCTCGCCGGCCGCGTGCAGCCTGGCGAGCAGGACGCGATGTAGTTGGTCGAAGGCTCCGGCCTGCTGCCAGCGTTCGAGACGCCGCCAGCAGGTCTGGCCAGAACCGAACCCCAACTCAAGGGGGAGCAGTTGCCAGGCGATGTCGTTGTACAGGGCGTAGAGGATGCCCTGCAGGCACAGCCGGCCCGGCATGGGCCGTGGACCGGGAGCCTTCTCGGGCCAGCGCGGCAGGAGCGGCTCGATCAGCGCCCACAGGTCATCGTCCACCTCTGACGGGTTCGAGCAGGTCTGGAACGCCGCTCGTCGGCAAATTGAAGTCCGGCCCTCGTGATGGTTAGCCAGGGGCGGATAGTCGTTTGCTGCATCCGCCCTGCCCGCTCGATCATGGAAGTCTCGATCGAGGAGGCTTCGTGGGACTGTGTCTGTTCCCTGGGGACGGTGACCTCACCAGCCCGGACATCAGCTGGTCCTACTCGGGCTTCAGTGCCTTCCGCCAGCGCTTGGCCCAGGCTGAGGGGTTCACGCTGCCTGACATGTGGGGCTTCGGCGGGGACCGGCGATGGAGCGAGATCTCATCGACGCTTGAGCCCCTGCTCGACCATCCTGACGATGCTGGCGATCTATCCGCCGCAGACTGTGCCAGGGTCTTGCCCCGGCTGGCCGAGATCATCACGGAGTGGGAGGCCGAGGGAGGTGACCCCACCCTCTTGCGACACATCGAGGACGCCCGACAGCTCGTGATCGTGTTGAAAGTCTGCGTCGACTCGGACGTTGAACTGCTCTTTGGGTGACCTGGAGGAGAACGCGGCTGCGAGCCGGGGAGCCGAGATGGCTTCGAGGAAATGACATGGTCGTTAGACAGAACCCCAGGCAACCCGAGTGAGACAACGCCAAGGCCTGCAGGTCACAGTGTCGGCGCCTGACACCGAAAGTGAGAACCTACAGGATGTACGCTCTCGGATTTCGTGTCGGGATCTCACGGTCGAGTCGGACGGAAGCCGGATCCGGCATCGGCTGTGAGATGCCGCAGTTCAGCTGGCCGCAGTGCCGGCAGGGGTGCCGGGGGTCATGGAACGGCTTGGCCGGTTGAAGGGGTGGGGGAGCATGCGCGTGGCCGTTGACGGGGCACGTATCGGAAGCCAGGCGGACGTGCACCGGGTTCTTGCCGGGTTTTTGGACTTCGGTCCGTACTACGGGCACAACCTGAGCGCCCTGTGGGACCGTCTGAGCACGGATGTCGAGCGTCCGGTCGAGATCGTCTGGGAGAACGCCGCGGTCAGTCGTGGCCGCATGGGCGATGAGGCGTTCGAAGCGATCGCGTCCGTCCTGGTCCGAGCTGCGGCGGAAGACGACTCGAGCGCGCCGAACAAGAGGCTGACCGTGCGTTTCACCTGATATGGAGTCCAGCGGCGAGCGGTCGAACTCCGCTAGGACGGGTCAAGTGGGCCGGGCCGCGGCAAGGCCGACGCAGCCATCGACTTCCGACATGGAGCTGAGACGCTGAGCGTCCGACACAGCATGAGACGACGAACGGGTGCACAGGTCATGGCCTCGGCGTCAGACATGAGCCGCGAGACCCCGCAGAGAAACCGTCTGCACAACGACCTGACGGCCTCGCACCCTGTTCTAGGTCTCGTTGATCGTCCAGGGTGCTGATCGCCGCTCAGGTCGCCGTACAGCGCCTCACCTTCACCGGCGCCCGCCGGTCCGCCCGTCTGTTCGTTCCCGAAGGGGGAGCTTCGTCATGCTCGCTACCGTGATCGCCGTTCTCGGCACCCTGTTGGGTGCCGTGGTCGCCGGGCTGATTCAGCACCGCACCACCCGTTCCGCTCGGGATGCCGAGCGTGTCGACCGGCGCCGGGACCAGGCGCTGGAGGCCGTGACCGCGCTCGCCTCCGCGCTGGCCAACCATCGCCGGGCCCAGTTCGTCCGCGAGGAGCTGCGTCTGGCCGGCGGGGACGAGGTTCGCCTCGATGCGGCCCGCGCCGAACTGCATGCCACCCGCGCCGCGATCGAGACCCCGCGCGTTCTGGTCGCGGTCCTCGTGCCCGCCCTGGCATCGGCCGCCGACGCGGCCGCGCAGGCCTCCTACGACCTGCGTGACGCCCCCGACGCCGACACTCTCGCCGCACGCCGGCAGGACGCCATAGCCGCCACCAAGGCTTTCGTGGCAGCTGCCGCCCGCCACTTCGCCTGACCCGCCGCGGCCAGGGATGGCGTCATCCGCGATGCCACCCCCGCTCCGCCGCCCGCCGGCCCTCCACCGAAAGACCACGCATGATCATCGACACCGCCCTGCACGGCGCGTTCGTGGGCGCGTTCACCCGCCCCGTCCCGAAGAGCGTCGGCGCCCAGGTCCGCTACCTGGTCAAGCAGCACAAGGGCAGCACCAAGGCAGTTGCGGTCCTCCTCGGTGTCTCGCAGCGCACCGTCGAGCGCTACGTCCGCGACCAGATCAAGCGCCCGCGGCCCGAGCTGGCGGAGAAGATGGCCGCCGAGGTCCGCCGGCGGTGGCAGCCGCAGATCCGGGCCAAGGCCCGCAAGGCGGCGGCCACCTCGGCGGGGCTGATGGTCGACGTCCGCGCCCGCTTCGGCTTCACCGCCCCCGTCGGCACCACCGACGACGCCCGCATGCGCCATCTCACCCTCGCCCTGCCGCCCCACCACGCCGCTCGCCTTCTCGAGGCCCAGGACGCCGGCGCCACCGACCACGACCTCCAGCAGGCCACCGCCGAGGCACTGGGAGAGATGTACTTCCGCGACGGCGGCCACCGCGCCCACGACCTCCAGGTCGAACTGACCGACATCGAGCAAATCCAGTTCGAGCTGTAGCCGAGCTCTCACGCGCCCCGGACCAGGCGTCCGGCAACGGAGTGGCTCCAATTGGAGCCACTCCGTTCGATTTTCCGGGCACCTCGGCCAGGACGCAGTGGAGCCCCGGGACGAAAACGTCCCGGGGCTCCACTGCAGGTGGTGCTACTTGCGGATCTGGATGGTCACGGTGATGCCGCCGAAGGCCGTGAACGCGCCGACGGCGACGGCGCCGATGACGGCTGCGGCCGCCATCTTCTCGGTCAGCCCGAGATAGGTGGCGAACAGCGCGCAGATCACCCCAGTGCCTACGGCCGCCGCCTGTGACCAGCGCGTCAGTCGCGATAGGCGGACAGACGAAGACTCAGACGAACTAGCGTCGTGATTACAAATAGTGACTGCTTCGTCACAGTTAAGGGGTACAGGCGGGGTCTGTGTACCCCTATTCTTGATGAGTGTCATGGGTTCCTGCTCCTTGGATCGGACCGGTTACCCGTCGACTCGCGAGAGGGAGATTCCGCAGGGCCAAGCCTCCAAGCACGGGCCCATGCGGGGTCTCCCTTCGTCGTGCCGAAGGGCGTCGTGCCGAAGACTCTACGAGAAAGATCCGCCGAAAATGGCGCAGGACCACGGCGCACAAAACTCGCTATTCGGACAGAGGTCCATAGCAGACGTTTCGGGACTCCAGTGCCCCTTGTTTTTGCAGGTCAGGGGCTTGAAGGCGGAAATACTAAACCGCCCGGAATATCGCGACTCCGCAGGGTGACAGCATGCGAAAAATGTGATGCACGCCACATTTTGCAGCCCGGAATACCGGGTCAAACTGGGATAGTTGCCTCCTGGGTTTCTACGTGGTCTAGACCACTTGGTCTTAATGACGTCATCGCATCTGGTAGACGCTATGACGTCAGAGGTGTGTTGATGTCAGAGGTGATGTGACGTCATACCGTGCATGGCTGGGCTGGCAACCGAGTGCGTGGCCCAGGGCGAAGGTCAGTCCCGGAATTCCGGGACTGACCACCTACGAAAAGTCGTAGATGCCTGTCTGTCGTGAGATGCAGGGCCGTCCCTCCTTGCTGGTAGGTGATGGGCGTCGCCCGTTCTTCACTGCTGGGCGTCTTCTGTCTTCACTGGTGTCGCGCCGTCCGAGTGGGGTGTTCCTCGGGGCCGGCCGTCTCGTGGCCCGCACGCCCGCCCGCTGGCCCGCCCCCACGCGGGCGGCCCGGGTCACGCGTGTACCCGCAACCCCGCCCCGCCTCCGCAGTCCTGGAGCCGGGCCGCAGCATTTGCACGGCCGCTTCCTCGGCCTTCCCGAGCCACTCTCCGGGCGTTCCTGACGCCCCGTCCGGCCGTGCGCGCCGGGGCTGTTTGCCCTGCTCGCGTGGCCTCGGGCGGTGTGTCAGCGGTCTGCGTGCCGGTCCGTCCAGTGTGCAGGTCCGGATATGGCTCTATTCTGCCAATGGAACATGCTGCATCAGCTTGATGCAGGGGTGATGCAGCCTGGTTCCAGAGTTCAGCCACCCCCGCCTTTTGAAGCATTCTCGCACCGCCTCACCGAGCGGCGTCTCCCGGTGCTGGGAAAGTTTCCCAGGTGCTACACAGGTAGGCTCGTGATGCATCATCCCGGCCCCTTCCCGGAGCAGCCGGGCGGGGGCCGGCCTCTGGGTCTCGGCGTCACCGGGGCGCAGCCTCGGTGACCACCCTTGGGCTCCTCGCTTCCCCCGCTCCCGCCTCCATCCCCGGTTTGGCAAGGGGAAACCCGGGCCACCCTCACCGCTGCTGCTCGGCGTAGCCGGTGGCGGGGGAGCGCAGCGGACCCGCCCGGAGCGCCTGCGCAGCGGGTGCCCCGATTCTCGCGCAGCGGGAATCCTCCCCACCCTCAGGGAATGGAGCGAAGCGTAATTCCCGGATTCCCGCGCAGCGGGAATCAGAAAAGCGCGAAGCGCTTTTTAAAGGCCGCGCAGCGGCTTAGGCTCCGCGCAGCGGAGCCTTTCTCTTGGAATTCGCGCAGCGAATTCATACCC
>NZ_JBSHHY010000075.1:0-10321 GCF_053618675.1 Streptomyces sp. NPDC055632 | reverse complement strand
GGGGGGGGGGGGGCCCACCCCTTTTTCGCGGGGCGCCCCGGGCCCCCGGCCGCTGTCGTCCGCGCTCGGGCGAGCTCCTAGTAGACCGGCTTCTCGGGCTCGATCTGGTGGACCCAGCCGATCACTCCGCCGCCGACGTGCACCGCGTCCGCGAAGCCCGCGGACTTGAGCACGGCGAGGACTTCCGCACTGCGGACACCCGTCTTGCAGTGCAGGACGATCCGCTTGTCCTGCGGGAGGTCCTGGAGGGCGGTGCCCATCAGGAACTCGTTCTTGGGGATCAGACGGGCGCCGGGGATCGAGACGATCTCGTACTCGTTCGGCTCGCGGACGTCGATGATGTCGATGTTCTCGCCGTCGTCGATCCACTCCTTGAGCTGCTTGGGAGTGATCGTCGCGCCGGCCGCCGCCTCCTGGGCCTCCTCGGACACGACGCCGCAGAAGGCCTCGTAGTCGATGAGCTCGGTGACGGTCGGGTTCTCGCCGCAGACCGCGCAGTTCGGGTCCTTGCGGACCTTGACCTGGCGGTACTGCATCTCCAGGGCGTCGTAGATCATCAGGCGGCCGACCAGCGGGTCGCCCACGCCGGCGAGGACCTTGATGGCCTCGGTGACCTGGATGGAGCCGATGGACGCGCAGAGCACGCCCAGGACGCCGCCCTCGGCGCAGGACGGGACCATGCCCGGCGGCGGGGGCTCCGGGTAGAGGCAGCGGTAGCAGGGGCCGTACTCGGACCAGAAGACCGAGGCCTGGCCGTCGAAGCGGTAGATCGAGCCCCACACGTACGGCTTGTTCAGCAGCACGCAGGCGTCGTTCACCAGGTAGCGGGTGGCGAAGTTGTCCGTGCCGTCGACGATCAGGTCGTACTGGCCGAAGATCTCCAGGACGTTGTCGGCCTCAAGCCGCTCCTCGTGGAGGACCACGTTCACGTACGGGTTGATGCCGAGCACGCTGTCCCGCGCCGACGCGGCCTTGGAGCGGCCGATGTCGGACTGGCTGTGGATGATCTGGCGCTGGAGGTTCGACTCGTCGACCTCGTCGAACTCCACGATGCCGAGCGTGCCCACGCCGGCGGCGGCCAGGTACATCAGCGCCGGCGAGCCGAGGCCGCCGGCGCCGACGCACAGCACCTTGGCGTTCTTCAGCCGCTTCTGCCCGTCCATCCCGACGTCCGGGATGATCAGGTGGCGGGAGTACCTGCGGACCTCGTCTACGGTGAGCTCGGCGGCCGGCTCGACCAGGGGTGGCAGCGACACGGGGACTCCGGTGGTCGGTATGTCAGTACGGTTGTTCTCCCCGTAACACTGCCACGCCCCTTCTCATTCCGAGACACCCGGTCCGATCCGCGAGACGATTTCGTCCCAGTAGCCGGGCAGCGAGTGGAATGGATCGATTTGTCCCGGGCGGCCCGGACGGTCGGTGAAGAAGATCGTCCCGGCGCCCTGCCAGCGGGCGATCCGCAGGGCCTCGTCGAGGTGGGTGCGGGGGACGCCGTGCACGAGGTGGACGAACTTCGTCTCCGTGTACTCGGCGGTCCACTCGGCCACCTGCGACCAGCGGTAGTCCGTCCAGGCGCCGGAGAAGGTCACCAGCTGGTCGGCGGCCTCGGCGTACCCGGGGTGGGGATGGGTGCCGTGGCCGAGGACGAGGTGGGCCTCGCCGCCGAGGACGGTCTCCAGGGTGGCGCAGACCCGCCGCACCCCGGCCAGGTCGGCCCGGTCGGCGGGGCAGCGGTCCAGGTAGTAGCCGTCCACCTTGTACCAGTCGAGGAAGCGGTGGGCGTCCGAGACCAGCTCCCCGAAGGGCCGGGAGCCGTGGGCGGCGTCCAGGTGCCCGAGGACCCTGACCCCGGCGTTGCGGAGCTTCCCCGCCGCCTCCAGGCAGTGCGGGTCGGGGCGGCTGCCCGGCCCGTCCGCGACGTTGAGCACGGCCCAGTGCAGGGGCGTGCCGGGACGGGTCAGCTCGGCCCACTCGACGGGGGCGAGCAGCGGGTGGGCGTAGCCGGGGACGCCCACCCCCAGGGCCTGGACCGCTCCGGTGGCCGTGGTCGTCAGATGCGACACGCCGCCTCCATCCAGATGTCGGCGAGCGACTCCTCCAGGTTGATCCGGGGCCGCCAGCCGAGCCGGTCGCGGGCGGTGCGCACGTCGGCCTGCTGCCAGGGCCCGCAGCCGTCGGGGTACGGGTAGGGGGCGGAGGCCAGTTGGTCGGCGATGGTCCCCTCGGTGCGCGGGGCGCCGATCATCGGGCGCTGCGGGATGCCGTGCGGGGCGTCCAGCTCGTTGAGGTTGCCGGAGTAGCCGGCGACCCGGGCCAGGACGGCGGCGGCGTCGCGGAGCCGGACCGCGCGGCCGGTGCCGATGTTGACGACGCCCTGGGCGGCGGAGAGCGAGGCCGCGTGGACGGCCCGGGCCACGTCCCGCACGTCCACGAAGTCCCGCTGCACGCCGAGGCCGCTGAGCTTGAGCTCGCCGTCCCCGGCCTGCATCGCCCGGCGCATCGCCTCGGCGAGGCGGCCGAGCGGGGAGCCGGCGGGGGTGCCGGGGCCCACGGGCGAGAAGACCCGCAGGACGACGGCGTCGAGGCCCGAGCCGAGGACGAGTTCGGTCGCGGCCAGCTTGGACACGCCGTACGGGCCGCCGGGCCGGGGCACGGCGTCCTCGGCGGTGGAGGAGCCGGGCTGGCTCGGCCCGTACTCCGAGGCGCAGCCGACCTGGACGAGCCGGGCGCCGCAGCCGCTGCGGCGCAGGGCCTCGCAGACGGTGGCGACGGCGACGGTGTTGTGCCGGGTCAGGTCGCGGGCGCCGCCGCGGGTGGCGCCGGCGCAGTTGACGACGACTCCGGGGTGGACGGCGTCGAGGAAGCGGGTGAGCGCGCCGGGGCTGCCGGACGCGAGGTCGAACCGTACGTCGGCGTCGTCGCCCCGACCGAGGGCGGTGAGGTGGACGGCCGGGTCGGCGAGCAGCCGGTCGGCGACGAAGCGGCCGATGAAGCCGTTGGCTCCGAGCAGTAGCACCCTCATCGCGCGGCCCCTTCGTGCCGACCGGCCGTTCCTTGGGGTTGAGGGGTCATGTTCTTCGTTCTCCTTGCGGGGTGGTGTGGGAGGGGGCGGAGCACGCCCGCGGCGTCGGCTCCGCGGGTGTGCGGGGGGTTCACGGGGCGGCGTGGGCCGAGGCCCGGGCGAGGGAGCCGGTCGCGTGGGCCAGGAGGCCGAGCGCGGCGGCGCCGCAGACGAGGGTGGGGACGGCCCCCGGGCCCCAGGCGTCGGTGACGGCGCGCACCGGGACGGCGAGCGCGTCGAAGCCGGGGACGGGGAGGCGGGAGGAGAGGACGCTCGCGAGGGCGAGCGCCTCGGCGGCGCAGGCCGCGGCGAGGGCGGCCGAGGCCGTCCCGGGGTGGCCGTGGACGGTGAGGAGCCGGGCGAGCAGCAGGAGCGCGCCGAGGGCGAGGGCTCCCGGGCCGGCCCCGGTGGGGACGAGGAGGGCGGCGAGGGCGAGGAGTTGGAGGGTCACGGTGCCGAGGAACAGCGGCCGGACGGCGGCGGCGAAGTCGGCGAGGCCCCGGCTGTCGGCGATCCGGCGGCGGGCCCGGACGGCGAAGAGGTGGGCGCACCAGGCGGCGGGGGCGACGGCGAGGGCGAGGCCGAGGAGGGGGCCGGGGGTGAGGTCCCAGGTCCCGTCGGGGCCGCCGGTGAGCACTTCCGTGAGGAGTCCGTCGCCGCCGATCGCGTACGCCAGGAGCCAGAGGGTCCAGAGGCGGGCGGCGGGCGCGGTCCGGCCGCCGGGCGCGCGGAAGGGGCCGCGCCGGACGGCGAGGAACAGCGCCCCGGCGAGCCCGAGGGCCCCGGCGGCACCGACGGCGGCGCGCACGGGCCCGTGGGCGAGGGCGAGTCCGAGCCCGGCGACCGCGGCGACGGCGCCGGGCGCGAGCACGGCGAGCGCCCAGGGGGCGACGGGCTCGGGCGGCCGGGTCCCGTCGACGGCCCCGGTCTCCTCCCGGCCGCACGGCACGCGCGCGTACAGCTCCTCGGCGAGCGAGAACACGTCCCGGTGCCGGTACCGCGCGGCGGTCCGGTCGGTGAACCCCCGCGCTTCGAGCCCGGCGGCCACCTCAAGGGCGTCGACGGCCCGCTCGCACAGCTCCCGGTGCCGGTGCAGAAGCACTTTGACGGGGTCCGCGGTGCCGTGGCGGGGGCGGGGGGCGGGGACGGGGGCCGCTGTGACGGCCGGGGGCGGTGTGGACGGGGCCGGCGCGGGCGGGTCCTGGGCGGGCGGGTCCTGGGCGGGCTCGGGTTCGGCGGTCGGCCTCGGGGCCGCGGGGCCGCACGCGGCCGGAACCGCCGCAGGCGAAGGCGAAGGTGAGGACGAAGGTGAAGGCGAAGACGAAGGCGCCGTGTCGGGTGCGTCCCGGTCCGGCGAGGGCTCGGCCTCGGCGCCCGTCCCGTTCTCGGCCTCGGTCTCGGCCTCCGCCCCGTGCTCCGGTCCGTTCCCGCTCCCGGGCTCGTCCTCCCGGGCCGGCGGCGGTTCGGTGGGCCGTTCCCCCTGGGGTGCGGGGGCGGTCGGGTGGGGCCGCGGGGACGTCGCCGTGGCCGCCCCCGGGGCCTGGGCTATCGCGGACGGGGAGTCCTCGACGGTGCCGGCCGTGAGGGCGGGGGTGCCGAGGAGGGCCTCGGAGCGGGCGTCCCAGGCTCCGGGGCTCGTCGGGGCGGCGGCGGCGCGCATGGGGTCGTCTCCTTCAGGCATCGGTGGCTCCGGAGCCCGCGGGCACGGCGCCGGGGTTCCAGCTCCCCGGCACGTGCGCCTCGGCGGGGTGGGCGAAGAGGGCTCCGTCCCCGGGCCGGTGGCGCACCGGCGCGTGGGAGAGGAGTTCGAGGTAGATGCCGCGGAACGCGGCCAGGTTCTGTTCGACGGTGAAGAGTTCGAGCGCGCGGGCGCGGGCGGCGGCGCCGAGCCGGTGCCGCCGCCCGGGGTCGCGCAGCAGCGCGAGGCACGCGTCGGCGAGGGCCCGGGGGTTGCGCGGGGGCACGACGAGCCCGGTGCCGCCGATGATCTCGACGACCGCGCCGACGTCGGTCGAGACGGTGGCCCGCGCGCAGAACATCGCCTCGACGAGCCCGGCCGGGAAGCCCTCGACGACGCTGGAGAGGACGACGACCGCGCCGGAGGCGTACGTCTCCTCCAGGCCGGGCGCCTCCGGGCCGCCGAGCTCCTCGAAGGAGACGGGGTTCTCGCCGACGGCGTGCGCCCCCGTGGCCTCGTCGGGGAAGAGCTGCGCCGCGAGGGCCCTGCACTGGGCGAGGTACAGGTCGGCGCCCGGGTCCCGCACGGGGACGGTGACGATCCGCAGCCGGGCGTCGGGCTGCCGGGCCCTGACCTCGGCGAAGGCGTGCAGCAGGGCGACGAGGTCCTTGGCGGGTTCGGCGCGGCCGACCCAGACCAGGGTGGCGGGGTCGCCGCTCTCCTCGTCCTCGCCGACCCCGTCGAAGCGGTCGGCGGCCATGCCGGGGTGGACGGTGCGGATGCGGTCCCGGTCGGCGCCGCACTTCTCCTGCCAGCGGCGGGTGTGGGCGTTGCCGGGGGTGAGCAGGGCGGCCTGCCGGTAGACCTCGGCGGCGAGCCGTCCGTGGAGGGCGGCGAGCAGGGTGCGCAGGGGCGCGGAGCGGTCGGCGCCGGCGGCCGAGAGGTAGTGGGCGCGGAGCGGGACGCCGTACTCGGTGACGAGCAGCGGGGTCCCGAAGAAGCGCTTGGCCAGGAGTCCCGGGAGGGCGGTGGTCCCTCCGGCGGCGGCGTGGCAGAGGTCGGCCGCGCCGAGGGCGTCCTCCTCGTACCAGTCGAGGGAGAGGGGGCGCAGGGCCTTCTCCAGGTGCTCGGCGAAGGCGAGGTGGTCGGGGAGTCCGGCGGCGGCCGCGCCCCGGCGTGCGCCGGGCGCGCGGCAGGCGGCTTCGAGGGCGCGGACGGCGTCGTCGGAGCGGAGCGCGCCGGGCGGTCCGCCGCGCTCGCGGGCGAGTTCGGCGAGCGCGTAGAGCCCTTCGGCGAAGGCGGCCGCGCCGTCGGCGGTGTCCTCCTCCGCGCAGAGGCCGGTGGCGAAGTGCTCGTACGCCTCGGTGAAGCGGCGGCGGTCGCGGCGGCCGTAGGCGCGGCGGGCGGCGCGTTCGGGGAGGTTCCCGGGGTCGGCGGCGCGGACGATCCGGGCGTTGGGGGGCAGCGGCAGGGAGGCGCCGGTGGCGGGCGGGCGGCCGACGGCGTACAGGTCGAAGCGGTGCTGCCCGAGACCGCGCACGAGCCGCTCGCACCAGACTCCGGATTCACCGACGGCGTACGGATAGCCACCTTCCGTGAGCAGTCCGATCCGCACGAGCGCACCCCCGATCTCCCTTGACGGCGGCCACCGTTGGTCCGGTGACTCGCAGCGGGAAGAACGTAAACAAAGAAGTCGGCGGCGGGGCGGGCGGTTGTGCGTCGCACCACCCGAAGGGGTGGATGGTCGTAAAATTACCACCCCCAACGCGGTACCTCGCGGGAAAAGGGGGGACGGTCACGGAGGGTCAGGCGACGGCCAGCTCCTTGCCCCGCTCCGCGCGCTGTTCCCGGCGCCGCTCCCGGCGGGCCGCCGCGAGGACCGGGTCCAGCGAGGGGACGGCGGCGAGCAGTTGCCGGGTGTACGGGTCGCGGGGCGCCCCGTACACCTCCTCGACCGTGCCCTGCTCGACGATCCGGCCGCCGCGCATGACGGCGACCCGGTCGCTGACCCGGCGGACGACCGCGAGGTCGTGGGCGATGAAGACGAGACCGAGGCCCAGTTCGGCCTGGAGCGCGGCGAGCAGCTCGACGACCTGGGCCTGGGTGGTGACGTCGAGCGCGGAGACGGATTCGTCGCAGACGATCAGACGGGGCTCGGCGGCGAGCGCGCGGGCGATGCCGACGCGCTGGCGCTGGCCGCCGCTGAACTCGTGCGGATAGGCCTCGTAGCGGTCGGGGTCGAGCCCCACCCGGTCGAGCAGTTCCCGCACCCGGTCCCGGATCCGCTTCTCGTCGCGCTCCCCCGCCACCCGCAGCGGGTCGGCGATCGACTCGCCCACGGAGCGGCGCGGGTTGAGGGAGGCGACGGGGTCCTGGAAGACCATCTGGAGCTCGCGCCGGTAGGGGCGCAGGTCCCGCTCGGACAGGGCGCCGATCTCCGTGCCCCGGTAGCGGAGCCGGCCGCCGGTCGGGTCGAGGAGCCGCACCAGCATGCGGCCGAGGGTGGTCTTGCCGCTGCCGGACTCCCCGACGACGCCGAGGGTCTCGCCGGCGCGGACGGTGAGGGAGACGTCGTCGACGGCGGTCACGGCCCGCCCGCCGCGCCCGAACTCCCGCCGCAGCCCGACCGCTTCGAGCAGCACGCCCCCCGCGAGGGAGGCGTCCCCTGCCAGGGAGGCGTCCCTTGCCGGGGAGGCGTCCCCCTCCGGAGAGGCGTTCCCGGCCGTGGAGGCGTTCCCCGCCGTGGAGGCGTTCCCCGCCGGGGTCCGGGCCGGCCCGTCGAGCCGGGGCACGGCGGAGAGCAGCGCGCGCGTGTACGGCTCCGAGGGAGCGCCCAGGACGCCGGCGACGGGGCCGCGCTCGACCTCGCGCCCGTCGCGCATGACGAGCACCTCGTCGACGCTCTCGGCGGCCACGCCCACGTCGTGGGTGACGAGGAGCAGCGCGGTGCCGGTCTCGCGGCGCAGTTCGTGCAGCAGGTCGAGGATCTGGGCCTGCACGGTGACGTCGAGGGCGGTGGTCGGCTCGTCGGCGACGAGGAGCCGGGGCTCGCAGGCGAGGGCCATCGCGATGAGGGCGCGCTGCCGCATGCCGCCGCTGAACTCGTGCGGGCGGGAGCGGGAACGGCGGGCCGCGTCGGGGATGCCGACCCGGTCGAGGACGTCGACGGCCCGGGCGCGGGCGGCCTTCCGCGAGCCCCCGGCGTGGATCCGGTACACCTCGGCGATCTGGTCGCCGACGGCGTAGTAGGGGTCCAGGGAGGACAGCGGGTCCTGGAAGACCATGGCGGCGACGCCGCCGCGCAGCCGCCGCAGGTCGGCGGGGCCGGCGGTGGCGACGTCGATGCCGCCGACGCGCACGGTGCCGGTGACCTTCGCGCCGGTCCCCCGGTGGAGGCCGAGGAGGGCGCCGGCGACGGTGGACTTGCCGCTGCCGGACTCCCCGACGAGGGCGAGCGCGCGGCCCTCGGCGAGGGTGAGGGAGAGCCCGTCGACGGCCCGTACGGAGCCGTCCGCGCGGTCGAACGAGACGGACAGGTCCCGCACGTCGACCAGGGGGGCCGGGGTCTCGGACGCGGTCACGTCAGGACCACCCTTCGGTCGGCGGCCGCGTACAGCAGGTCCGCGAGGACGTTGGCGAGGACGACGGCCGTGCCCATCACCATGACCACGCCGACCACCACGGGCAGGTCGATCTGGCGGACCCCGTCGATGAGGGTCTTGCCGAGGCCGGGGATGCCGAAGAGGGACTCGGTGAGCACGGCCCCGCCGAACATCGAGCCGAGGTCGACGGCGCTGATCGCGATCACCGGCGGGACGGCGCCGCGCAGGGCGTGCCGGGTGACGACGGACCTCTCCCCCACCCCGTACGCGCGGAAGGTCCTGATGTGGTCCTCGGCGAGCGTCTCCAGGGTGGAACTGCGGGTGAGGCGGGCGTACTTGGCGGATTCGAAGAAGCCGAGGGTGATCCAGGGCAGCAGCATGTTCCAGGCCCACTGCTCGGGGTCCTCGCCCAGCGGCACGTAGCTGGGGAAGGGCAGCCACTGGAGGTAGGCGCAGACGGCCATGAGGAGGAGCAGGCCCAGGATGAAGACGGGCGTGCCGGTGCCGGCGAGGGTGAGGACGGTGAGGACGCGCTCGGTGATCCCGCCCCGGCGCAGGGCCGAGAGCAGTCCGGTGCCGACGCCGACGAGCAGCCAGACGACCATGGCGCCGAGGGCCAGGGAGGCGGTGGCGGGCAGGCGCTCCAGGACGAGCTGGGTGACCTGCTGATCGCTCTGGTACGACAGGCCGAGGCAGGGCGCGTCGCAGTGCACGACGGAGGTCCCGGTGGAGTAGTCGCGGCCGGTGAACACGCCCTGGAGGAAGTGCAGGTACTGCGCGAACACGCTCTGGTTCAGGCCGAGTTGCTCGCGGACCTGGGCGATCTGCTGGGGGTTGCAGCGCTCGCCGCAGGCCAGCCGGGCGGGGTCGCCGGGGGCCAGGTAGAAGAGGCCGTACACGAGGACCGAGAGCGCCAGGAGGACGAGCGCGGCACCCGCGAGCCGCTTGAGGACGAAGCGGGTCATCGGGAGGACTCCTTACGGGTGCCCACGCGCAGCCGGCTCGTCTCGCGCGGGTCGAGGGCCGTGCGGACCGCGTCGCCGAGGACGGTGAAGGCGAGCACGGTGGTGAAGAGCAGCCCGGCGGGCAGCAGGACGTACGCCGGGTCGGCGCGGAACCAGGTCTGCGCGGTCGACAGCATCTGCCCCCAGGACGGGGTGGGCGGGGTGACGCCGACGCCGAGGAAGGAGAGGGACGCCTCGACGACGATGTTGGTGGGGACGAGGATCGCCGCGTAGGTGATCACGGGGGCGGCGAGGGCGGGCAGCAGCTCGCGGCGGGCGGTCCGCCACCGTCCTGAGCCGGCGAGGCGGGAGGCGGCGACGAAGTCGAGGCTCTTGAGGGTGAGCGTCTGGGCGCGCACGATCCGGGAGGTGCCGGCCCAGCCGAGGAACCCGATGACGAGGATCAGGAGCAGCGGCCGGGGGAAGTCGCGGGGGACGACGGCGGTCAGCGCGATGGCGAGGACCAGCATCGGCAGGGCGACGAGGACGTCGGTGGCGCGGCCGAGGACGGTGTCGACCCAGCGGTTGCCGAGCCCGGCGGCGAGGCCGACGAGGACGCCGAGGAGGATCTGGACGGCGGTGGCGCCGATGCCGACGAGCAGCGAGATCCGGGCGCCGTACAGGAGCCGGACGAACAGGTCGCGGCCGGTGCCCGGTTCGACGCCGAGCCAGTGGTCGGCGCTCGCGCCGCCGAAGGAGCCGTACGGGACGCCGCCGCGCGCCGAGTCGACGAGGTCGTCGTGGTACGCGTACGCGTCCTGGCCCTCCAGGGCGGCGAGCAGCGGCGCGGCGAGGGCGAGGAGGACGAGCAGGAGCAGGACGGCGAGGGAGGCGAGGGCGGCCGGGCGGGTGCGCAGCCGTCGCCACACCTGCCGGGCGGGGCCCCCGGGGGGGGGGCCCCCCCCCCGCGGCGGGGGGGGGGGGAGGCAAGGGCACTTGAAGCCCCCCGACGGGCCGGCGGGGCGCCCGGGCCCAG
>NZ_JBSHHY010000074.1:0-10376 GCF_053618675.1 Streptomyces sp. NPDC055632 | reverse complement strand
ACCCGCCCCCCCCCCCAAAAAACCCCCCCCTCGCCGGCGCCCGCTCCTTTTGTTTAAACCCCCCCGCGGGGGGGCCCGGCCCGGAGGCCGGGCCCCGTCGCGGAGCGGGTCAGGACTTCGGCGTGGGGCCGTTGCCGAGGGACGAGGCGCCGCTGACGTCGATCACCTGGCCGGAGACCCAGCCGGCCGCGTCGGAGGCGAGGAAGCCGGCCAGGCCCGCCACGTCGGCGGGGGTGCCGGTGCGTCCGAAGGCGGACCAGCTCTCGGCGGCGGCCCGCATCTGCGGGTGGGCGAGCCACGGGTTGAAGTCGGTGTCGATGATGCCGGGGGCGATGGCGTTGACCGTGATCCCGCGCGGGGCGAGGGCCTCGGCCAGGGTGAGGGTGAGGGTGTTCACCGCGCCCTTGGTCATCGAGTACGCCAGCACGTTGGGCATGGCGATGCGGGTCGTCGCGCTGGAGACGTTGATGATCCGGCCGCCGTCGCGCAGCTTGTCCAGGCCCTCCTGGATGACGAAGAGCGGCGACTTCACGTTGACGGCGAGCAGCCGGTCGAAGTCGTCCTCCTTGATGGCGCCGATGGGGGCGAGCAGGCCCGCGCCGGCGTTGTTCACGAGGATGTCGACGCCGTCGGCGTGACGGGTGAACTCGGACCACAGGGCGGCCGCGTCGCCCGCGACGCCCAGCTCCGCCTGGAGGGTGAACGCCTCGCCGCCGGCGGCCTCGATCGCGCCCACCACCTCCTTGGCCTCGGCCTCGCTGCGGTGGTAGTGGACGCCGACCCGGGCGCCGTCCGCCGCGAGGCGCTCCGCGACCGCGCGTCCGATGCCCTTGCTCGCGCCCGTGACCAGCGCGACCTTGCCCGACAGTGTGCTCATCGAGCAACTCCCTTGTTTGTGTGGTGTGTACGGAATTTCGAAAGGTGGTTCAGGGGGCGGGGGGCGGGCCCCGCGAGGACCGGCCCGCCCGCGTCCGGTGCGGCGCTCACGGCTTCGCCTCCGCCGCCCGGGGCCGGGGGATCGCGAGGCACACCGCCGCGGCGACCAGGGACAGTGCGAGCGTCACCCACCAGCCGAGCCGGAAGGAGCCGGTGCCGCCGCCCGCCAGGACCGGCACCAGGAGCGCGACGCCGAGGACCGCGCCGACCTGGCGGGCCATCGTCACGACGGCGGAGCCCGTGGAGAAGCTGGTGGGCGGCAGCGCCGCGACGGCGGCGCCCACCAGGGTGGGCACCGTCAGGCCCACCCCGACGCCGGTGAGCAGCATGCCGGGCAGCAGCCCCGTCACGTACCGGGGATCGGTGTCCAGGGCGAGGACCCACCAGCCGATGCCGAGGGCGAACACCACCGAGCCGGCGGCCGCGACCGCGCCGGCGCCCCAGCGCCGGGTGAGCGGGCCGGCCCCGATGGCGAGGAACGGCACCATCAGGGGCCCGGGGGCGATGGCGAGTCCGGTGGCCAGCGGCGACCAGTGCCAGACGTCCTGCGCCCACAGCACGGCCGAGAGCAGCATCATCGCGAAGGCGACCGCGAACACCAGGTTGGCCAGGGTCGCGGGCGACACGGCCGGCAGCCGCAGCAGGCCGAGCGGCAGCACCGGGGCGGGGTGCCGGGCCGACCGCACGACGAAGACGACGAGGGCCAGGACGGCGGCCGCGAGGCAGCCGAGCACCCGGCCCGAGGTCCAGCCCCAGTCCTCGCTGCGGATCACGCCCAGGGAGAGCAGCGCGATGCCGGCGGTGAGCAGCCCGGCGCCGAGCAGGTCCGGGCGGGCGGCGGTCGCGCGGCCCGGGGTCGGCGGGACGGCCCGCAGGCCGACCGCCCAGGCGGCCGCGCCGATCGGCACGTTGACGAGGAAGATCCAGCGCCAGTCGAGCTGGGTGAGCAGTCCGCCGGCGAGCGGGCCGAAGGCGGCGGCGAGCCCGCTGATCGCGCTCCAGAGGCGGACGGAGGCGATCCGCCGCTCGGGGGGCGCCACGGTCAGCAGGATGCCGAGCGAGGACGGGATGAGCAGGCCGGCGCCGACGGCCTGCACGACCCGGGCGGCGACCAGCGTCCACACGGAGGCGGCGAGGGCGCACGCGATCGAGGCGAGCACGAAGACGGCGAGGCCCCACAGGTACGCGCGGCGCGGCCCGATCCGGTCGGCGAGCGCTCCGGCCGGGATGAGGGAGGCCGCGTAGACCACGGCGTACGCGTTGAGGATCCACGACAGCGTGGCCAGGGACGTGCCGCCGTAGTGGGCGCCCACGTCGGGCAGGGCGACGTTGACGATGAAGACGTCCAGGTTGGACATCGCCACGCCGGACGACACGACGCCGAGGACCACGCCGAACCTGGTGGCCTGGCGGGGGGCGGTGAGGGACATGGGGGTCTCCGGGCTCGTTCTTGGTGGTGCCTGCGTCAGCCGGTGGTGACCGGCAGCCGGTCGTGTCCGCGCTGGACGATCTGGTCGCGGAAGCCGGGGCTGCCGACGACCTTCAGGCCGGGCAGGCGGCGCAGCAGCAGGGGGATCGCGGTCTCGGCGGTGAGCCGGGCCAGGGCCGCGCCGAGGCAGTAGTGGGCGCCGGCGCTGAACGTCAGCTGCTTCTGGTTGCCCTCGCGGTCGGGGTCGAAGCGGTGGGGGTCCGCGAACCGCTTGGGGTCGCGGTTGCCGGCCGCGACGAGGAGGGTGACGGCGCTGCCCCGGACGACCTTCTCGCCGAAGAACTCCAGGTCCTCGCTGGCGACCCGGTTCAGGGCGTGCACGGGCGGGTCCCAGCGCAGCACCTCCTCCAGGTAGCGGTCGACGAAGCGGGGCTCGCCGGTGAGGCGCCGGGCCAGGTCGGCGTCGCCGACGGCGATCCGGACCGCGTTGCCGAGCAGGTCCTGGGGCGCCTCGCTGCCCGCCACGATCACCGCCATGATGTTGGCGATCAGGTCCTCCTCAGTGAGGTCGCTGCCGTCGAGGGCGCGGATGAAGGCGCTGGTGAGGTCGGGGCCGGGCGCGGCGCGGCGGGTGGCGACGAGGTCGGTGACGTACGCGGCGAGCTCCTCCATGGCGGCGTCGCCGGGGGCCAGTTGAGCGAGGTCGCCGACGGGGTCCATGGAGGTGGTGATGGCGGCGATGATCGGGTGCAGGCCGGGCAGGTCCGCCTCGGGGATCGCGAGCAGCTCGCCGAGGACGGCGATGGGGAGCCGGTAGGTGAACTCCTCGACCAGGTCGACCTCGGCGCCGCCGGCCCCGAGCTCCTCGACGTGCCGGACGGCGTCGTCGGCGAGGCGCTCGACCATGGGGGCGAAGGCGGCGACGCTGTGGGCGGAGAAGGCGCTGGAGAAGAAGCGGCGCATCCGCTCGTGGTCGGGTTCGTTGCTGAACAGCATGTTCCTGGTGAGCCACACCCAGGAGGAGTGCTCGCGCCAGCCGGGCATGCGCAGGTCCTGCATGGCCGCGTCGGTCTGGAGGAGGACGGGGTGGCGCAGGGCCTTCGAGATCTGCTCATGGCCGACGGCGAGCAGGTGCGTCTCGCCGAGCCTGACCAGGTCGCCGTGGGCCCGTAACTCCTCGTAGAGGGGGTAGGGGTTCTGCTTGCCCTCGAAGGAGAGCAGCCGGATCATCACGTCCAGCGGCTCGGCCAGGGTCGGGGTCTCGGTCACTGCTGCTCCTGAGGGTGGGAGGGGCGGACGGGGCGGGGGTGGACGGGGTCGGGGCTCACCGGTGGACGGCGGCGAACCGGTGGGGGGCAGGCCGACGGGTGGCGGACCGGCCGCGGACGTTCAGAGCTGTTCCATCACGAAGTCCGCCTTGGTGGCGCCGCACTCGGGGCAGACCCAGTCCTCGGGGACGTCCTCCCAGCGGGTGCCGGGTGGTATCCCCTCCTCCGGCACGCCCAGCGCCTCGTAGTAGACCCAGCCGCACAGCAGGCACATCCAGGCGCGGCGGGCCGTGCGGACGCTCGTGTCGCTCATGTGCTCACTTCTCCGTCGCTCACTTCTCCGTCAGGGGGGTCACGGCGGCGCGTTCGGCCACGAAGCCGGTGATCAGGGCCTGGACCCCGGGGTCGCTGAGGATCCCGATGTGGCCGACGCCGTGCACGGTCTCCAGGCGGGCCCCGGGCAGGGCCCGGGCGATCGCCTCGGCGTCGGCGTACGGGACCCAGGTGTCGGCCGGGTCGTGGACGGCGAGGACCGGGCAGCGCAGGGACGCCCCCCGGGCGACGGCGTCCCAGTGGGAGACCGGGACGCCGTTGCGCCGGTGGAGCTCCGCGTAGACGCGCTCGCGGGTGCCGGGCCCGATCCGCATCCCGGCGCCGTCCCACCGGTCGAGCACGCCGCTCAGGGTGTGGGTGGGCGCGACCAGGACCAGGGCCTCCGGCTCCTCGCCGCGCAGGGCGAGCCCGCTGACCGCCGCGACGGCGCCGAGCGAGTGGGCGACGACCACCCGGGCCCCGCCCAGGCTCTCCAGGACGGCCGCGACCGCCCGGGAGTACTGGGTCATGGTGGCCTGGGAGCCGGGCCACACCCCGTGCGCCGGCGCGTCGAACGCGGCGACGGTGAAGCCGAGTCCGCGCAGCGGGCCGACGAAGGAGTGCATGCTGCTGCTGTCGGACGCCCAGCCGTGCACCAACAGGGCGGTGGGGCTCCCGTCGCCGGGCTCCCCCCACACGTACCCCCCGGTGACGTCCGGGGAGCCGTCCACCGCGAACCGCTGCGCGCCCAGCGGCAGGACGTTGTCGGGACGCAGGCCCAGGGCCCGGGTGTCGCTGAACACGTCGGTCGCCCAGCGCGCGGCGGCGCCCGGGGCGAGCGCGGTCAGGATCCCGTGGGCGGCGCCGCGCACGGCTCGGCGCCCGGTCACCGACCGGCCTCGGCGAGCGGGGGCCCGGGGGTCCGGTCGGACGGGGCCGGCGGCACCTTGGTGCCCGACAGCTCCTGGTAGTAGCCCGACTCGGTGTCGTAGAAGTGCAGGTGGCGGACGATGCTCCACATCTGCCGGAAGGTGAACCGCTCCTCGCGCACCATCCCCGGGTACCGGTCCTTCAGCGCCTGCTGCGCCTTCGGGAGGTGGTAGAAGGGGATCACCGGGGCCACGTGGTGGGCGGTGTGGATCGAGATGTTGTGGGTGAGGAAGAGCAGCCACTTCGGGTAGACGTAGTCCGTCGTGACCAGGAGCCGGCTGGCGTTGCGGGTCCAGTGCTCGGCCGTCAGGTACGGGATGTCGCCGGCGCTGTGGTGCATCAGGGTCGTGGCGCTGAACCAGGCGTGGGTCGCGAGCCAGGGCGCCACGAAGTACAGCAGCACTCCCTGCCAGCCGGTGAAGTAGCCGAGCGCGCCGAAGTACGGGATCCCCAGGGCCACGACGAAGAGGATGGAGCGCCGTACGTCGCGGCGGTGGGACTCCTTCGGGAAGAAGCCGGGCCGGAAGCCGGACTCCACCCAGTAGTTGATGGTGCCGCCCCAGAACGCCCAGGTGCGGGTGGAGAGGTAGACCAGCTTCTGGCCGAGCGGCATGCGCTTGAACATGCCGGCCGGCAAGGGGCGCCAGTCGGTGTCCAGCTCCAGGTGGTTGGTGCTGGAGTGGTGCATGTTGTGGACGTGTCGCCAGGCGTGGAAGGGGTAGGCGAGCGGCAGCAGGGAGAGGTGCCCGACGGCCGTGTTCAGCCGCCGGTTGCGGGAGAACGAGCCGTGCCCCGCGTCGTGCGCGATGCAGTGCAGGCCCCAGCCGCCGAGGCCCGCCAGGAGCCACAGCGGGACCCAGAAGGCCCAGTGGGTGAAGGCGACGGCGACGGTCGCGCCGCCGTAGAGCAGCCAGCTCACCGCGAAGCCGAGCAGTCCGCGCGAGACCTTCGGCTCGAAGTACTCCTTGGGGACGGCGTTCTGGAGTCGCTCGCCCTCGATCGCGGCGGACTGGGCGAGGAACTTCGCGAACCGGTCGTCCGGCGCGGTGGGAAAGTCGAATGCACCCATGCCGAGTTCCTCCTAGACGGCCTGCTCCGGGAGCCGGAGCTCCTTGGCCAGGTAGCCGCTGAGATCGTCGATGGTCTGGTACTCGTAGAGCAGCCCCGGGGAGAGGCGCCGCTCGACGACCTTCTCCAGCGCGCCGGAGACCTGGACGGCGACTCTGGAGTCGAGGCCGTACGACTCGAAGGTGAGCGAGGTGTCGATCTTGTCCTTGGCGACCTTGAGGTGGTCGGCGAGGTAGTCGACGAGCCAGTCGCGCAGGGCGGCCCGGGTCAGCGGGCCGGCCGGCTTGGCGATCTTCTTCTTGAACACGCTGACTACTCCGTCTTGTCGGTGGAGCCGGCGGCCGCCAGGGCCCGTGCCTGCTCGCGCTTCTTCTCGATCTGCTCCTTGCTGGGCTCGCGCAGGTCCTTGACCACGCCGAGCTTGCCGAGGCCGGCGAGCATCCAGCCGCTGAGGTCCGGCTCCAGCCAGGTGACGCCGTGCCGGTACGAGCCGGGGAAGGCGTGGTGGTTGTTCTGCAGGCCCTCGCCGAAGGTGAGGAGGGCGACGGTCCAGTTGTTGGCGCTCTTGTCCTCGTTGTCGAAGGGGCGGCGGCCCACCGCGTGGCAGACGGAGCCGACCATCCAGGCGGCCTGGTTGGCGAGGAAGATCCGGGCGAGGCCGCCGAAGACGATGCCGGTGAGCAGGGACATCGCGGTCTGCTCGACGGCGAACCCGACCAGGCCGGGCAGGATCGTGCCGCCGATCACCCAGACCGGGTAGGTGCGGTGGTAGTACATCAGGCGGCGGCTGCGCAGCACGTCGGGCGCGAAGACCGACCACTTGGAGTTCTCGTCGCTGAGCATCCAGGGCATGTGGGCGTACCACAGGCCGTGCAGGCGCTGCTTGAAGGTGCGGCCGTGCAGGTTCGGCGAGTGCGGGTCGCCCTCCTGGTCGCTGAAGCGGTGGTGCCGGCGGTGGGTGGTGACCCACCACATGACGGGGCCCTGGGCGCCCATCGAGGCGGTGATCATCATGACCCCCTCGAAGACGGGGCCGGTCTTGAAGGCCTTGTGCGCGAGGTAGCGGTGGAAGCCCACCGTGATGCCGAACATGTGGACGAAGTACATGGCTCCGAAGAGCCAGAGGTCGGTGGCGGTGAAGTTCCCGGTGACCAGGAACCAGGCGGCCGCGGCGGTGCCCATCAGGGGCAGGGTCATGGTGGTCAGCGCCGAGAACCGCTTGGTCCGGAGGCTGATCGGGTCCAGCCGGACGATGGCGTTCGCCAGCGCGGCTGAGGAGGCCGTGGCGGTGGACATCAGCTCGCTCCTTTTCGACTCGCGGATTTTCGTTCCGGGTTTCGTGCGGAGGTGCGTGCGGAGGTGCGTGCGGGGTTCCGTTCCGGTGTGCGGTCCGGGTCCCGGCCCGGTTCGGGGCCCGGGTCGCGGCGCGTCTTCCGGTCGGGGTAGCGCACGTCGTCGACCAGGCCGATCGCGTCCAGCAGGCGGATGACGGTGCCGGTCGGGTCGAACTGCCAGAACCCGTGCCGGTTGTGCGCGAGGGAGGGCCGCGCGTGGTGGTTGTTGTGCCAGGCGCCGCCGACCGAGATCGGCACCAGCGGGGGCACGTTGCGGCTGCGGTCGCGGGTGGGGTAGGGCCGGTTGCCCAGGGTGTGGCCGAGGGAGTTGACCGCCCAGGTGACGTGGTCGAGCAGGAAGATCCGTACGAGCCCGCCCCACAGGAGGCCGCCGACGGCGCCGCGCGCGGTTCCGGTGAGCAGCCAGCCGAGCAGCGCGGGCAGCGCGAGGCCGAGCAGGACCCACACCAGGTAGTACTGGTTGAGGCGCATCACGAGCCGGTCGCGGACCAGGTCGGGCACGCGCTTGGCCCAGTTCTGCCGGCGGACCTTGAACAGCCAGCCCACGTGCCCGTGCCACAGGCCGCGCAGCGTGGCCCAGCGGTCGTCGCCGAGCGGGCGGGGCGAGTGCGGGTCGCCGTCGCGGTCGGTGAAGGCGTGGTGCGTGCGGTGGGTGGCCACCCAGAAGAGCACCGGGCCCTGGGCCGCCATGCTGCCCGCGATCCCCCACAGCGTGGTCACCACCGGCTTCGCGGAGAACGAGCGGTGGGAGAAGAAGCGGTGGAAGCCGCCCTCGACGCCGAGCGAGGTGATCGCGTACATGCCGGCGAGCAGTCCGAAGTCCACCCAGGTGAAGCCGTACACGGCCGCGAACCAGACCGCGGCGAGCACGCCGAGGGCCGGGACGCCGACCGTGACGTACGCGAAGCGGCGCGCGGCGACGTCGATCTCGCCCTCGTCCGGCACCGCGTCGGGGAGGGTCGGGTCCGCGTCGGGGGCGTGTAACGCGGCGTCGCGTCCGGCCATCACGCGACCTCGCTTCCGGCCGGGACGGCGAACCGCTTGAGCGTGCCGTCGAGGTAGGCGTCCCTGGTCGCCCTGCGGCGGACCTTTCCGCTGGTGGTCATGAGGACGGTGCCGGGCGGGCCGAAGCGGAGGACGGCGGGGCTCACCCCGTGGTCGGCGGTGACGGCCGCGGTGACCTCGGCGCGCAGGGCGGCCTCCTCGGCGGCGAACCGGCCGGAGGTGCCGCGGTACTCGGCGACGACCACGATCTGCTCCTCCACCGAGTCCGGCACGCCGGCCTCCTCGCCCGACACGGAGAACACGGCCGAGCGGCGCAGGGCGCCGTGGCAGCGCTCGACGGAGGCCTCGACGTCCTGCGGGTGGAGGTTCCGGCCGCTGACGACGATGACGTCCTTGAGGCGTCCGGTGACGAACAGCTCGCCGTCCAGGACGAAGCCGAGGTCGCCGGTGCGCAGGAAGCCCGGTCCCCCGTCCGTACGGCCGGCCGGCCGGGCGCCGAAGACGGCCTCGCTCAGTTCGGGGCGGCGCCAGTAGCCCCGGGCCACGCTCGGTCCGGACACCCAGACCTCGCCGATCCGGCCGTCCGGGAGGACGCCGGCGGTGTCCGGGTCGGCCACGAGCACCTCGTGGCCGACGGCGAAGACGCCGCAGGAGACGGCCTCGACGGCGGTGGGGGCGCCGGCGGGGACGCGTACGGCCGTGCCGGTCGCGAGGGCGTCCTTGTCGAGGAGCTCGCGCCGGACGGCGCCGCTCGCGGTCGGCTTCCCGGTGACGAACAGGGTCGCCTCGGCCAGGCCGTAACAGGGGATGATCGAGGCGGCGTCGTAGCCGCGCGGGGCGAACCGCTCGCGGAAGCGCTCCAGCGTCGTCGCGGAGACGGGCTCGCTGCCGCAGAACACCTGGCGCAGCGCGGACAGGTCGAGGGTGTCCAGGGCGTCGTCGGGGATCTGCGTGGTGGCCAGCTCGAAGGCGAAGTTGGGGCCGACGGTGATGGTGACCCGGTAGTCGGTGAGGGCCTTCAGCCAGCGGTAGGGGTCCTGGACGAAGTGCACCGGCGAGAGCATGACCAGCGGCCAGCCGCCGTGCAGGGCCAGCATGATGGTGCCCATCAGGCCCATGTCGTGGTACGGCGGGAGCCAGGAGCAGCCGATCCGGTCGGGCTCCATGCCCATGTGGGCTTCCAGGACGCGGCAGTTGCTGACCAGGTTCTCGTGGGTGAGGACGATGCCCTTGGGGTCGCCGGTCGATCCGGAGGAGTACTGGAGGAGCGCGGGGTCCGCGAGGACGAGCGGCGGGGCCTCGGCGGCGGGGTCCTCGGTGAAGAGGGAGGTGTCGGGGAAGACCCACCGCGGGCTGGCGACGCCCTCGGGGTAGCGGGTCTCGAAGTCCTCGACGTGCGGGGCGAAGCGTCCGTCGGTGAGGACGGCCTGCGGGGCGCAGTCGACGACGATGGAGAGGAAGCGGGCCGTGGCGCGGCGCCCGAAGGGCGGGAAGGAGGGGACCGCGGTGCAGCCCGCCCGTAATATCCCGAACAATCCGGCCACGTAGTCCAGTCCGGGGTCGAGCGCGAGGACCACCCGGCCGCCCGTCAGGCCGAGGCGGGTGAGTTCGCGGGCGACCGCGCGGGAGCGCAGTTCGAGGTCGCGGTAGGTCCAGTCGACCGGGTGGTCGGTGGTGCCGTCCGGCAGGAAGCGGAAGGCCAGGGCGTCGGGGTGGGCCTCGGCGCGGGCGGTCAGGATCTCCGGCAGCGACAGATCGCCCGGAGGGCTTGCGAAGGGTTCCATCGAGGACAACGGCCTTTCTGAATCGGTCTGGTCGCTCACGGACATCTCGACGGCGCGCCGGCCGCCCCGGCGCCGGGGCGGCCTCCGGAGAGGTCGCCCCGGCTTCGGGCCCCGCCTTCGCGAGGGCCGCTCCCGGGGCCGGGGCGGCCGGCGCGGCGGGGCACCCCCCGCGCCCGGGCCCCCCCGTGCGGCAGGCCCACCCCCGCCCCCGGGGGAGCCCGCGCAAAAGGCCCCCCCCCCGCCGGGGGCCGCCCGCCCCCGCGGGGGCGGGGGGCGCGGGGGGGCCGCC
>NZ_JBSHHY010000073.1:0-10638 GCF_053618675.1 Streptomyces sp. NPDC055632 | reverse complement strand
GAGACGGCGGCGGCGGCGATCTCGCCCTGCGAGTGACCCACCACCGCGTCCGGTACGACCCCGAGCGAGCGCCACAGCTCGGCGAGCGAGACCATCACCGCCCACGTCACCGGCTGCACCACGTCCACCCGGTCCAGCGACTGGCCTTCCCGTACGACCTCGACCGCGTCGAAGTCCACGAACGGCGCCAGCGCGTCCGCGCACTCCCGCAGACGCGCGGCGAAGACCGGCGAGGTCTCCAACAACCCCGCACCCATCCCCACCCACTGCGTCCCCTGCCCCGGGAACACCAGTACCCGGCGCCCCGTCGGCCCGGCGGTGTCCTCGACGACCGTGGTGCCGAGGGTGACCCGGCGGTGTTCGAACACCGAGCGCGAGGTCACGAGGGAGTGGGCGACGTCCAGCGGGCGCGGCGCGTCCGCAGCCTCCAGGCGGGCCCGGAGCCGTTCGGTCTGGGCCTTGAGCGCGGCCTTCGAGCGGGCGGAGACGACCTGCGGGATCACGGGGAGTTCGCGGGTCGCGGGCTCCTCCGTGGTCTCCGGCGCGGGGGCCTGCTCCAGGATGACGTGGGCGTTGGTGCCGCTGACGCCGAAGGAGGAGACGCCCGCGCGGCGCGGGCGTCCGGTCTCGGGCCACGCGCGCGACTCGGTGAGGAGGGAGACGGCGCCGCCGTCCCAGAGGATCTGGGAGGAGGGGGCGTCGACGTGCAGGGTCCGCGGCAGCAGGCCCTCCTGGAGGGCCATCACCATCTTGATGACGCCGCCGACGCCGGCGGCGGCCTGGGTGTGGCCGATGTTCGACTTCAGGGAGCCGAGCCACAGGGGCCGTTCGGGGGTGTGCGCGCTGCCGTAGGTGTCGATCAGGGCGTGCACCTCGATGGGGTCGCCGAGGCGGGTTCCGGTGCCGTGCGCCTCGACGGCGTCCACGTCGGCGGCGGTGACCTGGGCGTCGGCGAGGGCCTGGCGGATGACGCGCTGCTGGGCGGCGCCGCTGGGGGCGGTGAGGCCGTTGCTGGCGCCGTCCTGGTTGACGGCCGAGCCGCGCAGGACCGCGAGGACGCGGTGTCCCTTGCGCACGGCGTCGGAGAGGCGTTCCACCAGGAGGATGCCGGCGCCCTCGCCGGGGCCGAACCCGTCGGCGGCCTCGGCGAAGGCCTTGCAGCGGCCGTCGGCGGCGACGCCGCGCTGGCGGGAGAACTGCACGAAGACGGCGGGCGTCGACATGACGGTGACGCCGCCGGCGAGGGCGAGGTCGCACTCGCCCCGGCGCAGCGACTGGGCCGCCTGGTGGAGGGCGACCAGGGAGGAGGAGCAGGCGGTGTCCACGGAGACGGACGGGCCTTCGAGGCCGAGCGTGTAGGAGATGCGGCCGGAGGTGAAGCTGACGACCCCGCCGGTGAGCAGGTCGCCCTCCAGTTGCGCGGAGGGCTCGTGCACCCCGGCGGTGTAGCCGCCGTCCCAGGCGCCGACGAACACGCCGGTGCGGGACCCCTTCAGGGAGCGGGGGTCGACCCCGGCGCGCTCCAGGGCCTCCCAGGAGGTCTCCAGGAGCAGGCGCTGCTGGGGGTCCATCGCGACCGCCTCGCGCGGCGAGATCCCGAAGAACGCCGGGTCGAAGGCCCCGGCGGAGCCGAGGAAGCCGCCTTCGCGGCAGTACGAGCGGCCGGCCGCGTCCGGGTCGGGGTCGTAGAGCCCCTCGGTGTCCCAGCCGCGGTCGCCCGGGAAGGGCGAGACCGCGTCGGTGCCGCCGGACACCAGCTCCCACAGGGCCTCGGGGGAGCCGGCGCCGCCGGGGAAGCGGCAGGCCATGCCGACGATCGCGATCGGCTCGTGGGCGCGTGCCTCCAGTTCCTTGAGGCGCTCGCTGGTGCGGTGCAGTTCGGTGGTGGCCCGCTTCAGGTACTCGCGGAGCTTCTCTTCGTTCGCCATGTCTCGTCACCCGTCACGTGCTGTGCGGTTCAGAACCGCTCGTCGATGAATGCGAAGATCTCGTCGTCGTCGGCGTCCTCGATGGACTCGGCCACCGATTCGGCCCCGGTGTCCGCGGGGCGCGGGCCGGCGGGTCCGCCGCCGATGCCGCCCCACAGGCCGGTGAGGGCCGCGAGTCGGTTGGCGATCTCCTTGTGCGCCGTCTCGTCGGGTCCGGCGGTGCCGTCGGCGGCCCGTCCGGCGAGGGCGCCGAACAGGGCCTCCAGGCGGTCGAGTTCCGCCATGACGGAGGTGCCGCGCGCGTCCGGGGCCGGGGCGGCCGCGGGCGCGGTCCCCTCCGGTGCCAGTTCGCGGTGCAGGTGCGCGGCGAGGGCCGCCGGGGTCGGATGGTCGAAGACCAGGGTGGCCGCGAGGCGCAGGCCGGTGGCCGCGGCCAGCCGGTTGCGCATCTCGACGGCGGTGAGGGAGTCGAACCCGAGCTCCTTGAACGCCCGGTCGACGACGATGCCCTCCGGTCCGCCGTGGCCGAGGACGGCCGCGGCGTGGATCCGCACGGTCTCCAGGACCAGTTCCTCCCCGTCCTCGGGGGCGAGGCCGGCGAGCCGGTCGGCGAGGGTCTCGGCGGGGCCGTCCTGGGCGCGCCGGTCGGTCCGGTGCTCCGTGCCGCCGACGAGCGAGCTCAGGAAGGCGGGGACGGGTCCGGCGGCGCGCAGGGCGGCGTGGTTGAGCCGGATGGGGACCTGGAGGGGGCTGTCGACGGCCTGGGCGGCGTCGAAGAGGGCGAGGCCCTCGGCGTCGGTGAGGGGCATGACGCCGCCCCGGGCGAGCCGGCGGTGCATGCCGCTCTGGTCGAGGTGTCCGGCCATGCGGCTGCTGCTGGACCACAGGCCCCAGGCGAGGGACACGGCGGGCAGGCCGAGGGAGCGGCGGTGGCCGGCGAAGGCGTCGAGGAAGGCGTTGGCGGCCGCGTAGCCGCCCTGGCCGGGGCTGCCGAAGAGGGCCGAGGAGGAGGAGTAGAGGACGAAGGCGGACAGGTCGAGGTCGCGGGTCAGTTCGTGCAGGTTGAGCACGGCGTCGACCTTGGGGCGCAGGACGGTGTCCAGGCCCTCGGGGGTGAGGGTGGGCAGGGTGCCGTCGGCGAGGACGCCGGCGGTGTGGACGACGGCGGTCAGCGGCTGTTCCGCCGGGATGTCCGCGAGGAGGGCGGCGAGCTGTTCGCGGTCGGCCGCGTCGCAGGCCCGTACGGCGACCTCGGCGCCCAGGGCGGTCAGTTCGGCGGCGAGTTCGGGGGCGCCGTCGGCGCCGGGGCCCTGGCGGCCGGCGAGGACGAGGTGGCGGACGCCGTGCTCGGCGACCAGGTGGCGGGCGACGGCGCTGCCGAGGGTGCCGGTGCCGCCGGTGACCAGGACGGTGCCGTACGGTCCGAAGGACGGCGGCAGGGTGAGGACGAGCTTGCCGGTGTGGCGGGCCTGGCTGAGGGTGCGGAACGCCTCGCGGGCGTGCCGTATCTCGTGGGTGGTCAGCGGCAGGGGTTCGAGGACCCCGGCCTCGAAGAGGGCGAGCAGTTCGCGCAGCATCTCGCCGACGGTGTCCGGTCCGGCCTGCACCAGGTCGAAGGCCCGGTAGCGGGTGCCGGGGTGGTCGGCGGCGACCCGCTCCGGGTCGCGGACGTCGGCCTTGCCGAGCTCCAGGAAGTGGCCGCCGCCGGGGAGGAGCCGCAGGCCGGCGTCGACGAACTCGCCGGCGAGGGAGTTGAGGACGATGTCCACGCCCCTGCCGCCGGTCTCGGCGAGGAACTCGTCGGCGAACTGCACGGTGCGGGAGTTGGAGATCGCCTCGTCACCGAGGCCGAGGCGGCGCAGGGTGTCCCACTTGCCGGTGCTGGCCGTGGCGTACACGGTCAGTCCGTGGTGGCGGGCGAGCTGGAGGGCGGCCATGCCGACGCCGCCGGCGGCCGCGTGGATCAGGACGCTCTGGCCGGGCTCGGCCTTGGCGAGGCGGGTCAGGGCGTACTGGGCGGTGAGGAACACGGCGGGCACGGACGCGGCCTCGGCGTAGGTCCAGCCGGAGGGGATCGGGGCGACCATGCGGTGGTCGGCGATCGCGTACGGGCCGAAGCCGCCGGTCCACATGCCGAAGACGCGGTCGCCGGGGGCGAGTCCGGTGACGCCGGGCCCGACCTCGGTGACGACGCCGGCGCCCTCGGCGCCCATGACGCCCTCGCCCGGGTACATGCCGAGGGCGATGAGGGTGTCGCGGAAGTTGAGGCCGGCGGCGCGCACGGAGATCCGCACCTGGCCGTCCCTGAGCTCGCCCAGGGTGTCGGGCGCCTCGGCGAGGCGCAGGCCCTCCATGGTGCCGGTGCCGCCGGCGGTGAGCCGCCAGGCGGTGGTGTCGGCGGGCGGCACGAGGACGTCGCCGCGGTCGGCGCCGGTCCTGGCGAGCCGGGGGACGCGGACGGCGGTGCCGCGGACGGCGGCCTGGGGTTCGCCGCAGGCGAGGGCGGCGGCCAGGGCGGTGCCGTTGACGGAGTCCGTGTCCACGTCGAGGAGGGCGAAGCGGCCGGGCTCCTCGGACTGGGCGGAGCGGATCAGGCCCCAGACGGTGGCGGCGGAGGGGTCGCCGAGTTCGTCGTCGGCGCCCGCGGCGACGGCGCCCCGGGTGACCAGGACGAGGGTGGTGCCGGTGAGGGCGGCGCCGTGCTCCAGCCAGGTCTGGGCGAGGTCCAGGGCCCGGTGGGCGGTGGCGTGCGCGGACGCCGCGTCGGGGCGGGGCAGGTGCGGGAAGGAGACGACGACGGTGTCCGGCGCCCGTCCGGCGGCGGCGGCCTCGAACAGCTCGGCCGGGCCGGGGTACCAGTCGCAGGAGGTGCCGGTGGTCTCCAGGGCGGAGGCGACCTTGGCGTGGTCCTCGCCGACGACGGCGATCCGGCGCACGGGCAGGGCCTGGGCGACGGGGAGCTGCTGCCAGTCGACCTCGTACAGGGCGCCGTTGCGCTTGGCGCGGCCCTCGGGGCCGGCGGCGAGCTGCTCGTCGGAGACGGTCCGCACGACGAGTTCGTCGACGGAGAGGACGGGCCGGCCGGAGTCGTCGGTGCACAGCAGGCGGACCGCCTCGGCACCGGCCGGGGAGACGCTGACGCGCAGCCGGGCGGCGCCCTCGGTGTAGAGGCGGACGCCGCGGACGGCGAACGGCATGCGGGCCCTGCCGTCCTCGGGGAAGAACGAGCCGAGGCTCATGGCCTGGAGGGCGGCGTCGAGGAGCGCCGGGTGGAGGCCGAAGCCGGCGGTGGCGTCGCTGGCCTGCGGCGGGAGGGCGACCTCGGCGTGGACGGTGGCGTCCTCGGTCCAGCCGGTGCCGAAGCCCCGGAAGAGCGGGCCGTAGTCGTAGCCGCGGGCGGTGAACCGCTCGTAGAAGGCCTCGGGGTCGGTGTCGGCGGCGGGCCGGGCGGCGGCCGGGGGCCAGACGGCCGGGCCGGCGGGGGCGGGCGCGTCCCCGGTGGGGGCGACGACGGCCTCGGCGTGGCGGCGCCAGGGGGTGCCGGGGTCGGCGCCGGCCTCGCGGGAGTGGACGGTGAGGGTGCGCCTGCCGTCCTCGGCGGCGGCGGTGACGAGCAGGCTCAGCTCGACGGCGCCGTTGTCGGGCAGGACCACGGGGGCCTGGAGGATCAGCTCGTCGAGGCGGCCGCAGCCGTGCTGGCGGCCGGCCCACAGGGCGAGGTCGACGAGGGCGGCGCCGGGCAGCAGGGCCGTGCCCATGAGGGCGTGGTCGGCCAGCCATGGCTGGGTGTCGGAGCCGAGCCGGGCGGTGTAGGCGACCGCGCCGGACTCGGGGAGTTCGACGCCGCCGCCGAGCAGCGGGTGGCCGGCCTCGCGGATGCCGATGCCGGCGGCGTCGCCGCGCCGGGCGGGCGCGTGGTACCAGTACCGCTCGCGCTGGAAGGGGTACGTGGGCAGGTCGACGCGGCGGGAGTCGGTGCCGAAGAGGGCGTCGGCGTCGATCTCGACGCCGCTGATGTGGGCCATGCCGAGCGCGGCGCCGAACCAGCGGGCGCCGCCCTTCTCGCGGCGCAGGGTGCCGAGGACGGCGGCCCGGCCGCCGACGTCGGCGACGGTCTCCTGGAGGGAGGTGGCGAGCATCGGGTGCGGGCTGGGCTCGATGAAGACCTCGTAGCCGTCCGCGATCAGGGAGCGGGTGGCCCGCTCGAACTCGACGGGCTCGCGCATGTTCCGGTACCAGTACGCGCTGTCGAGGGCGGCGGTGTCGAGGAGTCCGCCGGTGACGGTGGAGTAGAAGGGGATCTGCCCGGTGCGCGGGGAGACCGGGCCGAGGACCTCCATGAGGTGGTCCTTGAGGGCGTCGACCTGGGCGGAGTGCCCGGCGGTGTCGACGCCGGGGATGGCGCGGGCGTGGATCCCCTCGGCGGTCAGCTCCTCCAGGAGGTCGCGCAGGGCCTCGGGGTCGCCGGCGACGGCGGCGGTGCCGGGGCTGTTGACGGCGGCGACGGACAGCCGGTCGCCGAACCGCTCCAGGCGGGCGCGGATCTGCCCGGCGGGCAGGGACACGGCGAGCATGCCGCCCTTGCCGGCCAGGGTCAGCCAGGCCTGGCTGCGCAGGGCCACGATCCGGGCGGCGTCGTCGAGGGAGAGGCCGCCGGAGACGTACGCGGCGGCGATCTCGCCCTGGGAGTGGCCGACGACGGCGTCGGGGTGGACCCCGATGGCCCGCCAGGCCTCGGCCAGGGACACCATCATCGTGAACAGCACGGGCTGGACGACGTCGACGCGGCTGAGCGACGGGGCGCCGGGCACCTGCCGCAGCACGTCCATGACGGACCAGTCGAGGTAGGCGCGGAGGGCGGCGTCGCAGGCCTGCGCGGACTCGCGGAAGGCCGGCGAGCGGTCGAGCAGCCCCTCGGCCATGGCGGGCCACTGGGAGCCCTGGCCGGGGAAGACGAACGCGATGCGGTCGCCGGGGCCGGCGGTGCCGCGCAGGACGGCCAGGTGCGGCCGGTCCTGGGCGAGGGAGTTGAGGGCGTCGAGGAGCTCCTCGCGGCTCTCGCCGATGACGGCGGCCCGGTGCTCGAAGCGGGCGCGGGCCGTCATCAGGGTGTAGCCGGCGTCGGCCGGGTGCATGCCGGGGTGCTCGGCGAGCCCGGCGCGCAGCCGGGCGGCCTGGGCGCGGAGGGCCGACTCGGAGCGGGCCGAGAACAGCAGCGGGACGGTCACCTCGTCCCACCAGTTGCCGGTCTCGCCGCCGTCCTGCCCGGCGTCGTCGGCGGGGTCGGCGGCGGCTTCGGAGCGCGGCGCCTCCTCGACGATGACGTGGGCGTTGGTGCCGCTGATGCCGAAGGCGGACACGGCGGCGCGGCGCGGGGTGGCGCGCTCGGGCCAGGGCACGTCGTCGGTGAGCAGGGACACCGCGCCCGCGCTCCAGTCGACCCGGGGGGTCGGCTCGTCCACGTGGAGGGTGCGGGGCAGGGTGTTGCCGCGCAGGGCGAGGACCATCTTGATGACGCCGGCGACGCCGGCGGCGGCCTGGGTGTGGCCGATGTTGGACTTGACCGAGCCGAGCCACAGCGGGTCGTCGGCGGACCGGGCCCCGCCGTAGGTGGCCAGGACGGCCTGGGCCTCGATGGGGTCGCCGAGCTCGGTGCCGGTGCCGTGCGCCTCGACGGCGTCGACGTCCTCGGGGCGCAGTCCGGCGTCGGCGAGGGCCTGGCGGATGACCCGCTGCTGGGAGGGGCCGTTGGGGGCGGTGAGTCCGTTGCTGGCGCCGTCCTGGTTGACGGCCGAACCGCGGATGACGGCGAGCACCGGGTGCCCGTTGCGCTCGGCGTCGGAGAGGCGTTCGACGAGGAGCATGCCGGCGCCCTCGCCGAGGGCGACGCCGTCGGCGCCGGCCGCGAAGGCGCGGGAGCGCCCGGAGGGGGACATCACGCGCTGGCGGGAGAACTCGACCAGCATCTCCGGGGTGGACATGACGGTGGCGCCGCCGACCAGGGCCATGCCGCACTCGCCCCGGCGCAGCGACTGGACGGCCAGGTGCAGGGCGACGAGCGAGGCCGAGCAGGCGGTGTCGACGGTGACGGCCGGGCCTTCGAGGCCGAAGACGTACGAGAGGCGGCCGGACATGACGCTGGCGGAGTTGCCGGTGCCGAGGTAGCCGTCGAAGTCCTCCTCGCCGTTCTGCAGCAGCGGCATGTAGTGCTGGCCGTTGGTGCCGACGAACACGCCGGTGCGGGTGCCGCGCAGCACGTTCGGGTCGAACCCGGCGCGCTCGCACGCCTCCCACGAGGTCTCCAGGAGGAGCCGCTGCTGCGGGTCCATGGCGAGGGCCTCGCGCGGCGAGATCCCGAAGAACTCCGGGTCGAAGTCGGGGGCCTCGTGGAGGAACCCGCCCTCGCGGACGTAGGTGCGGCCCTGCGCCTCGGGGTCCGGGTCGTAGAGGCCGTCGAGGTCCCAGCCCCGGTTGGTGGGGAAGGTGGTGATGGCGTCGCCGCCGTGGGTCACGAGCTGCCACAGCTCGTCGGGCGTGTTGACGCCGCCGGGGAAGCGGCAGGCCATGGAGACGATGGCGATGGGCTCGCCGTCGCCGCCGGCGGGCGCGGTGGCGAACGGGGCGGCGGTGTCGGGCTCCCGCGCCCCGCTGGCCAGGTCGCCGAGGTGGCGGGCGACGGCCGCGGTGGTCGGGTGGTCGAAGACGAGCGAGGGGGCCAGGGCCAGGCCGGTGGCCTCCCGCAGCCGGTTGCGGAGCTCGACCGCGGTGACCGAGTTGAAGCCCAGCTCCTTGAAGGGCCGGTCGGCGGCGATGCCGTCGCCGGAGGCGTGGCCGAGGACGGCGGCGACGTGCGTGCGCACCAGGCGCACCAGCTCGCGCCGCCGCTCCTCGCCGGTCTTGTCGCGCAGGACGGCCGCGAGGCCGGTGCCGGTGGTGTCCCGCTCGTCCGCGGCGGCCCGCTCGGCGGCCCGGAACCGCCGGACGGCGGGGAGTTCGTCGAGGAGCGCCGAGGGCCGGGCCGCGGTGTACGCGGGCTCGAAGCGCTCCCAGTCGATGTCGGCGACGGCGACGCCGGTCTCGCCCCGGCCGACGATCCCGTCGAGCACGTCGAGGGCGCGCTCCGGGTCGAGGAAGGACAGGCCGGTGCGGAAGAGCTGCTCGGCGGCGGGCCCGGCGGCGACGTCCTGCCAGGGCGTCCAGGCGACGGAGGTGGCGGGCAGCCCGCGGCTCCGGCGCCCCTCGGCGAGGGCGTCGAGGTACGCCGTACCGGCCGCGTAGCCGCCCTGGCCCGCGCCGCCCCACACGCCGGCGACGGAGGAGAAGACGACGAACGCGTCGAGCTCCGCGTCCGCCAGCAGGCCGTCGAGGCGGGTGGCCAGGTCGGTCTTGGCCTCGACGGCGGCGGCGAAGCCCTCCATCGTGGTCTCGGTCAGGAGGGTGAGGGGGGCCGTCGGCGGGGCGACGTAGACGGCGGTCGGGGCGTGCTCGGCGAGGAGCGCGCGCAGCTCCTCCCGGTCGTCGAGCGCGCACGGCACGACGGTGGTGCGGTCGGCGGTCTCCTCGTCGAGGGTGCCGGTGATCCCGGCGAGGACGACCCGCTCGGCGCCGCCGGAGAGCAGGCGGCGGGCGAGGGGCCCGGCCACGGCGGCGACGTCGCCGACGACGAGGACGGTGCCGCGCGGGCGGGCCACGGCGGCGGCGGGCGCGGCGGGCGCCTGGACCAGGCGGCGGCCGTACGTGCCGGAGCCGCGGACGGCGACCTGGTCGTCGGTGCCGGGGGCGGCGAGGACCCCGGCGAGCTGCTGGAAGGAGCGGGCGTCGGCGGCGGCCGGCAGGTCCGCGAGTCCGCCCCAGCGGGCGGGGAGTTCGAGGGCGGCGACCCGCCCGAGGCCCCAGATCTGGGCCTGCGCGGGGGACGGGGTCTCGGCCGGGGCCACGGCGGCGGCACCGAAGGTGACGGCCCACAGCCGGGCCTCGGTCCCGGCGTCGGCGGCGGCCTGGGCGAGGGCGAGGGTGCTGGCCAGGCCGAGCGGAACGGCCGGGTGGTCGGGGTGCGCGCCCTCCGCGAGGGCGAGGAGGGACAGGACGCCGGTGAGCGGCTCGGCCCCGGCCCGGTCGGCGGACTCGGCGAGCCGGGCCCGCAGCAGGGACCGGTCGGCGGCGGCCGGGTTCACGGCGAACGGCTCGACGACGGCGCCCCGGTCGGCCAGGGCCCGCCGGGCGGACTCGGCGGCCTCGGAACCGGTCAGCGCCTCGGGCAGGACGAGCAGCCAGCGCCCGGAGAGCCGGGCGGCGGGGTCCACGGCGCTCAGGCCCTTCCAGGCGGTGCGGTAGCGCCAGGCCTCGGGCCCGGAGGCCTCCACGGCGGTGGCGGCCACGGGAGCGGCCGTCTTCTCCAGCCAGTAGCGCTCGTGCTGGAAGGCGTACGTGGGGAGGTCGACGGTTCGGGCCCCGGTGCCCTCGAAGAGGACCGCCCAGTCGATGTCGACGCCCCGGACGAACAGTTCGGCGGCGGAGGTCAGGAACCGCTCAAGACCGCCCTCGTCACGCCGGAGGGAACCGCCGGCGAGCACGTCGATCCCGGCGGCGTCGGCGGTCTCGTGGATGCCGATGCCGAGGACGGGGTGGGCGCTGGACTCGACGAAGGTGCCGAAGCCCCGGTCGAGGAGGAGGCGGACGGTGTCCTCGAAGCGGACGGTCCGGCGGAGGT
>NZ_JBSHHY010000072.1:608-13558 GCF_053618675.1 Streptomyces sp. NPDC055632 | reverse complement strand
GTGAGATCACCACGCCAACGACGAGGGGCCCTGCCTCGTCACCACCCCTGCTGACCAGCCTCTTTCACCCTCCAGCACAGGATGAAAGAGGCTCATTGAGGTCAGCAATGCCAACGGCTTGAGATTCCGCTTCATTACAACCAAGCCAAACAGGCTTTATGGCCCTTTAAGATCAGGAGGAGGAAGATTCACTCGTATACCTTTGCCGCCATCACCATTTGGCCGACCAGCCACCAAGTTGGCTGCTCCGGAACGGAATCACCCCGCCAAGCAAACCAGCCAGGACAATCCTCTACCCAAGCGCCCCAAGCCTCAACGAATTGCTGCAAGGAGTTACTTTTCCAATCTTTCGGATTAGCGCTAATATCCTGACCTGCAGCCCTCAGGAAAGCCGCAAGATCTTCCCTTGTACGTATAGCGTCGGACATCTCCACAAGATCAGTCATGCTCCTACCTGACCCTAATTGAAGTGCCGTCGTTCTGCGTTGTCATTTTCCACCCTTGACTTGACACCTCTTGAGGAGTCGCACGCTTGAAGTTAATGGGAACGCCAGCCTCCTGGAACACGTGAAGGCGACGATTATCCAGAGTATACATCTTTCCGTCACGCTGGAATACTCGAATCGGCGGAAAGTCACTCGCTCCCGTCCGGCCAGCTTTAAGATCATCGATCGCTTGAGAAACACTTCTCCCATCGGAGAAGTTCCTCCCGATACTATCCTGCGTATATCTAACAGCCTTAGGAGAGATGGTCCCCGTCGCAGGCAGTCCCACCGGAGCGCCCGGACGCATACGCCCACCAAAGCCCGGAACAATGGGGAGTTCGTTTTTTACCGTGTTTTGGCAGACGGTATCCCCTGGCGCACATTCGCGACCTTCAAGCAACTTGCGCAAAAACTTACGCAAAGCTTCGTACCAATTCATCTGCGACTCAGGGAGGCCGGGAGCAACACCTGTGCAGTTACTGCCGCTAATCGTTGATCCGCATTGGCTACCTGACGCAGGCGTGGCATCGAAAGGAACAGAGTTAAGCCATGCCTGACAGACTTGATCGCATGATGGTGATGCGTTTGCAGCACCTGTGGCTAGGCTTGAATTTCCGTCAGTTCCACCAGTTCCGCTACTCCCACTGCTCCTACTGCTCCCACTGCTCCCGTTGCCATTAGTCCCAACGCTACCGCCACTTATGCAGAGAGTGACACAGACCCCTACGCCCCCTCCCCGGGGAACTCCAGTCCCCTCCCCAACTATCTTGTCGGTTCTTTCAGTGTGCCCAGTGCCGTCGTCTAGACCAAGGCCTGTAGGGTCAGAGAAAGTAATTGGGTTCTGTGCAGCATAGCTATAGCCGTTAAGCGTTTGAGGTTTATCAATCTCAAGGAGAGGGTCGATGCTAATGAACTGACCGAGGTTAGGGTCGTATTCACGGGCGCCGATATGAGTAAAATTGGTAGTGGTGTCGATGTCGCCACCGATGAAACCCTTGCTACCGGGCCAGAAGTAGGGAGCCGCCCCACGCTGCCCGCCGTAGGGGAGGGTCTTGCGGCGGTTGACCGCGAGGCTGCTGGCGGAGATGGACAGGGTGTTGGTGTTGTGGTGGTCGGAGACCAGGATGCGGACGCTGTTGTCCTTACTGGTGCGGATCACCGAGCCGCCGGGGACGTTGTAGTAGCGGGTGCCGTTGGCGAGGGCGGCGGGGGTGGTGCCGACCTTGCGAGTGAGTTCGAGTTCCTGGCCGCCAGGCAGGTAAAGCGTGATCTTGGTCGGCTCCCGCTTGATGATGCGGGTGCCTTCGGCGTCGTAGAGGAAAGAGGTGGTCTGGCCGGAAATGGACGAGGTCTTGAGCTTGCCCTCCTCGTTCCAGGCCAGATCCTGCACCGAGCCGCCGGCAAGAGTTTTCTTGGTGAGGTTGCCGGTGTCGTCGTAGGTGTAGGTGTCGGTTCCAGTCGAGCCGCCGGTGGCGGTCACGGAGCGGACGGCGTGCGCCTGAGCCGTACCCGAAGTAGTGGGGTAGGCGTACGTGCGGGTGGTGTCCGCGGTGATTGAGCTCGCCTTATAGAGGGTTTCGGTTTTGCGCTGGCCGGTGTCGGTAAACGTCCAAGCCGTCCGGTAGGGGTCGGTCGTGCCCAGGTTGGGGCTGCCCACTCCGTTGACGGACTTGGTGGTGCAGGCGTCTCCGGAGGACCAGGCGTCGGTGAGGCGGCGTGCCCAGTCGTAGGTGAAGCACTGGTCGTCGGTGACGGTGCCGTCGTTCTGAGCGTCCCGGATGGAGGTGATGTTGCTGGCCGGGTCGTAGCCATAGGTGATGTTAGACAGGGTGGCGGGGCCGGTTGCCGCGCGGTTGATCTGGTTCTTGACCAGGCGGCGGGTGGAGGTTTCGTAGGTGAGGGTCTGGGTCACCAGGCTGCCGGAGTTGCCGAGCTGGGCCTGGGCCAGTTCGCCGTAAGGGGTGTATCCGGCGCCGCGCAGGTAGGCGTGGTCGAGCGAGCTGTCGACGATGGCCAGTGTGTCGTTCGAGCCGTAGTGGCTGGTGACCGTCTCGTCGGGCAAGGCGGTGGTGGCATTGGTGTTGGTGGTGCTGTAGGTGGCCGTCTTGGGCAGACCGCTGACCGGCGTGGCCGTGGTGGCGACGGTGTAGGTGCCCGCGAGGAGTTCTTCGCCGGTGATGCTCGGGACCGTCGCCCTGGTGCCGGTGGGACGACCGGTGGTGTCGTAACCGGTGACCTCAGTGATGTAGGCGGCGTTGGCGTTTGCTGTGTCGTACCGGGTGGACTTGTGGGGCAGGCCCTTGCCACCGGTGGCGGTGTCGTAGGTCCACTCCGCCAGCTTCGTACCCGTCACCGACCCCGATCGCAGGGTGGTCTTGCGACCCAGCTCGTCATAGGTGGTCGCCAGGGTGCCACGAGCATCGGCGACGGTGTCTACACGCCCGTTGGCGTCGTAGTGGGTGGTGGTCCGGCCCTTGTCGGGGTCGGTTGTGCTGAGCTGCCGTCCGCGTAGGTCGTAGGTGTAGCGCCAGGTGTTGCGGCCGGAAGAGTCGGTGAGCGACGCGAGAAGGCCGGCAGTGTTGTAGGTGCGGGTGGTCTTCTCGTACTGGGTGGGGGCCGCGTCCGGGACGGGGTTCCGGTCCTTGTACTGGCGCTCCTCGACGGCGCGTCCGCGGACGTCGGTGAGGGTGAGGGTGGCGGTGCCGCCGGCGGGTGGCACTGTGGCGGTCCAGTAGTCGCCGTACGTGTGGGTGGTCTTCCACTGCGGCACGTTCTGGGAGAGCTGAATGCTCTCGGTGACGCGGCCACGGCCGTCATACAGAGTCTGCTGCGCCTGCGGGACCAGGTCCGGGGTGACGACGAGCATGGTCGTCGTCAGGGCGCTGCTGTTGTAGTAAGGCGCATTGGTGAGGTAGGCGCGGCCGTGTGTGTCGTAGAAGGTGTCAGTGACGACGCGGCCAGTCACTCCGATGGAGTCGGACTGGGTCTGGCGCTCACGCAGGAAAGAGTCGTAGAAGGACACGTTGGTGCCCCACAGACCGTCTTCGTGGAGCTTCTTGGAAATGACGGTGGAGGGGACGGTGGCCGAGAGATTGTAGGTAAAGGTGGCGTTGGGCTGGAGTGTCTTAGCCCGGCCGGTGCTCCATGCCTTAGTGACACGCCCCAGGGCGTCGTACTCGCTGGTAGTGGTGCGACCGTTCGCTTCGGTGGCGGTCAGGGCGAGGCCGCGCATGCCGTCGAACGTCGTGGAACTGCTGTGGCCCTTGACGTTGGTGACCTTGACCGTGGTCGGCTGGGCGCCGGAGGCAGGGGTGTAGACGGTGGTGACGGGCTGTCCGTCCTGTCCCTTGGTGGTCAGGACGCGGCCGTACTGGTCGTGTGTGGCCTCGGAAGTGGTCTCCCACACCGGAGTGGTGTCGCTCTCATGGCGCGCGAGTTGTTCGGCCTTGGTGACGTTGGCCTTGCCCGCGTCCGGAGCGGTACCGAGAGCTTGTCCGTCGTAGTAGGTGCGGGCACGGCTAGTGATTTCGCCGGGCTGGGCGCGGCAGGCGGTGTTGTCGGTGGTGGTGATCTCGCTGGGATAGGAGATCAGCCAGTCGGTGGTGTCAGGGATGGCGTAGGTGGTGAGGGTACAGCGTGCTTCGACGGTGCCGGCGCCGTCATCAGTCTCCTTGGTGAGGAGGCCGTAGGTGGTGTCGTAGGTGCGGGTGGTAGTGAGGGTGCGCCAGGTGCTGCCGTCGTCAAGGAGAGTGCTGCGCTTTTCGCTCGCGGTACCGGAGAGCTGGGCAGTCTTCGCGGGGAGGGTAGGAGCGGGCGTGCCGGGTAGGTCGGGGTCGGTGATGCCCTTGACGGCCTGGGTGGCCGTGGTGCTGGACTGCCAGGGTATGTAGGTGGTTTTGGCGACGGCTATGCCGCTGGAACCGGCTTTGTCGTAGGTGGTGCTGGTGGCGACGCGGCCGGCGAAGTCTTCTCGGTCGGTGATGCCGTTGATGGTGGCGACTTGGCGGGTGCTGCCGTCTGCGAGGGTGTCGCCGGCCATGCCGAGGTAGTAGGTGTTGGTGGTCCTGCTGCGGTTGTTGTCGCCGCCGTTGTAGGTGTGGACGGTGGCGTAGCCGCGGAAGACGTTCCAGGTGCGGTGCTTGTCGAGGGTGAACTCGCCCGTGTCACGGCGCCACTGCGGGCCACCGGAGTAGGTGTAGGAGGTGACCTTGGTTTCGGAGCCGCTTCCGCCCGTGGTGTCGTTCTCGTCGATGCGGCTGATGAGATACTTGTGGAACCAGTCCTTGACCGGGTCGACGGCACCGTCCGGGGTCCACCAGGAGGGGTAGCACCGCTTGTTGTTCTTGTCTGCCGCAGGAAGGGTAGTCGGGGTGCATTCCTTGGCGGTGTAGGTGACGAGGGTCTGGCCGCCGGTCTCGTTGGTGATCTTGGTGATGCGCTTGCGGTTAAGTGCGGGTCGGCCCTCGGGGGCGTCGACCCGGTTGGGCATGAGCTCGCCCTCGAAGAAGACCTTGTCCAGCTTGATGTCTGTGACCGGCCCCGCCTTGGCCGTGCGCTGGACCGAGTCGAGCCACATCGCAGGCGTCGATGTATCGCCAGTTGGCGGAAAGGACTGACTGAGGGACCAGGTGTCGACGTCCACCATGCTGGTGCCGACCAGGGAGAAAGTATTAATGCTGGTCAAACGCTGCTTGGACCAGAATGATGGGGACATCTGAAGGCATTCGCCGCTCGAGGTGCAATCGAGGTCGACGGGGTTATCGGGCCAGTTCTTAGCGTTAGCCTCGGTGAAGGCACAGTCAGTCGCAGTACATCGGTTATCAGTGCTGAAGGCAACGCGGCCAACAGGATTAGCGGTGGAGTAAGCGGCACCTGCACGTAGACCATAGTCGATCCGGTTAAGATAACCAGCGCGGGTGTATGATTGTGGCTTATCAATCTTATTGTTCTGCGCGTAGTAGCCCTCCTCTTTGGTGTAGTAGAGGGTCATGGCATTGCCGCGGGGGTCGACGACGTAGTCGAGGTTCCAGCGCCAGCCCTGATTTTCGGCGGAGGAAGCAAATTCGGCGGCATGCCCCTGCTCGCCAGTGTGGTTGCCGTATACCGGGACGGAGAAGACGGAGTTGGTCTCGGCCTTGCCGCTGCTCCAGCCTGGCAGACGGTTCTTGCCGAACCAGTACTGAGTACCGTCGAGAGAGGTCACTCTCCAATATTCGGAGTCCTCGTCGCCCGAGTTGTTCGGTTCGACGTCGTAGATTCGCTCAATACGAGAGCCGTCGCCGTTCGCCAGTTTCCAGGTATTTTTCGCGGAGTCCCAAACGAGCTCACTGGAGGAGCCGTTGAGGGAGAGGGTGGCGTTCTCCGACTTCCAGCACAGGTCACCGGACTTGGCGGCATTGTTGCCGCCTTCCTTGTCGTTCTCGCAGGAAGCGTACCGACGCTCGATGAAGCCCGGCGAATACTCCCAGCCTTCACCGATCCAAGAGGACTGGTTGTTCGTCGAGGCGGTACGGCCGTCAACGGAGGAAGAGCTGTAGGAGAGGGCAACCTTGGGTTCAAGGCCGCCGGGCGCTGCCGGGACCTCGATGGGCACGCTCCAGCCGAAGCCGCCGGAGTTTCCGCCTGCGGACCATGATCCGGACAAGGCGAGTGAGGTTGCCTTGAATGAACCGTCGCTGCCGCTCGCACCCGCTGTCGCTGCCAGCACAGTCGCTCCGGCCGAAGCCATACCGGAGACGGAGGAGGTTGAAGCGGTCGCCTTCGGCAAGTCGCTGGCGGCCTTCACCGGCGCGCCCGGTGCCGGGATAGTGAGGTCGGCGGTCAGGGTGTGGGAGGAAGTGTTGTTCTCGGTGGCCAGCGGAGTCTGCTGACGGCACTCGGCCTTCTTGGGCGTCGTCAGGGCGCAGGCGGGGAGGGTCACCAGGCGTAGGCGCGAAGTCCAGCCGGCCGCGTAGGCGCCGCGTATGGAGCTGTAGTCGACTTCCACCTTGACCGGTCCACCGGAGGACGCGGTGGTGACGGTCGGGCGCAGCGTCACCAAAAGGCCCTCGACGCCGGCGGCGTGGGCGGTGGTGCGGTCCTTTACCGCAACCTCTACTCGGGTGGGCGAGCCGCTGGTCTTCTGCCCGGTGCGAGGGGAAGACGGTGTGAGGCGGATGGGCAGCCCGCCTACCGTGACGGCCTTTCTCACCGCAGGGTGGAGCTCAAGCTCCTTGGTTGCGGGGGCGGGCCAGGTGGCGGCCGGGGCCTTCCACGACGGGGATGGCTGTGGTCTTCGTTTCAGGCCCTTGGGTATGAAGTCGGTGCCTGCGACGGACTTGGTCTGGGGTACGGCCGGAGGGCCGGGGGTCTGGGCGGCTGCGGTCCATGTGGGCGCGGTGAGCAGGGAGATGCTCAGCGCTGCTGAAAGCGCGCCGGCGATTCCCGTCCGCGCGGACTTCGTCAGTTTATTTTTTCTGCGCCTGTAAAAGGGCATGGCGAAGCCATTGCGGAACAACATTGAGATCCCCACCCCGGTCGTACACGAAAACCTATGATCAAGCGGATCCAACACCACCCAGGACTGGGTGGCAAGCATGACCAGAAGGAGACTGATCAAGTCTGTCAGGTCCGGGACCTCCCTCTCGCGCGTAGCCTCCATCAAGCCGATCCAACCGCCTGACCAGCAGTTTTACGGGTCATGAGCACATAAAAGCCACATCTCCACAACTATCTACATCTGGATTTCTAGATTCCGTTTATTTTTTCGAGGGAATCTTCCGCAGTTTTTCGGCACCGGATTGAGGCCTGCTGTACGGGGATGTCCGCCCCTCGGGTTAGAGTCCCCGCCGGAGAGGAGCAGAGAGCGTTTCTCGACCGCTGTAGAAAGCCATGCACTCCGGAAAGGCACCAGTACATGCGCACTACCAGATTCAGACGTAGCGGCAGAGCCATGGCTCTGGCGATAGCCGCGAGTATGACCCTGCCGGTCTCCGCAGCCGTTGCCCTGCCGGCTCTGCCCATGGCTTCGTCCCCGGCTGCGGCCGCGGCCGGAGTGGCGGAGACGGACGCCCCGCAGACGCCGTCCGCGATGTTCGAGGAAGCCGCGTTCGACGAGGCGGCCAGGACGGGCAGGCAGATCGAGATCCTCGACCGCAGGCAGGAGAGCACCGAGTTCTTCGCCAATCCCGACGGCTCGACCACCCGCCGCTCCTACGGCGTCCCGAAGTGGACGCGGTTCGACGGCATGTGGCGCCCGACCGACCCCTCCCTCGTGCGGCAGTCGGACGGCTCGGTCGAGCCGGCGGCGTCCACCTTCCCGATCGCGTTCTCCGGGGGCGGTGACCAGGCGCTGGCAACGATGGTCAAGCAGGGCAAGAAGCTCGCTCTGACCTGGCCCTCCGTGCTTCCCGCGCCGGTCCTGGACGGTGACACGGCCACGTACCCGTCGGTCCTGCCCGGTGTGGACCTCGAACTCACTGCCGAGGTCGACGGCTTTGCTCAGCATCTGGTCATCCACACGCCCGAAGCAGCGGCCAATCCCGCCCTGCGCAGCATCGAGCTCGGTTACGAGGCCGACGGCGTCACCCTGACCAAGACCTCCGACAACCAGCTGCTGGCCAAGGACGAGAGCGGCGAGACGGTCTTCAGCGCCCCCAGCCCGAAGATGTGGGAGCAGCCCGTCGTTCCGGCGGACGGGGGGCAGGTCGGTACCGCCTCGAAGACGGCTGCCCGCTCCGCTGCTGCGAAGACCGCGCAGCCCGACAGCGCGCCCGTGGACGTGGACATCAGCGGTGACACGCTCAGTCTCGTGCCGGACTCGGGTCTTCTGGCCGCAGCCGACCAGTTCCCGCTGGTCATCGATCCGGTCTTCAGCGGCGGTTACCGTGAGAAGTGGGCGGTGGTCTACTCGGCCACTCCCAACGCCGCCTACCCCAACGGCTCGGGCTGGAACTCCTCCAATCCCGCGGACGAGCCCCGGGTCGGGTACAACGGGACCGGTGACACCGCCTCGTTCTTCGCGATGAACACCAACGGTCTCGAGAACGCGACCATCAACAGCGCCACGTTCGCCGTCATACAGACGCACTCCTACGTCTGCGACTCCTCCGTCGGCCCGACCGAGCTGTGGTCGGCCGGTGACATCGCCACCACCCCCACCTGGAATACCCAGCCCTGGGGAAGCAAGCTCGCCTACGGCTCGTTCTTCGGCGGAAACGACCAGTACTGCCCCGGTGACAAGGGCCACGACTTCACCAGCCCAGCGCTGAAGGCCTACGTCCAGAAGGCCGCCGACAGCAACTGGGGCACTCTTGTCTTCGGAATGAAGGCCCCGGACAGCTACGCGGGCAACACCAGGGCCTACAAGCGTTTCCGCAACAACCCCGTCCTCGAGGTCGACTACAACTACAAGCCCGCCGTCACCAGCAAGTCCGCCTACGAGGGCTACTACGTTGAGTCCGGCGACGGCAACGTCCCGGTCGCCTGCGGCGGACGCATCGGCAACAGCGGCATCACGCTGAACGCGAAGATCAAGGACCAGGACGGCGGCAACGTCACCGCCTACTTCTCGGTCAAGAACTCCAGCGGCGCTGCTGTCCCCCTCTCGCCCAACTACGACACCGTGAGCGGCTCCGGCGAGGCCAGTGTGCTGGTGCCGGCCACGAAGCTGGGCAACGGCACCTACACCTGGAGCGTCTACGCCAAGGACAACGAGAACACGACTAGTGCGTCCACCGCTGCCTGCTCCTTCAGCGTCGACCTGAACGGCCCCAACATACCCGTCACCGTCCTCGACGCCGACGGCACGGAGGCAGGCGAGCCCGCCGACAGCTACACGGCCCGGGCACCTCGTCAGTTCAAGTTCACCAACCCCGTCAGCGACATCGACGGCTACTGCTGGGCCATGGACCAGCCCCTGTCCTCCGCGACGACTCCCCGCTGCCCCAACGGCACCTGGGTCGAGGCCGGCACGGACGCCAACCACACCGCGACCGTCACCATCACGCCGTTCGCGCATCCGGTCAGCAAGCTGAACGTCGTCGCCTACGACACGTTCGGCAACCGTTCCGTACTCGCCGGCGGCGATGACCAGGTCTCCCTCACCACGGAGGAACCGGCGTTCATATACGAGAAGGAGAACTCCGACCCCAGCATCGAGAGCACCAAGCGTGACCGGCCCGGCGATCTCAACGGTGACGGTTTCGCCGACTTCGTCGCCACTGGCCCCGACGGTCAGCTGTGGCTCTACCCCGGCAACGGCGACCTCGGCCCCATGGGAGCCCGCCAGAACGCCGGTCTCGGTGGCTGGAGCGGAGCGCTCATCGCCCACCGCGGCGACCTGAAGGGCATGTCCTCCCGGGACTCGAAACCCGACGGCTACGAGGACTTCGTCGTCCGCCTGTCCAACAACAAGCTCTACGTCTACCCCGGCAACGGAGCGGGCTCCCCCTGGTACTACACCCGCAAGGAACTGATCCACCCCTCCCAGGGGTCCAACTGGAGCGGGCTGCGCCAGGTGCTCCTCCCCGGCAACATCGACGGCAAAGCCGGCAACGACCTCATCACCGTCGAATGCATCTCCGACACGAAAGACAACTGCGGCAACGCCCGACTCATCCTCTACAGCGGCCTCGCCGTCGGCGGCGGCGGCCAGAACCAGACGCAACCCTTCGACTGGGACAGCCCGGTCACCCTGGGCACCGGCGGCTGGCGTGACCTCACCAACCTCGCCGCCGACGACGTCAACGGTGACTCCCACGCCGACCTCATCGCCCGAGACCCCGCAGACGGCAAGCTCTACCTCTACCCCGGCTGCCGCAACGACACGGTCAAATGCCCCGGCAGTGAATACAAGCTCCTCCAGCGCAGCGTGTACGGCACCGGAGGCTGGACCCAGCGGCCCTTCCTGACCTCCCCCGGCAACACCCAGGGCACCCTGCAGGACGCCACGGTCACCACGGTGCCCTCGCCCGACCTTCCGCCCGGCCCAGGCAACGAGGCCAAGACCTACAACTTCAAGCGGTTCATACCGACCCCCGGTCAGGAATCCGGAGACTTCTGGGCCACCACCCCCGCCGACCCGAACATCCCTGTCCAGTACATGGATTCGGCAGGGAACTGGACGAGTAGGCTCTGCCCCACCGGATGCCTCCTCACCTACCCAGGCACACCCACCGGCCACGGAGCGCCCCGCCTCGCGGGCACCGCCGGATGGGCCACCGCGATCACCGGCATCTTCTAGTCCGATCTGCTCCATCCACCGACCAGCCGGCTTGCCGTACCCCTCGGAAGGTACGGCAAGCCGGCCCGTCTTCCTCCATTCGTCATCCGGCCGCCCGGAACAGTCCGGCACGCCGGCAGCACACTCCTCTTGTGAAGGACGTATGAGACACATGATCCGCCGTGCGGCCGTGCTCGGCGCGGCCACCGGACTGCTCACCGCGGCGACCCTCCTGGCCCCGCACTCCGCGACCGCCACCGGCGAGCTGCGGCTGTCGGGGTACGACGCGGTGGTGGCGCCGGGAGCGATGCCGCGGTTCTACCCGATCGTCGAGTCCGGCACGACGCTCGCGGGGAAGGTCGTCATCGCCGTCGGCACGCAGCCGATGACCGACCCGCAGGGCGCGGGCGCGGGCTTCCCGGCGGGGTACCGCCCCGACGTCGGCCAGTGCACACAACCCGCCGAATACACCGGGGTCTTCGTCTGCGAGGGGGCTCCGTACCAGGAGCCCGACGTCCTCGTGCCCGCCACCGCCGCGGACGCCACCCTGTACTGGGGCTTCGCCTACATACCGGCCGGCGGCGACCTCGCCGCGGCGGTGAAGGCGGCCCGCAGCGCGGGCTCCCGCCCGGCCGACGGGCGGCACGGCACCGGCAAGGTCACCGTCAAGTCCCGTGCGCACGCGCTGCTGAACACGGTCGGCTTCGACCTCCCGGCCGTCCCGGACGGCGGTACGGTCCGCCAGCGGCTCCGCGTCCACGCCAACGACGCCGGGAGGCTGACGCTCCGCTTCGCCTACGCTCCGAACCAGATCCTCCGCAACTCCCCACCCCTGCGCATAAGCCACGTCACCGCCGGTTCCGGTGCCACCTGCGAAGTCCGTCACACGACCCTGCCCGACACCATCCCCAACGTCGCCTGTTTCCTCGAACCCGGAGACCACGTCGTCGAGTACGAACTGACCGGCGGCCCGGGGCAGTACGCCCACAAACTCCAGGCCCACACCCGTTACAACATCTACGACCAGGGCGTCTGGGACGAGTCCGACGTCAAGCAGAGCAGCGCGCCGTTCCTCGCCCAGGGGCGTACCGTCCAACCGTGGCACGGTCTGCACGCCCGTGACGCCACCGGCAGGCTGTGGGAGTACGACGGCACCCACAGCACAACCGCCCCCCTCGACACGCGCAGCGAAACGGGAACGGGCTGGCAGACCTACACCGCGATCAGCTCCCTGTCCCCCTACACGCAGGGACCTTTCTCGTGGGACACCATCCGTCCGTCCGCCGCCACCCGTGGCCTCGGCGACCTCGTCGCCCGCGACGCGGCCGGGAACCTCTGGTACTACGACCGGCAGGCCGGTAGCGGCAGCACCTACGCGGCCCGCGTCCGTATCGGTCCCGGCTGGAACGCCTACGACCGGATCGCCGGGGCCGGGGACCTCGACCGGGACGGGCTGACGGACCTGCTGGCCCGCGACAAGTCCGGCATCCTGTGGTTCTACGGGGGCACCGGCAGGCTCACCGACGGCAACCGCCTGAAGGCGCGCGTGCGCGTGGGCGGCGGCTGGCAGGCCTACGACCGGCTGGCCGGCGGCGCGGACCTGAGCGGCGACGGACGCGCCGACCTGCTGGCCCGCGACAAGACCGGGATCCTGTGGCTGTACAAGGGAACCGGCAGCGCCACCGCGCCCTACGCCACCCGCATCCGGATCGGCGGCGGCTGGCAGGCCTACGACCAGCTCGTCGTGACCGGCGACCTCACCGACGACGGACGCCCCGACGCCGTCGCCCGCGACAAGGCCGGAACCCTGTGGCTGTACAAGGGAACCGGCAGCGCCACCGCCCCCTTCACCACCCGCACCCCCGTCGGCGGGGGATGGAACACCTACAACCAGCTCTTCTGACCCACACCTAAGGGCTGTCCCGTAATTCAGGGCGAAGGCCGGTGGGTCACCACAAGCAGATCGGCTTGTTCGGTTACGCCCCGACTCGCGGCCTCGACTGGAGCCGGGCCAAGCAGGTCGAACCGGACACTGGCAGGCGGGATCTGGAGTTACGGGACAGCCCTTAGGGTGCAAGCCCTCCAGGGTGTACCGCCCGAACACGGGCCGGCCACCGCACCACCGGGCCGTATGCCGGACGGGGCCCCCCCCCCCGGGGGGGGCCCGCCCACCCCCCCCCCGCCCCCCCCCGGGGGGGGTGCGGGCAACCCAGCCGCTCCAGAGCGGGGCCCAAGGCGCACCCCCCCCCCCCCCCCCCCACCAC
>NZ_JBSHHY010000072.1:0-598 GCF_053618675.1 Streptomyces sp. NPDC055632 | reverse complement strand
CCACGGGCCGGCCACCGCACCCCGGGGCCTTATGCGGGCGGGGCCCGCACCTCGGGTGCGGGCCCGTCCAACCACCCCAGGGCCCACCGAGGGGGGAATTCGGCCAAGCCCTGCCTGTCCAGAGCGGTCCCATGCGCTCACCACCCCACCTGCCCCCGATACCCTCCCCCACACACACGGAGTCGCCTCCAAACGGTCGTGCTCGTAATGGCGCCGCTCGGGACCGGGAATCTGGACCCGCTCACGTTTCGTCGGCGCCCTCCTGGTCACCCTGCCCGTCGAGCGCGGCCAGCCCGTCGCTCCAGCGGGTACGGCGCTCGGGCTCCTGCTGGTCCCACCAGGGCATACCGCGTTCGCCGAGGGCAACCTTCGCGGTGTGCACGCGGTCGCGGGCGGCTCGTTCGGCAGCCGTGTCCTGGGCGCGGCGGGCCATGCCCACGGCGCGACGAGCGGCCATGAGGTGGGACCGCAGCCGGGCGGCCACGTCCTCAGGCACGTCGGGATCCGTGGCCCGCCAGCGCCGACCGTCGATGATCACATACCGTCCGTCGGGGGTGCGGGCGGGCTTTGGCGCATCAGCCGTCACCTCTCCACCCTG
>NZ_JBSHHY010000071.1:0-14751 GCF_053618675.1 Streptomyces sp. NPDC055632 | reverse complement strand
TGCCGGGAGGAACCCCCGCCTGCACCGTGCCCCGCCGCCCCGGGTGACCGAGCCCCTCTCCGCGCACTGAGGCGTCGACACCGGCCGGCGAACTCACCGTCTCACCGACCCGGTCGCGCCCTCACTCGGCCCCAACCCCTCAGCGCCCCCGGCCACGCTCCAACACCGAAGACCCCAGGAGACGACGTGATCCCCCGCGGCCGCCCCGTCACCAACGAAACCGGCATCGCCGCCCGCGCCGGCGTCCCCCTGCCCACCTGGCGCCGCCGTGACGCCCCCGCCTTCCGCGAACGCGTCCCCAGCCTCCTGCCCGACAGCCGCCACCTCCTCTACGACCTCGCCCAGGCCGAGGCATACCTGAACGGCCGGCCCATCCCCGCCCTGCCCGAAGGGGAGCATCCCGAGGACCTGCTGACCGACAAGGAAACCGCGGCCGTCCTCGGGATCAGCACCGGCACCGTCCGCGCCTACGCCTCCCAGGGCTACCTCTCCGCCGGCACCACCCTCTACGGCACCCGCCTGTGGTCCCGCCGCGAAGTCCACGACCGCCGCGACCACGCCCCCGGGCAGGGCAAGGGCGGCGGCCGGCGCGCCGGCGAATCCCAAGGCCCCCGCAAAACCCACGCGTATGAAGGCGACCCCCGCATCGACCTCGCCGCCCAGGCCCTCGCCACCTCGGCCCCCGGCACTCCCAAGGGCCGCATCGCCGCCGAACTCGCCAAACTCCACGGCCACACCCCCCACACCTGGGAACGCCTCCTCACCACCGCCGCGGCCCTCCATCACGCAGGCGACGACGATCCGAGCTGAGTGAAGTGTTCGGAAATGTGGTGATCAACAGACTCGGGGACGGGCGGCATGCCTGAGCGCGGGGTCGATATCGTGACTTGATGGGAACACCAGATTTCATCCTCGCGCTGCGCAAGAAAATCGGAAACGATCCGCTGTGGCTCTCAAGCGTCACCGCGGTCGTCGTCAGGGATGACCAGGTCCTTCTTGCGAAGCGCACAGACAACGGCGAGTGGACGCCGGTGACCGGGATCATCGATCCGGGAGAGCAGCCCGCGGATGCCGCAGCCCGGGAGGTTCTTGAGGAGACCGGCATCGTGGCAGTTCCGCAGCGGCTGGCGATGGTTCACGTCACGGACCCTGTCGTCTATGACAACGGGGACCAGACGCAGTATCTCGACCTGGTGTTCCGCTTCGGCTGGCAGTCCGGCGTTCCGCATCCCGCCGACGGCGAGAACACAGCCACCCACTGGTTCCCGCTGAACGACCTGCCGCCGATGTCAGACGACATGCGCAAGCGAATCGCAGCCGCCCTGTCCAACCAGCAGGCAGCCCAGTACGTCTTCTCCCCGCCGTCACCCGGCGGCGCCTGAGAACCCGGTCCGAGGAGCTGTACAACGGTCGATGACCACACCGCACCCGGCCCCGCCTCAAGGCGGGGCCGGTTTTTGAAACCGCGCTACTGCTCGCCCAGCTTGACCTCGTAGGACTCCACTTCGGCGCCATCGCCCAGGGCCTCGCGCTTGAGCTGCATGTAGCGCTCCAGGGCCGATTCGCTGTACGAGACCGCCGACACCCCGCTCTTGTCACCCAGCCGCCAGCGGATCTTGAAGCTCTTGCTCGCCTGCTTCGCCATGGCCTGTTTCCTCCTGCGTCTAGGTGTGCGTCCAGCCTCGCATCCGGCACTGACAGCGCAGGTCAGGCACTGCGTAGCCTCGGGAGCATGACCTTTCACGTGCTGCTCCAGTTCCAGCCGCCGGACGGGCCGGCCGCCACCGGCACGTGGGAGAGAGAGGAGACGGCGGACGGCACGTTCGAGGAGTGGGTCTACACCTACGCCGCGCACCCCAGCACCCGCATCGCGCTCGTCGAGGAGAGCGCCGGTGTCCGCCGTGTCCTGTCGAAGTGGACCCGGGCCACCGGCACCATCCGGCACACCGCCTGAGACCCCGTCCCTCACCGCCGTCTCAGGCCGACTGTTCCACGCAGGCCAGGCGGGACAGGTGCGTGCAGCGGATCCCGTCGGCCGGGTGCCGCTCCATCGCTGGCTCGGCCGCGCGGTCGTGCTCGGCGCAGCAGGCAGTGGGGACCAGGCCGCCGCAGACCTGCCGCGCGACCGGCAGACCTCGCCCGGGGCTGGGCAGGGGACGGCGTGGTGGACCAGGCCACCCGAGGCCCGTCGGGCAGCGGTGCCGCGCAGGCCTGCGGGCCAGGCCAGGGTGACACGCAAGCCGCGCACTCAGCGATTGTCGAGTAGTGAGCCTCCGTCAACTTGAAGCCGCAGTTCAGAGAGCTGGTGTGCTCGGTTCTCGAAGCTCTCGTGCTGGTCACGGGCGACTGTCTAAGCAGTAGATCGTCCGTCAGTGCAGTCGACGCCTGAGTAAACCTGTGACGCTCAGCGTTCGCTGTGGAAGTCCCCGTACTCGCCGTTCATCAAGTCCCAGAAGGACGGGTAGCGGACCGCGCCGGGCAGCCAGTGAGCGAGGTACCAGGCTTCCCATTCTCCGTCCGGGGTGAGCACGCAGGGGTTGAGGAGGTAGACATCAGTGGCGTTCGGGGTGTGACTGATCTCCAGGGTGTGCGGAAGATATTCGGGGCGCAGGGTGGTGGGCGACTGGGCCTCGCCGTAGAGGAAGTACTCCTCATCACCTACTCGCTCAGAGCCCTGGTACCCCTCTGTCCAGTCGGTGACGAGTTCTGGGTCCAGGTCCCGGGTCCATCCGACCTCGTGGGCCGGAAGAACACGGTGGATGTCCGAGGTGGTGTTGAGCCAGCCGTTGCTGAGCAGCAGGAACTGCCGGTAGCTCGGCGGCAGAGAGGCACCCAGGCGCTTCTCGAGTGCGCCAAGTTCCTCACCGGTGACTCCAGTGGCCCCCAGCCATCGAGCCCTGCGCACAGCATCTGGAAACGGCTCGGCCCGTTCCCGCTCATGCAGCACGGGATCGAGCCACTCATCACTCCACCGTTGCAGCAGATCCCGCCATGCGTAGCGGCGCCCATCATCCTGACCCGGTGTGTTTCCCACGGCGGAAGATTAACGGCAAGAACTGACACACTCTCCGGACCGGGACCGTTCAGGATCCGCCCAACGATCTACGCCGCAGACTGCCGTCCACGACCGGTGTGAGCATCCCGGAAGGCTGTTACACCGGCCCTTTGGCCTGTGGATTCAGGTTGGCGGAGGCTCACTGCTGCACCCATTCACAGCAAGCCAGAACGATAGGCACGGGCGACTGGCTCTGTTCAAGAGAACGGGCAGCACTTCGGCACTGCTTCATGCAACGGTCGGTGGCCGCTCCATGACCGGATTGTTCATAAGTTTCCGGCAGCACCCGGGCCTGATCGGAGGCACTCATGTTGATGAGGGCGCACGGCCGGGCGTGGCCGGGCTGTACTCGCCTACGAGTACACCTGCCACCAGCGGTCCGTCTCGGCACGTTCCACTTCGGCGTCGTACTGGTCCACGTCGAAGTGGAGCTCCGGCGGGGGATGGGGCATGGCTGTGTGTGTTGTGCAGGGGACTTCCCAGTCCGACCACTGCACGATCTGCCCGAACCGCTGTATGACCACGGTCAGGAAGCCGCAGCACCCGCCGGTGCACTCGGGCTCCCCCAGCTCCAAGCGACGGGCCTCTTCCGTCGCCCTGAAAGGGCTGGGCCGCCCGGCCGGGAACATGACGGCGGCATACGGCCCACGGCCCCCCGCATCGACCGTCTCTTCGACGATGTCCTCGCCGTTGACCCACAACCGCACCTGAGCCGCGAACCGGCGCCCCGGCGGCAGCACCCTGATCTCCAGACGATCGAACATCCGATCACCCTACGGGGCGCACTGATGCCTGCGTGCAGCCCACCCGACACACAGAGGAGATCAGCATGTGGCCGACGGGGCGGCACGGGGATCGGATCCCTGCTCTGTGGGAGACAGCCCGAAGAGTGCAAGACGCTGCCGGATCGAATCGGGTGGCCCGTGGTTCCACACATGAACGAAGTCTGGACCAGAGCCAGTTCTCGTGAACGGAGCCAGTGATTTTCCCTACCGGCTGCTTGGAGGTTCCGCAGACCTGCTCGCCTCAATCCCCCCGCCTATAGCAGGCTGTGGGCCGGTACTGCTCGGTCGGGGCGAACTGCTGCTGTGTCGCGGAGGCGGTGTCAGTGTCTCCCGCGATCCTTCTTCGATGATCAACAAGTACGAGAAGCTGCTGGCAGGGCTGGACGATGTGGACTGGGCCGGCCTGACGCACGCCTACCGGTCGGCGCACGACGTTCCAGGACATATACGCACCCTGTGCGGAAGCGACGACGAGGCACGGGAGCAGGCGTTCAGGAGCCTGTTCGGCAGCATTTTTCATCAGGGCAGCCGGTACTCGGCCTCTCCGTTCGCCGTGCCGTTCCTCGCGAGAATCGCCGTCGCGGGCCCCGCGGCCGCCCGCGAGAACACGATGTGGCTGCTGACCCGCCTGGCCGTGGACTGGCACGACGAGTACGACGTGACCACCGGCATCAACGTGACCGGATGGCGTGCCGCTGCGGCGGAGCGGGGGCCGGCAGAGCTCCTGCCCTGGTACGAGGAGCAGGTGACCGCCGCGACGGATGCGGACAAGCGCGCACAGGCGCGGGAGATGCGGGACTGGGTGGCGGCCGGGAACTCGTTCGATCCCCGGTGGTCGGCGCTGCAGTCCTACGACGCGGTCCTCGCCGAGCTCCCCGGCCTTCTCGTCCTGCTCGATGATCCCGACGCCCGTCTGCGGACCCGGATCGCCTACCTCCTGGCCTGGTTCCCCGAATTCGCCACCACCTCCCTGCCGCGCCTTCTCGCCCTTGCCGCGCGCGAGGAGGATCCGGTCGCCGCAGCCACCACGCTGCTCGCGGCCGGCCTTGCCGGTCCTGCTCCCACAGCCGCGGACATCACCCCCTACCTGGATGCCGCGGACCCGCTGATGCGGTGGGCCGCGGCCACCGCCCTCATCCGCCTCGCCGCCCTCGACGAAGCGCCCGTCGGCCCCGGCCTGCTCGCCCGCGCCGTCGCGGAACTCGCTACTGCGGCCCGCAGCCCGTTCGACCGCGTGACCGACTACTGCGACGGCGACCTCCACGCCCACATCGAACGCACCCTGCACTCCCTCCCGACCGGCCCGGACCCGGCCGTCGTGCACGAGACGCTCGACGCGTGCCGGGCCTTCCGTCGCGGGCACGGGTGAGCCCGGCCCGTACGGACATGAGCGCCCGGAGTTGGCGGACGGGCACGGGCAGGACCCCGCTCCCGGCCGCCCGGCACACGCGGGCGCGTTCTTGGACGAGACCCGCGCCGCCAAGCGGCTGGAGGGACCGGTGACGGTGTCCCGGTGGGCGTGGCGCACCAAGATCGCTTCAGTCCCCGACCTGCCGTCGAGTCCGCGCCCGGGCCCGTACGGTTCGCCTCCCCTTGAACCGGAAAGAGGCGGGGCATGGCCTTCGAGTTGATCTCGCGTGTCCTCCCTGTTGCCTGAGCGGGGCGGCCCACTCCGCCTCGGCGATCAGGCCGGACATGGTGGTCGCCCGGCCGGACTGATGCTCCTCTTGATCATCAAGCATCTGTGCACAGCGGGCCGGTCTTCCCGTGCTGCTGCTTGACGCTGCTCTGTCGCCCAGCGTGGGTCGTGAGCGACAATGCCCGCACGAGCGGTGAGGGAGGCGGCGTGGATAGGGATGCCACCAACAGGTGGTGGGAAGGGCTCACTCGCCGGGTGGCTGTCGCCGCGCTGGTGTCTGTCATCTTGTCGCTCCTCATCTCCGTCTTTCTCTTCGGTCTTCCTCACGGCTGGAAGACGGCCATGTCCTTGGCCGACATCACACTGCGCACGTCATGGATCGCCGGTTTCCTTGTCCCGGCCACCATCGTCACGCACCTGGCAGTCCACGCCGGTCGCCACAGGCGGCTGCACCCCCGCGGCCGCTACCAGCCCCGGTCATTCAAGAAGGGCGGCCAGCACCGCTGACCGGAGCCGGCATCTGTACGGCTGAGGGTGTGGGTTTCGAACACCAAGACCCGGCGGGAGAAGCTCGACCAGGAGCAGCGGGACATGCTGCGGGAACTGGGAGTCGAGTGGGCGTGACGGGTGTAGTCGCGGAGAATGACTTCTCAGGAGGTTGAGAAGTCAAGCTGGTCAGGTGAGACCGTAAGGCAGCTTCACTTGGTCGAGATGGTCAGGTGTCGTCTTGGATGCGTGCGTGGAGGTGTTCGTCGTGCCAGCCGTCGGCGTGGAGGAGCGCGCTGCGCATCGTCCCTTCCAAGGGGAACCCGGCTTGGGTGGCCACTTTGCAGGAGGCCGTGTTGGCCACAGAGTGTGTGATGCGCAGGCGATGTAGTCCGAGCGTGTCGAAGGCCCATTCGCTCACAGCGAGAGTGGAGTTGACCATGGCTCCGCGTCCGCGGCCAGCCGGCAACAGCCAGTAGACGAACTCGCCGCTACCGCCTCGCAGGTCCAGGTCGGCGAGGCCGATCAATCCGACAGGGACGTCATCTTCCACGGGAGCGATGGCCCAGATGGCAGCCTCCTCGTTCTGCCACCGCAGCTTCCAGCGCGCGATCTTCTCCCGAGCCGTGTCGGTGGTCAGCCGACCGGGACGGTTCCAGTGCTGAATGTCCGGATCGAGGCACGACTGCACCAGGACCTGTGCGTCACTCTCCCGCCAGGGGCGCAGATGCATGCCTCCGGAGAGTGCAAGGTTGGGCTGCCGTGTCTGTTTCATACGGCCAGGCGGCACCACGGGTCCTATCGAATTGATCATCAATCCATCATGCCAAGGGGGTACTGCCCGTTGTCACGAGCATCGTGACAACGACTCGAACGACTCCGCACCCGCTACGAACGACGCGCTGACATCCACCAGGGCCGGCTCGACCTGGCCTGCAGCCTCATATGCCTGCGCCGACTCCCACGGACGGCCAATCGCTCGATCAGTAGCGGAGGCGGGCTTCAACCCCATAGATACGCACCATGCAGTCCTTGAAGAGCCGCAACGGAGTCTGCTGACCGTCAACCGGAGCCAGTGTGAGCCCCAAATCCTGCAACGGCTTGGCCAGGGCGACGAACCTGAGCCCATCCGGGTCCGGGCCCCTGCAGGCCGCCCATGCCTCGAACAACGGCCTCACGCTCTCCCAGCCAGGTCCCGGGCTGAAGCGCGCCAGGAAGAACGGCTGATCACAACCGTACTCACTGAGCTCACCGACCAGAACGTCTCCCTGCAAGAGCTGCCACCGCGTCATCTGGCGTCTCCGTCCCCCACCGCCCAGTCGAGATCGCATCATCGCAGCGCGTAACTCTCTGGCCAAGCGCTTCATTCTGAAACGATCAGTAAGGCGGATCTGTCACAACTTTCGGCAGCCTGCGCCCGGGACACGACGCAGCACGTCCCACCCGGAACCTGGCAGACCGATCAGGCCGCGACGCCCACTACAGTCCTGGTTCGTGACCGATGCTGCCCGCCGCACCGCCGCGGACGACGATGCGCTTGTGAAGAGGCTGCACGCCATCGCCTGGGGCTCCGAGAACGTGCCTGCCTCTCCTGGGCTTCTCCCGGACAAGCCGTTCCCTCCTCTCACGAAAGCGGAAGTAGACCTTGCCGAGCGCAGCCTCGGGTATCCCCTGCCCGGGTTGCTCCGTCGCCTCTATACCGAGATCGGTGACGGCGGGTTCGGGCCGGAGGGCGGCCTCGCCTCGCTGACACCGCGCCGCGTTCCCAACTGGAAGGTGCCGGACTGGCGCTGCGCGACCACCATTCCCGCCCGGCGGGCCGGGTGGGGAGCGCCGGCGTCGTGGCTGTTCCTGACGGGTGGCGGCTGCACGATGGAGTGGTACGTTTCCCTGCTGGCGGTTGATCACCCGGTCCTGCTGTGGGATGCCGACGGCTGGGACCCGGACCGGGAACAGGACCCTCACGACGGCCTGTGTTACGCGGCGCCATCGCTGCGCCAGTGGCTGTGGACCTGGGCAGACGGTGGCAATGTCTGGGACGGGGCCCTGGCACTACCCGAGGGCTGAACGTTTCAGTCAGGAGCCCGAGCGCAGCCCCAGGGTACTGTGCTGGATCACGCCGGCCGGGGCATCGGCAGCGCGTGGCCTTCGGCGGATCAGTTCCACCAGCCTCGAGCGGAGCTCAGGTGCCGGCTCACCGAGCACGATGGCAGTGATCACCAGCTCGAGCATGACGCAGTCGTAGGTGTAGTCCGTGCCTCCGTAGCGTTCGCCGTCACGCTCCACCACAGCACTGGCGATCCGCCACCCGCCGCCATAGACCGGCGCGAAGGTCGCCGCGAAAATTCCGTAGCCGGTCCAGCTTCGATGCAGGAAGACAACCTCCCCCTCTGTGAAGACGTCCCACTTCTCGTCCATGTCACTCGCCGTATAACCGCGCTCGATCCGTTCCCAGTCCTCGTTGGACCAGACCCGCTCAGGCAGCTCCGGCATCGGCCGAGGATCCGATATCGGCTCGACACAACACATGGACCGAGTCACACGCTCGTCAGCAGGCATGGGGGCATCTTACTGATCGTTTCAGAATGAGTTCGGTGTGAGGGCTTGGCGGTCGGGTCTGGTGACGGCAAAGTGGTGCGGGTGTCGGATGATCTTGTGCCTGATGACCTGTGGGAACGCATCGCTCCACTGCTGCCGCCCCGCCCGCCGCGGCGACATCGCTACCCCGGGCGGTTGCCGGTGGACGACCGTGCGGCCCTGCGGGGCATCGTGTACGTCCTGCGCAAGAACGTGAGCTGGAGGGACGTGCCCGCCGAGCGAACCGGATGCAGCGGGGTGACGGCCTGGCGGCGGCTGCGGGACTGGACCGAGGCCGGTGTCTGGCCCCGACTGCACGAGGTGCTCCTGGCCGAGCTGCGCAAGGCCGGCCTGCTGGACATGGACGACTGCGCGATCGACGGCTCGCACATCCGGGCCCTGAAAGGGGGGCTCACACCGGACCTTCGCCGGTCGACCGCGCGAGGCCGGGCAGCAAGCACCACCTGATCGTCGACCGGCACGGCACACCCCTGGCCGTGTCGCTGACCGGCGGAAACCGGCACGACGTCACCCAGCTGACGCCGCTACTGGACGCGATCCCCCGCATCCGGGGCCTGGTCGGGCGGCCGCGGCACCGGCCGGGCCGGCTGTTCGCCGACCGCGGCTACGACTACGACAAGTACCGCCGCATCCTCCGGGCCCGCGGCATCACACCCAAGATCGCCCGCCGAGGTGTCCCGCACGGCTCCGGACCGGGCAAGACACGCTGGGTCGTCGAACGGACCTTCGCCTGGCTGCACCAGTTCAAACGACTGCGGATCCGCTACGAGATACGTGCAGATCTCCACCTCGGCCTGCTTCAACTCGCCTGCAGCATCATCTGCTTACGGCGCCTACGAACCTCATTCTGAAACGATCAGTTAGGAGGATCGCCTTTTGCGCAGCACTCCGAAGGCAAGCATAGCTATTCCCAGGATTCCCAAGCCACCCAAGACCAGGTACACCGCGTTCCCGGTCTGCAGCCCCACCACAATGCAGATGATCGACACCACAAGACATACAACTGCGAAAACCTGCAGTTTGACCTTGTCGTTCACCATTTTCTCCTCACTCAATTCCTGTCGGGATTCACTGCAGGAACGGTTGCCGGTTGCTTGCCTTGCGGACCTCTGCCGCGGCCTCGGATGCGACCCGTCGTCGCGACAGAGGTCCTGATCAGCCAGCTATCGGTATTTACCGATGCTCACCCGTAACTGATGATGTCCATACCTGCGTACCCCATGGCGCCGCCTACCGCGCAGCTGCCGACTGCCGCACCGACCGCGCCAATTCCGCCGCCGAATACGCCCGCTGCCTGGATGATTCCCGTCTCGGATGCGGCGCCCAGACCGGCGATGCAGCCCGTGGCAATCCCCACGATGCTTTCACTGTCGCTGACCACGTCTCCTACTTTCTGGAGCCAGCCGAGCCCCGAGGGGTCGATGCGGTTGACGGGGTCGCCTTCGGCGTAGAGGTAGGGGTTCTTCTCCTGCCCGGAGGGGTCGGGCTGGGTGAAGCGGCCGATGTTGGCGTCGTAGTAGCGGGCGGCGAGGTGGTAGAGGCCGGTGGGGTCCTGGTAGCCGCCGGCGAAGTGGTAGGGCTGGGCGACCGGTTCGCTGGAACGCACCAGCAGGCGGACGCCGCGGGGGCTGTAGGTGTAGGTGTTGACCTTGTTGCCGTCGTCGTCGGCCAGGGCGACGACGCTGCCGAGTGCGTCGGTCAGGTAGTAGTAGGACTTGCCCCCGGTCGTCATGGAGTTGAGGGTGCCCCCGGGTTCCCGGTTGAATCCCATGTCGGTGCCGGCGGTCGTCTTCGCCGACAGGCCCAGCGGCCCGTGGTGGAAGAGGGTGTCGCCGAGCTTGATCCGCTCGCTCTGGTCGGTCGAGGCGTACTGGCCCGCGTAGGTCTTGCCGCCCACGGTGATCGACTTCAGCTGGGAGTAGTCCGTGTACGACTCCCCCGTGCGGGCGTAGTCGTCGGTGGAGGCGCCGGCGGTTTCGTTGCCGGCCTGGTCGTAGGACCAGGTGCCGGTGGTGGAGGACTTGGCGGTGAGTTGCTGGGCGTCGTTGTAGGTGTAGGTGGTGCCGCGGGGGCAGCCGGGGTCGGTGCCCTGGCTGGTGAGGTTGCCGGCCTGGTCGTAGCAGTACTGCCAGGAGTCGGCGATGGTGCCGTTCTTCTCGTCCTTGGCGTAGGAGAAGCGGCCTGCGCTGTCGTAGGTGTAGCTGGTCTTGTAGCCGCCGACCGCGTCGGTCTTGGTGCGGATCTTGGTGCTGTCCTTGGTGCCGTTGGCGTAGGAGTAGGTCAGGTCGACGAGGGTGCCCTGGGGCGAGGTCGTCTTGATCTTCTCCGGGCGGCTGGACTTGTCCGGGGTGACACTCTGCACCGTGCCGCCGGGGTAGGTCGTCTTGGTGCGGATGTCGTTGTTGTCGTACGCGTACTTCGTGACCCTGCCGGCGGGGTCTTTGAGCTCGGTGAGCTTGTTGACCTCGTTGTAGGTGTAGTCGGTGGTGCCGGCCGGATCGGTGTAGGTGTCGACGTTGCCCGCGGGGGTGTAGGTGAGCTGCGTCTGTGAACCGTCTTGCAGGGTGCGGACGGTTTCGCGGGAGAGCGGGTCGAAGGCGTAGGAGGTGATGCCGGAGCCGTCGGTGCGCCGGACGAGGTTGCCGTCGCCGTCATAGACGTAGACGACGGAAGTCGTAGGCGTGGAGACCTGCACGACGCGGTCGCGGGCGTCGTAGGTATAGGTCGTCTTGATCCCGCGGCCGTCGGTGACGCTCTGGGGGCGGCCGAGGGGGTCGTAGGTGTAGGTGGTGGTGCCCAGCGGGGCGGGCGGGGTGACCTTGGTCAGGTTGCCCTTGGCGTCGTAGGTGAAGGAGGTGGACACCGACTTGGTGTCCGTCATCTTCACGGTGACCTTGCAGCGCTGGCCTTCGAAGCCGCCGCAGGTGGGGGTGGCCTTGTTGTGCTCGAAGGTCTGCCTGCCGCCTCCGGTGCCGGTGATGGCGACGGAGGTGGTGTTGCCGGCCGTGTCGTAGGTGTAGTCGGTCTTCTCCTCGTCCGCCGTCGTCATCGAACCGGGCAGGTCGGCGCCGGCGATGGTCTGGTAGCCGGTCATCGCGGCCGTCGCCCCAGTGGGCAGCTTGGCGGAGGTGGGATTGTTGCGCCCGTCCCAGCCGTAAGTGGTGACATTGCCGCCGGTGCCGCCCGTGCCGGTGCCCATCGCGTCGGTCGCCGTGGCCACGTTGTGGTTGGCGTCGAACGTCTTGGAGCGGGAGTGGTTGAGGGCGTCGGTGGTCTTGGTGACCCGGCCGTCCTTGTCGTGCTCGTACTTGGTGGCGTGGTTCTCCGGGTCCGTGACCGTGGTCGTGCCTGCCGCCTGGGGGTCGGTGCTGGAGTAGGTGTAGGTGTAGGCCGGGCCCGTGTGACCGGAGGCGTTGAATCCGGTGGCCCGCAGCATGGAGCGGACCCGGTTATGGGCGTCGTAGGTGAAGACCGTCACTCTCCCGTCGGGGGTGGTGATCTTCGTGATGCGGCCGTCGGCGTCATGGGCGTAGAGCGTGGTCTTGCCGGCGGTGTCGGTGGTGCGGGAGAGGTTGTAGTCGCCGTCGAGTTCGTAGGAGACGGTGCGGCCGGTGTGGTCCTTGGCCGTCAGGTGGCTCTCGTCGGTGTAGGTGAGGTCGATCCAGCGCCCGGAGCGGGTCTCGGTGAGTTTGAAGCCGCCCTCGCGGTGCTCGACGGTGATCGTGCCCTTGTTCCGGTCGGTGACCTTGGTCAGCACCCCGTTGGCGTCGTAGGTGTCCTTCACCCCGGACTTGCGGTCGGTCAGCGTGAAGGTGTAATCGGCGTTCTCCTTCAGGTCCTTCGCGTAGCCCTTGGGCGTGGTGAAGGAGCCGTCGGACGCCTTGGCGAAACGCAGGGTGGCGCCGGTGGCGTCGGTGAGGACGACCTCGTTCTCCGAACGCCAGAAGGAGCGCTCGTACTCCTGCCACCAGCGCGGCGAGACCAGGCCACCGGCGCCGTCGAAGGAGTTGTAGGTACGGGCCAGCCGCAGCTTCTGCCCCACACCGGCGACCTCGAAGTCCGTCGCCGCCAGCATCAGATTGCCGGTCGACAGGTTGATCCGGGCCACCAGGGAATCGGTGATGCGGAAGTTGGTGATCTGGTGCCACGGAACCGCACCCTGGCCCCCAGGCACCGTGACCGGCTCGCCACCATCGTTCTGTGCGGCAGATGCCGACATCGACCTCTTCTGAGCGGCCTTGCCGACGGCGCGGTTCTTCTGAGCCTCCTCCCAGGCCTTCTCCCCGGGTGTGTCGGGAGCTTCCGCCTCGTTGGGCACCGGCCGGTTGGAACCGACCTTGACCGGCGGCACCCCAAGGCGCGGCCCGTCCGTCTTCCCCCACACCGAACCCGGCCCCGGATCGGCAGCACCCGGATCAACGGTGCCCGGATCGGCCAGGGCCGGTACCACCGACGCGGCCAGCGACAGGGCCGCCACCGCGGCGACCAGGCCGTACCGGGACGACCTGCGGGCACGCCGAAGAGACGTGCCCGAAGCACGTGAACGCATGAATTCCCCCCACGGGAAACAACCACCGCGACCCCAGCGGTCACGCGGCGTGCACACGCTGCCACGAAACCTCCACACCAACCGCCGCGCTGCCCTCGAACGCATGATCCACACGGGGCGGAACCAGCCAGACCGTTTCCCGCCTCACTGGTTCCGCAAAACCTCCCCTGGGCGGGCATTCACGGACAAGTGAGATCGTTGCCGGGCGGCAAGGTTTCGCATGGTGAAAGAACCAAGCGTGCGGTTCGGCTTGATCGTGACGGTGGCATCAATCGTCTCAATCGGCGCATCTATCACTTTCGACCCGGATGAATCAAGGCTCACTGCACCAACTGCGCAACCCCACCACTATCACTGCCTTCCTGCGCACCCGCGTCTGCCAGCCCGGGTCCCTGGTCCGACTGCAGTCTGACCAGCCTCTGCTGTGGTGGCAGGGGGTGAACCGGAGCATCGGTCTCTGTGCCATTCCGTATGACGCCGAAGCTGAAGTCGGGACGACGAAGCGGCTTCCGCTTGGCAGGTGGATGCATCAGCAGCACAAGGCGCTGCGCGCGGGTGAGCTGGAGGAGCGGCGCAAAGTGCTCCTGGATACTCCGGAGGCCGGGATGGTGTGGGAGCCGGGCAAGGAAGCCCGGGAAAACAAGCTCGCCGTACTGCGCTCATACCGGCGGGCCATGGGACACCTCGCACCAAGGCAGGACGCGGTGTGGGGTGAGGGTGAGGGTGAGGGTGAGGGTGAGGGTGAGGCGATGGTTCCGATCGGGCAGTACATAGCCAATCCCCGCCGTAAGGGCACGAAGAACGGGCTGGGGAAGGATGAGGACGTCGCGGCCACCCGGGCCGCGCAGCTCGCCGGGATCGACGAGGACTGGGACTGCCCGTAGCCGCTGGACTGGCAACGGCACTACCGGATCCTGGCGGACCTGGTCGACGCCGACGGCGTCCTGCCGGCCATCGAGCCCGGCGTGCTGTTCGAGGGCGACGACATCGGGCGGTGGCTCCAGCGGCAGAAGAAGCCGGGCATCTGGGCACAGCTTCTCCCCGAGCAGCAGGAGCGACTGGCGAAGCAGGGCGTGCAACCCGATCAGGCGCCCGCTCCCGCCCCTGCGGCCGCGCACGACGAAGGGCCCGAGCAAGGCACAGGCTGCGTTCCAGCGGGGACTTGCGGCCCTTGGCACAGTGGGTCGAGTGGGAAGGTGCGGACCGGCCCGTACCGAGGGGGCACAGCGAGGAAATCGCCGTCGACGGCGAGACGGAGCCGGTGACCGTAAAGCTGGGCGTGTGGCTTTCGAACACGAAATCCAGGAGAGACCGGCTGGACACCGACCAGCTCGCCGCCCTCGCGAAGCTGGGCATGGAATGGGCAAGGCCGGCGACGGTCCCGCAGGCTGCTCCGGACAGTCTCTGATCGCCGCCTTGCGCCGTCGGGCCCCAGCCCTCTCAAGGTTCGGGGTTCAGGTGCTGTGTCACGCTCCGACCGACATCGCCGCGATCTGCGGCCTGGCGAACCAGCATCTGGGCGTCATCCCTTTTTTCCGTCCTGAGAGCTCGTAACACGATCTTGTTGAGGCTTCCTGGTCGGGGGGACCGGTGTGACGATTCGGCAGTTCGTTACGCTGCGGACGTGATGATCAGGGGT
>NZ_JBSHHY010000070.1:0-17154 GCF_053618675.1 Streptomyces sp. NPDC055632 | reverse complement strand
TCCCCGACGCGCTCGGGGACGGCCGGGGCCGCGGTCGTTCGTCGCGATCTGCGGATCAGGCGACCGTCCGGTGGCCGTACTGCCTGCCCAGCTCGGCCTGCCGCTTGTCGTGCGCCTCGACCTTCTGTGGCTTCGAGGGAACCTCGGTGTGCCGGAAGACGGTGACCGCCGTCAGGTCGGCCGGGCGGCACTGGTTGTTCGCCATCTCGACCGCCGTGCCGCCGCGCTTGGTCCACTGGGCCTTGCGGATAGCCGGCGCCGTCTGCTTCCGCGCGGCACGGTGCTCCAGGCGCTCCTGCTCCGCGTGGGCCTCGCGGCGGGCGGGCTCCTGCTGGAGCGCGGCGACGAAGCGGCGGGCGAGGATCCCGCCGTCCGTGCAGTGCCGGCCGCCGTCGCACCGGACGCAGCCCTTGCGGTGGGAGAGGTAGGACTGGCGGGCCGTCTCCAGCGTGACCTCGGCCTTGATCCGGGAGACCGGAGCGGCCGGGGCGGGGAGCGGCTTGTAGTACTGCTGGGCGGCGCGGCGGTTCTCCTGCGGCATCGCGTCGCGCAGGAGGCGGTTCTGCCGGGCCTGCCAGCGCCGGACGTCGATGTCGGCGATCACGAGCTGGTAGCTGCCGGGGCAGAGGGGACGCTTCTCCCCCTCCTTGATCTTTTCCTGGCCGGGGAGGCCGTGCTCGCGGATCGTGAGGGTGGTCTCGCCCATGATCCGGCGCCAGGTACGGCAGTCCGGACAGGCGATCGACTTCGTCTCGCCGGGACGGATGTTGAAGTCCTCGGGGGCCATGGTGCTGAGCAGCAGTGCCGGGCGGCGGTTGGTGTGCTTGGTCCGGACGCGGCCGGGACGGGTACGGGGCATCGGGTCCTCCTGACGTTGGGCGCGGTGCTGCTTTCTCCGCCACGTCAGGCCGACCCTTCGGCAGGTGGTTCCTGACGGACGGACAGCGCAGCAGCGCTGTACGGGGTAGATCAAGGTGGAGCTATTCGGTTTGGAACGAGTCGCCGGGGGAGCTGAGCTCGACCCCACTGCCGTCACCTCCGAAGAGGAGACCGCCGCCCCCGGAGAGGCGGAACCCGCTGTTTCGCGATGGTGCGGTGGTGCTCGTTTGGTGCGTCCTGTGAGAACTGCGCTTCGACTAGAGGGTCGGCGCGTTCTTGGGCTTGATCCGGCGGCTCTTCTCGTACGCAAGTACGTCGCTGAGCCTCACTCGGAGGGCTTTCTTCGAACCGTTGCCCACACCGATGGCGGGCAGGTCACCCTGCTCGATGGCCTGGTAGACGGTCGAGAGGCCGATGTCGAAGTACTCGGCGATGGTGCTGACCCGGACGTACTCGCCGGCAGCCAGCTCTACTTCACCGGGTCCCACTTCCGTGGTTTCCGTGGCTTCCATGGCTCGTACCGTACTCGCATACCTGCATACTATGCAAGCAGGTATGCTCTGCATAACGCTTGTGCACGTATGGCAGTAAGGTCGTTGGAGATCAACCGCGGAAGGGGAAGGCCATGTCAGACCAGTCTTGGATCAGTGATTCCGGGCCCTACATCCATCCCCGACCAGGAGGCTCCGGGAACGCCTGGACTGACGAGGCTGCACGTCACGGGCGTCGCGGCGGCCAGAAAACCTTGCAGGTGACAGCCCTCCCCCCTCCAGTCGAGGTGGCGGAGGCATTGCACCTGGAGCCCGGCTCCCTAGTGGTAGTCCGACGGCGATTGATCCTCTTGGACGAGGTAGCTGTCGAACTGTCTGACTCCTACTACCCCGCCTCCATCGCGGTCGGCACCCGACTTGCCGACTCCCGGAAAATCCCTGGCGGAGCGGTGAAGCTACTGGCCGACCTAGGATTTTTGAGCGAGGTGACGGTCGAGCAGGTACACGCGGCCACCGCCACCGAAAGCCAAGCCACCCACCTAGGACTTGCTCCCGGCAGTGCAGTACTCAAACTCGTCAGGACTAGCTCGACCGCCGAGGGCGTTCCCTTCGAGGTGTCGATCATGACGATGCCTTCAAACCGACACCTCACCTACCGACTAGTACAGGGAGCGTCCCGTGAATCGTGAGTACACCGACACCAGGGACCCCTACCAGAAGATCGCCTCCGATATCCGGCGCGGGATCCTCCGGGGCGACCTCGAGCCGGGAGCCAAGCTGCCGGCTGTGGTGAAGTTGATGGAACAGTACGGAAACCCCTCAAACGTCACAGTCCAGAAGGCTCTACAGCTACTGAAGGACGAGGGGATCATCGAAGGCCGTCCGGGAAAGGGCGTATACGTACGGCAGCACGGACAGCAGGCGATCGAGCCTCTGGCCTACATGGCCCCGGCCAACGCAGGCGAGCCCTACAAGTGGATGACAGAGGCATCGAAACGTGGCCAGGTCGGTGGTACACAGCTTCTGGACGTCGCCGTTGTAACGCCCCCGGCCGAAGTTGCCGCCGCGCTGGAACTGGAAGACGTGGAGCAGGTTCTCCTGCGCAAGCTGCTCCTGACCCTAAATGGTGAACCGACCGAGCTAACGCGCTCGTACTACCCGCTCGGCCTCTGCGAAGGCACTCCCATGATGGAGAACCGACGCATCAAGGGCGGAACTCCCGCTCTGCTCAGCAGCATGGGATTCCCCCCTCGTGAGTCTGTCGACGATGTCTCCGCAGAAATCCCCACCGAGGAAGAGGCCGTCGCGCTGGAGCTGCCGAAAGGGATGCCCGTCTTGGTCTCCTTCCGGGTGGTCTACTCGGACGATCGTCGACCCATCGAAGCCACGCTGATGACGAAGGCGGCGCATCGGTACCGTCTGCGGTACCGGATGCAGGTGGATACCTCTCCGGAGGGCCTTTCGTGATAGGTCAGTTGCTACAGGCCCCGGTCTCCGAGGCTGACCAGCACATCTTCTGCGGCACATCCGACCGACACGTTGTTACCTGTCGTCACTCTCTGGCAGGTGGTGGGAGTAGGGTGTCCTCGGAGTCGATCCACAAGTACACAAGAAAAAGCCCCCTTGACCGGCCAGGGTCTTCAGGGGCTCTCGACCGGGTTGCCCCGGTCCGGCGTACCACCTTTAAGAGGAAAGGAGGTCGCGCGATGAAGAGTACCCGTCTCTTCCAGCGGACACACAGCACCCCGCCGTTGCAGCGACGCATGAGCGTCGCTCCGGCGGGGCGTTCGCGTTTCCAGGACCTCCATAAGGCCGCTCCTGGCCGGGGCTGGCTGGGGCACATCGACTTCCGCGCTGGTAGGCGGCGCGGGCAGGCCTCACCGCTGGAGGCCGTTACGTCCTAGCTGCGTGAGGCGGCGCTCGCGAGAGCTCATGGCCGCCGGGACGCTCAGTCCCCGAGGTGTACCACCACCTCGGCCGAGCGCCCCCATCTGACACCGACCGGGTTAGCAGCCCGATCGAAGGGGTCGTCCGGACCGGTTAGCAGCCGGATCCGAACACTCGTACTGGTTCTCCGCAGAACCACGAAGCACCTCTAGGGGGCTTCGCTGTGCCGTCTTGGCGATGCCTCCACGACAGGAGTCATTGTGCAGTACTGCTATGCCGTTTTCCACCCCAGCCCCATGTGCCTGGCCTCTTTTAACCCTTTTTGGGCATCCTCGTCTGCCGTCTTCGGTGATGGCTCTTTCTCCGTCGTACAGGCATCCGGCGGTGCTCGGTGAGCACCGTGGCAGCAACCGACGCCGCTTCGGTGGGCGATTCCGTCAACAATGTCGTCGACAACTTCACCGGTGGCCCGTCGGGCGGGAGGCGGCGTCGGCTTTGGTCCATCCCGGCCGGGCCGGCTCCGGAGCGGTCGGCGGGTCATCCGCTGTCACTCGGTCGGGACGCACGTGCCCGTCTGGGTGGGGCGGTGCGCATCCTCCTGGATGCGACAGGCCTGGACGGTGCGTCGGACGCGGTGCGCCTGGCGGTGCTGGTGCTGGCGTCACGGACCTCATCGGAGACCGGTGTGGTGCAGATCCGTACCTCGGAGCTGGGCCGGTGGATCGGGGTGTCCGCGTCGTACATGGCCTCCGAGGTGGTGTCGGGTCTGCGCCGTTCGGGCGTGGTGTCGGTGGCGACCGAGGAGGGCGAGTTCGGCCAGGACATCGGTCTGACGTGCCGGGTGGAGCCGCTGTGGGCGGCGCAGGGGGTGGTCGGACACCCGTTGGCGCTGAAGAAGAAGGAGTACGCGACGCTTCAGCGGCTGTTCGAGGCCGTGATGGCGCCGGGCTGGAAGCACCGGGACGGTTCAGTGACTCCGCCCGGGTTGATTGGTACGCGTACCGGCCGGGGTGCGGCGACGGACCGCCTCGCGCTGCTGCTGGTGGTGCTGGAGGCACGGGAGACCGGCCGGGTACGGCTGTGCGGCGGGACGGTGGACACCAGGCGCGGCCGCGCGGCGGTGACGGTGGCCCGGCTGCTGGGGTGCACGGCGTCGGCGGGGGAGCGGGTGCTGGAGCGCCTGGAGGACCGGGAGCTGGTGCTGCGGGTCCGACTAAAGACGGGCTCGGGCATGCCGAACCAGTCGCGGCTGATGGTGCCGGCGGTCGCCGCCGCGCACGGCCATAAGGTCGCCTCCCACGCCCAGGAGGACCGCGCGGAGGCCCCGGAGCCCGAGTTTTCAGACCCCGACATTGCGGCAGGGCCTGGTGAGGCTCCTGAGCCGGAGACGGAAGCGCAGATCAGCGGCTCGTCTGTGACAGATGGGACTGATGTTGCAGACCCCGACGTTGCGGCAGCCCTTCACACTGACCACCCTCACCTGGGTAGTACTGGGGTTGTTGATCTCTCGCTCTCTGGTGGCTTTTCCGGCGAAGGCCGTGGAGGGTCCGGTGATCTGCCGGACCGCGCGTGCATGCGCGAGGACCAGGCCGTCGACGGCGAGACCGCCGTTGCCGGGGCCGGGAGCACGACGGCCAAGGTGGGCCCGCTCCGCGGGGAAAAGCCCATCAAGTCACCGGTCGACGAGCAGGAGCAGGAAGGCGGCGTCGCCGCTGGTGCCGGTGCCCGGCTGACGGTCGTCGGCGGTGGAAAGGCGCAGCAGCGGGGGCGGTCGGAGCTTCCGGCCGATCTTGACCTGCGGGTGGCTTTGGCGCCGGTGACGTGGTTGTGGCAGGGGCTGAACCGCTGGCAGCAGAAGCGGGTCGCGGAGGCCACGAAGAGCGAGCTGGCGCAGCTGCGGCACGTGCTGGAGTGGCAGGCGCAGGCCCCCTCGGCGCTGGCCGCCCGACTCAAGTCCCGGCTCGCGGAGACCGGCGGCGAGGCCCTGATCACCAGCCCGTACGGCTGGATCACCCACCGCGGGCTGGTGCGCCGACCGTCGTGCTCGGACGTGCGGTGCGAAGACGGCGCCCGGATCGACACCGGCGCCGACTGCGACAACTGCGCCAACATCCTGCACTCCCGGAGGGCGTGGCGGGTACGGATCGCGGCCGAGGTCGACCAGGAGCTCCCCGGCCTGGACACGGACGCCCGCTACCCCGAGATCGAGGCCCGGCTGCGCCGTCACGCCGAGGCCGAAGCCGCCGACCTGGTGGCCCGTCAGGCCGAGGCCCAGGAGCGAGAGGCGCGTCGGGCGGCGTTCCGTGCCGAGGCCGAGGCGCAGGCCGTCATCGAGCGAGAGCGGGCGGCGGCCGAGGCGACGGCGAGACAGGCCGTGGCGTGCGAGGACTGCGGCCGACAGCGGGCAGCCGGGCTGTGCGAGGCGTGCGACCACCGGCGGCAGACCGAGGCCCTGATCGGCGAGACCGGTCTCCTCGCGGCCACTTGGTCGGCCGACCTGACCGACCCGGTCGCCGTCGCGGCCGTCGCCGCCGAGGTCCGTACAGCCATCGAGACCGACATCGCCGCCGGATGGAAGCAGTTCCTGCAGATGACCAGCCTGGCGGACCTGGAAGCGGCCGGCCCGGACGCCACCCGGGACACCGCCGCGCACAACGCGTTCGTGATCGCCGAAAGCGCGATCGTGGAGTACCGGGACCAGGCGCTGGCGATGCTGGGGCGCAGCGAGGAGGCCCAGGCCGAGGCCCGCAAGGCGTACGCCACCGAGCTCGCCAAGCCCTGGTTCCGGTCCCTGCCCGACAGCGACGACGCCCAGCGCGCCGCGGCCGAAGCCGCCGCGAAGGCCCAGACCCGCACCGCCGAGCACCTGCTCGCCGTACGGCTGGAGCAGCTGCACACCCAGGCCCGTCCCGCCCCGGTCCGGCCCGCGCCCTGGGCGCAGCGCCTGCCCGAGCTCGCCGCCCGCCCGCTGGACGGCGAGGCCCTGGAGGTGATCGCGTGAGCCCCGCACCGGAGACGAGCGGCGTCGACCTCGCCCGCCAGGCCCTCCTCGCCGCCCGCGAGGCGGCCAAGGCGAAGAGGTCCGAGGTCCGGCAGAAGCCGCGGCGGCGGACCACCACCGTCGTCCGCGACGGCCGCGCGCCCCTCGCCTTCGGCACGGCCATCGGCATGATGATGACCGAACGCGGCCTGATCGCCCCGGCCGCCGGCGGCAGCGTCCTGGCCCAGTGGGACACCATCCTCACCACGGCCGCGCCCGAACTCGCCGGGCACGTTCGGGCCGTCGCGTACGACGAGGAGTCCGGCCGCCTGGACGTCGTCCCCGACGCCCCCGCGTACGCCACGCAGACCCGCTGGATCGCGCCGAAGCTCATCGCGGCCGCCAACGAGGCGGTGCCCGAGGCGAACGTCCGGACGGTCAACGTCCTGGTGCCCGCCGTCTGCACCGTTACTACGGCGACGACGTTCCCGGCCGCCGCCGATCCGGCCCTGCGGCCGACCGTACCGGCCGGGCCGGTGAAGACGCGCGAGACCGCGTCGGCCGGCTACCGCCGGGCCCTCGAAGCCCACCGCGCGGTCGCCCCGCCCCGCCAAGAAGACCCGGCCCTGGCCGCCGCCGTCGAACGCCAGGAGCAGGCCCGGCGCGAACTCGCCGACCGCGCCTTCCCCGACGTCGAGCAGGACCTGGAGGACGAGGTGCCGCCGTCCCTCGAAGACGTCCGCGCCCAGCAGCGCCAGAGCGCCAAAGCCGTACGCGCCGCCGCGATCCAGCGGGCCCGCGCCGAACGCGCCGGACGGACGGTGCCTCCCGCCGCACCCGCGCTGCGGCAGGCCGGATGAGTACTTCCGCGAACTGGTGCGGGGCGGGTGGCGTCGTTCATCGCCAACTCGCCGTTGTTCAGGCCGGAGGCGGTCACGGGGTGCCCCTCACCCTGACTCAACGTATCCATTTGGTAACGGTAAGCGTGTCTCCCGGATGAGGTACCTGCCCGCCGCATACGCTTCCGGCGGGCCCCCGAGGGATATAGGCGCTCTGACCTGCGTAAACGTGAGTCCGGAGCCATTTGCGCCGCCGTTCGGCTTCGGTGAACCCTGCCTTCAGACCCGCGCATCAGACGCGGCGAGCTGGAGGTACGAACGGTGGAAATCCTTACCGACCCGACCGTGATGGGCCTGACCATGGGCGTCGCTTCGAACATGCTGTACGCGGTCGGCAAGCGCGGCAAGATCCCGGCGAAGCAGGCCTTCCTGTGGCTGACCCGTCGCGAGAAGAACCGCGACACGGTCGCCCGGGACCTCGAGGCCTTCGGGCGGGACGCCGACGAGCTCGCCACCACGTACGGCAACACCTTCGGCATCGGGTGGACGGACCCCGACTACGGCAACCTGGTCGATGCGAAGTCGGAGGTCTGGAGCCGGACGCTCGCCGCGCACCTCCTCGCCTACCCCGACGCCCTGGACGACTTCCGGGCCTTCGACAAGGACGGCATGGAGACCGACATGACCTTCACCGGCACGACGGTGTCGGGTGACATGGCCGTGGTGAACGGGTCCGGCTCGATCGGGAACGCCAACAACGCGGCGAACATCACCATCACCAACAACCACTGGTAGACCGGCGGAGTCCGGCCCGTCGGCGAGCTCGGTTCCCGCGCTCGCCGGCGCCCGGCCGGAGGAAGCCGAGGCGAAATGCCGATGCCGATCGGCATACCCCCGTGATCAGCGCCGTGGCGGTGAGGGGTATCCGCCGGCCACTACCGTGAGACCCGGTCGATCCGGACAGGTGAGGGGCGGGAAGTTCGTGGTGGCGGGGGCGGAGGCGTGGGAGGCCGCGCACGAGCGGGAGTACGACGAGGGGGCGTGGCCCCGGGTGCGGCGGCTGGCATGGGCGCTGACGAAGCGGCACATCGGCTACGACCCCGGCGACATCGAGCGCATCGAGGAGGACGGCGGGGTCATCGTCGACGACCCGGCAGGGCGTGAGGAGCGGCGGACAAAATGGATGCCGGCCTCGATGCTGCTGGCGCTGGCCCTGTGGCGGGCGGCCCGTACGGACCAGATCCTCGTGGACGAGGTGGCGCTGGACCGGCCGCTGTGGTGGCTGGGCGGCGCTCGCCACCAGGACCTCTACACCGAGCCTCTGCCCAAGTGGCCGACCGGCGTGCCCGGCGGCTGGGACCGGGTCCAGCGCCGCGAGGCGCAGCTCCTGGAGCCGGCCCGGTGGATCGCGGCCTGGCACCTGCTCCAGGACGAGACGGAAAACCACGAGCTCCTCGACACCCCCGACGGCACGCCCCCGCCGCCGCTGCTGCTCGGCGACCGCTGCCGAGCACTGGCCTCCGGCCCCTACCGCGACGGCCACTGGCCGCGCTGGGCCGACACCGTCGAGTACGCGGTCAACGGCCTGACCTGGGCGGCCTCGGAGCTGCGGGCCGGCCTGTGGACGCCGGGCCCGGCCGCCCGGCACGCCGCCCGTGTACGGGCGCGTCTTCGTCAGTCGGCCGCCGTCCCGGGTGCGGGGACGGAGCGGCGGGACGGTAAAGAGTGATGCCGCGGCTCTCGCGGCGGTAGCGGAGGCCGGCCACCCCCGAGACGCGGTCCTGTGGGTGGTCGCTCTCTTCGCCGGTCAGCCGGGGGAGGAGGAAGTCGGCCCAGTGGTGGACGATGTACGGCTCGCCGAGGAGCCGAAGGGTGAGCCGGTCTTCCTCTGGACGCACCTGGACGATGCCCAGGGGGTGCTTGGAGAGACTGCCGATCTTGCAACAGGCGAGGAAGACCGCAGCCTCTAGCTGTGCCTGCTCCGGATGACGGGCCGCAGGAATGGTGAGCGGCTGGCCGGCGTCCGTGAGGAGAGGGTGGAGAGCTTGGTGGGACTCGCCGGTGCTGTGGCGGCGGTCTTCGGTGAGGGCCAGGGCGGCCTGAGGCATCGTGGTCGCTGCTCCGCGCCACACCGGCCCCCGGCGGCGAGCGCTTTGGTGCGGTGGGACAGCAGGTGTCGTACGGGCGGTGATGCTTCTGGCCGGTCCTCGGCGAAAGAGTGCGGGGGCGTCTTCCATCGCGCGGCCGGGCGTTCACGAGACCGGCTACATCGAAACCCGCGGCGAGACGGCGGCGCAAGGCGCCACAGCAACGGTGACCCCAACGGGTGAGGAGGCGGCCCCCCGCGGCTGTGCTTGGCGAGGCGGCTCGGGAAGGTTTACCACGGCCGGGCCACGCCATCAGCAACTACAGAGAGTTACCAACGCTTGAGGCTTGAGGTCCGGCTCCTGCTCACCCAGGCCGCTCTTTGACAGCGAAAGTATCGATGGAGCGACCCCATGCGCAGCGTTTGTAACTTCCTAGATGTTGCAAACGCTGCACAGAAAGGCTCCAGGCGATACTATTGCTGTATGGAGCGCACAGAGGCCATCATGCAACTTGGCGTCATCGCCGCAGACCAATGGGGCCTGGTTACCGCTCGGCAGGCCCAGGCGGCCGGGCTCTCACGAGTGGACCTCGCACGCCTGCTCGATGCCGAGCTCCTCATGCGTGTCGCCCACGGCGTCTATCAGGTAGCTGGCGGGACGCCGACTCCTCATCTCGAGGTCAAGGCGGCCTGGCTGCGCCTGGATCCAGGCGTCCGCGCTTGGGAGCGGCCGATGGATGGCGAGCGGTCCGGCATCGTCTCGCATGCGTCAGCCTGTCAGCTTTATGACATTGGAGATATCCCGGCAGATGTCGTCGAGATCTCTGTGCCTGTCCGGAGGACCACTCGTGAAAGTGGCGTTACCTTCCATAAGGCAACCGTTCCTTTCGATGACGTGAACGTTGTCGACGGCCTGCCGGTGACCACGGTGGACCGCACGATCTGCGACCTTCTGCGCAGCCGTGCAGACGGCGGCCACATCGGGCGAGTTCTGGCCGATGCTGACCAGCGCGGACTCACCGATACACGTGTCCTAGCCGAGCGCGTTCAGCCATACGCGCGCGCCTATGGTCTTCCCAGCCACAGCAGCGGATCCACGCTGCTCAACTTCCTTGCGGAACAGGCCGGCTTCACCCTCCGGGATGAGAGGCTCACCGCAGCTGGGGAACGTGCCGTTCTCACCTCGGCGATCGACCCCGACCCGGTGATCGACGCCCTGGCTACACTCCATGCGCCGATGGGTTCAGGCAAGTCCAGCGCGCTCGCTGCCGCGCTCGCGGCACTTCACCAGCGACACGCCTCGCGAGCAGGGCTCGACGAGCTGGTGTCGGCTGCGCTCCTCAACGCTCCGGGGGAGGCGCTGCGGAGGGCGCTGGCAGATGTCGCGCGCCAGAGCCCCGCCCAGACTTACCTCAGAGCCCTTGAGCAGCAGCTGCCGGACTATGTTCAGGCTGCCATGGCTGATCGCAGTAGGGACGCTGCCGTGCTGCCGGATATGACTCAACGCCTGTCGGCCGCGCTCGCCAGCGCCAGAAGGGCGGCGATCACGGCGCCCGTACGTGCTGGCCTTCCCGCACGCCCTCTTCTGGAAGCACAGGTCGAGCCCGCCCCGGACGATGCGGAGACGGATCCCGAGAACGGCTAGAGCGGTCCCATAACGGATTCAGAAACAGCAAACCTCTAGTATCAGCAAGATCGACAGACATACCCTGAGCAGTCTGCAACCAAAGCCCGGGGAGTCACGATCAGCACGAACGACAAGGTTTATACCAGCCCTGTTGCCTTTGAAACGGCCCTGAAGCAGCACGCCAAACGAGTTGCCCAGAAGGACGGCGGGTCACCACAGTTCCTGATGCGCGGCTTCTACTTCCAAAGACTGACTGCGCGTGTGTTCACCGCCGAGCCTGACGGGTGGCTTCTGAAAGGTGGCCAGGCTCTCCTCGTTCGGTACCCCGGAAATGCACGTCTGAGCAGGGACATCGACCTTCAGCGTCTGTCCGGGACAGTGCAGGAGGCGCTGGACGCTCTGCTGGCCGCAGTCGCCATCGACCTCGGTGACCATCTGCGCTTCGTTCCTCAGAGGATGCGGCTCCAAGGTACTGGTGACGACAGCATCAACCAGTCCTTCGACGTCTACATCGGCCCGCGCAAGCTGGACTCGATCAGCGTCGACCTCGTCGTCGACAAAAACGTGACCGCGCGACCAGAGGACTTTCGGCTCATGCCGCGGCCCGCCCTCCCCTGGCCGACCGACTGGCCCAAGGTGCGGCTGTACCCTGTCGTCGACCACCTCGCGGACAAGATCTGCGCCATGTACGAGTGGCACCAGGCCGGCGCTCCATCCAGCCGATATCGAGATCTGGCCGACATTCTCCTCATCAGCCAGAACGAAGCGATCGTCGCTGCGGACGCCCACCACGCCCTGCACAGCGAGGCCGCCCACCGCATTGCCCGAGCTACCACGACGGAGCTGCGATTGCCGTCCGCGTTCGAGATGCCCGATAGCTCCTGGCGCACCGGCTACGCCAAAGCCGCCAAGGAAGTAGCTGGACTCGTCGGCTGCGCAACATGGGACGAAGCGGCTGTTTCCGCACATGTCTTCATCACGCCGCTTCTCGGGCCTGCTTTCTCTGGGACCTGGAGCCCGGAGAAGAAGGAGTGGATCCAGGAATAGGTTCGCGTCCCAATAACCGGGCGCGTGGCGAATCCCGCCCACTCTGTGGTCTTGGGTATCCCTCTGAGGTAACCCTCTGAAGAGGGCCGCGTCCAGGCCCTCGACTCTGCCTTCATCGCACGCCTGGTGGAGTAGCCGCGAGTGCCATGCGGGCACCGGCCCTGACCGCCGCCCGGCGCAGAGCCAGCCAGGTGGGGAATCGTGGCGAGTGTCCTTTCGCTTCGCGACCTTCGGGCGTACAGTCGGTGCCTACTTGAAGGGGCACTCGCCGTCACCGGCCACTGCCCCTCTTTTCTTAGGCCCGCTCACCGCAAGGTGCGCGGGCCTTCTTGTTCTTGTTCTCCCGCTATCCGGCGCCTACTCGGTGACTCCGAGCAGAGCACGCCGGTCCTGGACGAGCTGCCGCCAGCGGGCACGGACGGGGCCTGAACCGTCGACCCAGGTGGTGGAGGACGGACCCGGCAGGGGCAGGCTGGCCATGAAGTGGGCGATGTCAGTGAAGTAGGCGAAGTCACCGGACGCGGTGAGCACACGAAGTCGGCTGATGCCGGTGGTCAGGTCCTGCTCTTCGCCGCGGACGGCGTGGTGGAACGCGAGAGCGAGCTCCACGAAGCGGTGGAGAAAGGGGAGTCCGGCGGCCTCGATGTCGCTGTGCAGGTTCTGGGCGCGGTCGGTGACGCCGCTGGTTCCGGCGTCCTTGATCAGGGTGACGACCTGGGCGAGGAGGGTGTTGGAGCGCTGGTCGAGGCCGTTAAGGAGCTGGTGGGCGAGGGCGAGTTCGTCCTCGGCCCGGACGGGGTCGGCGAAGGAGACGGCCAGGGCGAGGCGGACCTGCATCATGGCGCGTTCGCCGGCGGCGCCGTACTGCTCGGCTTCGGTGCGGCCGGCTTCGAAGGCGACGACGGCCTGGGTGGTGTCGGCCTGGGACCAGTGGATGTCGCCCAGGACGCGGTGGTGGCGGCCCTTCCAGCCCAGGCTGGGCACGGTGGCCAGCGCGGTGGGGAAGTCCCCGGCGAGGCGGGCCAGGTTGGCAAGTCCCCGGCGAGCTCGGGGCGCGTACCGGCCGCCCGCGTCGGCGACCTGCTGCATTCCTACGCGGGCGGCCTGGTTCTGGCTGAGGTCCTTGTACGCCTTGGCCCGGTAGTACAAGCCCATTTCGGTGAGTTCAGTGGGCAGCAGGCCGCTGTCGAGGACGGCGGTGAGGCGGTCGGCGGTGCGCTGGCGGTGTTCGTGCTGGCGGCGGGCGATCGTCGTGAGGAGCTCGGCCAGCGCGTCGGCGGGGGTATCCGGTGCCGGGTCGGCGGTGGTGTCGGTGGGCAGGGAGAGGGGCTCCCATACGGAGTCGTCGGTGTAGGCGTAGGCGGCGGCGGTGAGCCAGCCCAGGTCGCTCAGGCGGTACTCGCGGGCCAGGCGCAGGCCCTGGCGCAGGCAGGCGACCAGGAGCATGCGACTGGGGCCGAGCGCGGCGGCCTTCATCCACTGGTCGCCGAGAACGGCCAGTGCTCGGGTGGCGGCCTGGTCCCAGTCGGCCGGGGTCCAGCGGTCGTCGCTGTGGTCGTCGTCGCGGACGGCGCTGCGGATCGCACGGTGCAGGTGATAGGGCCACAGGGCGTACGTGTTCTCGTTGACCAGGGGCCGGTCGACCAGGCGCCGGGCCGGAGCCTGCTGGGTGAGGCCGGCCGTGCGGGTGGCCAGGTCGAGGTCGAAGGCGTCCAGCAGGGCGACGCTGCGCAGCAGGTGGCGTTCTTCGGGGGTGAGGTCGGACAGGGTGCGGGCCAGGAGTGCGGGGAAGGTGCAGTCGAAGTCAGCCGGGACGGGGGTGCGGCCGGTGCGACGGATCTCCAGGAAGCGGGAGACGGCGAGGTCGAGGTGGAGGGGCAGGCCGTGGGAGCGGGCGGTAATCGCGGCCCGGATGTCGGCGTCGATGAGGGGCTGGCCGTCTTGGACCAGATGGCGAGCGAGGTGGGCCTCGCAGTCCTCAGGGGAGAGATCGCCGACCAGATACTGCCGTGCGCCGGAGCCGGCTGCCCGCGGCTGCGGGACCGTCAGGGAGGCGGAGGAGGCGGCCAGGCCGGGCCAGGCGGCGGGGCCGGTCCAGTCGAGCTGGCCTTGCAGCGCGGGGTCCGCCCACGGCAGCCGACTGCGGCCGCCGATGACGAAGAAGGTGCCGGGCATGAGCCAGACCAGGCGCTGCAGCAGACGCTCGAAGTCCCGGTGGCGGTCGGCGGTGTCCTCGAAGGTGTCCAGCAGAACCACTGGCACGATGCGCTTCTTCGCGGGCAGCCGGCTCAGGTCCCAGGCCAGCAGGTGCGGGTAGTAGGACAGCGCCTCCAGGTCAGGGGGGGCCTCCAGCAGGGCTGCCGTGCGCGTGGCGCCGGCCAGGGCCTGGGCGCGTTCGTGGCGCTCACGCAGTGCGTTCACCAGCGCCGAGGTGAGCTGTCCGGCAGCCGAGCCGACCAGGCTGGGCAGCGCCAAGGCGGCGGCCACCTCCCCCACCCCGGCCTGCAGCTGCTGAGGCAGCATCTCCGCGAACTTCCCGGCCAGCCCGGAACGCCGGATGCACTCGTCCAGCGGCTCGCCAGGGTGGACGTGCTCCCAATAGTGCCGCAGCGCCACGTCGAAGGACGGCATCGGCCGGCCCAGGGCCCCGGCGAGCGCGAGGCGGATCGTCAGGATGACCCGCTCGAAGTCCGAGCCGGTCGACGCGGCCCTCGACAGGTCGATCCGGATGGGCAGTACCTGGTCCGTCCAGGTGGGAGCGCCCCATTGTTCAGGGCGGTGTTCAGCGGCGGTGAGCGCGGCCTCAATCTTGCGGAGCAGGGTCGACTTCCCGACACCGCCCACACCGTGGAAGACGAGCACGTTGCTGCGGGGGGCCTCGAGGTCCTCCACTTCGAAGGAGGGGCCAGCGACGCGGCGCAGGTGCTCCTCCAGCGCGGCGGCCACCAGGATCCACTGGCTGTGCCGGTCGGTGAACGCCTCCGCGACGTCGAACGGCGACGGGTCGTTGGAGCTGAACAGCGCACGCAGATCGGCCACGGTCGGTCCCCCCAGGAAAGATCATCGGCGGTACCACCCTAGGCGGCCCGGCCGTGCGACATCGCCGTTCTGTCCAACGCAGTCAACCTGTCCCGGGTGCTGGCCAGAGACAATGACGCCATTGCATCCCCATCGTTAAGGACACCCCTTGTCAGAGCACGTGAGCCCCGAGGCCGCCGAAGAACTCGTGAAGAAGGCGGCCCGCTGGTACTCGACACAGCTCATGAAGGAGCAGCGCACCGGCGGGCCTGCACCGGAGCGCCTCAGGGTGCTGCAGGAGGGGCTCGCCGCGTGCGGCGTCGATCTGGAGGCGCTCACGGACGCCAGCCCGGAGGAAGTGGACGAGATCGCGGCCCGTTACGCGGCTCGGCCCCAGGAGCTCGGCGGCCAGTAGCAGCAACCCTGCTGAAGCACTGGCAGCAGCGGCGCCGTGGAGGCCGTGGGGGCGAGGGTGCGCGGCTGCAGGTGGGCGGGCATCAGCGGCCAGGCCAGCGCGGCAATGTCGATCAGATCCGACCGATACTGGGGGAGTTCTCTCTTCAGCCGCTGGAGGGTGGCCAGGAGCTGGCCGGCTTCGGCTGGCGTGTACGGGCGGTACTGCTCGGCCTCCAGGACGTCTCCGCCCCGGGGGAGCCTCTTCCAGAATCCGTCTGCGGTGCGTTCGTTGCGGTACACGGCGGTCAGGTCTCTGCGGACGACGGAGACGCTGTGCACGTACGGCGATTGCTCGGCCGCGCGGACCGCCTCGGGAACAACCCTGAAGGTCACGTCGTGGGCGGCGGCCGTGGTGAATCTCGGGCTTCCTCCCAGGCGGGCTACCTCGGCGCAGCGGGTCGCGGTGCCCAGCCGGCTGTCCACGGCGCGCGCCCCGATCGCGATCAGCTCGACGCGTCGGCCCTCGCGGTGATGGCGGCGCGCACCATCGAGGAAGTGGCTGACGCTGTCTGGGGCGATCTCGACCAGCATGTCCCCGCGGCGCGCCCGTACGTACGCCTCGGCCATCTCCTGCCATCCCCGGTAGTCGGGTCGGATGCGGGCGGAGGCCGTACGCGGATGCTCCTCCAGGAGCCGGTGGTAGTCGGGGTGGAGCATCTTGAAGAGGCCACCCTCGATCCGGGTGGGCCTGCGTCGGCGCAGTGCGCGGCGCAGCAAGCGTGCCGTGTAGCTCTTCCCGACTCCCTGCGGGCCCATCACGTACAGGGTGACCGGGTCGTCCTGCGGGGTGATGGAGCTCAGATACATCGGGACGATGAGCTCGTCGAAGATCCACGTGTGCTCGCTGGGAGACAGACGGTGGTAGTCGACGCCGGGCGAGCCCGGGAGCGGCTGGGCGATGCGGCGTACCGGCTCGGCCAGCGCGAAGGCGCGCTCCATGCCGCCGGCCACCGCCAGACGCTGCTGTGGCGTGAGCACGGAAGGGTGCAGCTGCTGTTGCGCACCGGCGATCTGGCGGCGGAAGCGCCAAGTCTCCGGCGCTGTCCACGGCCGGGCCCAGTCCCCGGTCAGCGCCTGGGCCGCGGCAGGCATGCGGCTCCAGGAGGAATCGTCGGTGAGCTCGTTGAGGTACAGAGGTTGGAGGCCGCGGCGCACCACCATCACCTGGTCGACGAGTCGCTCGGCCTCCACGACCTGCAAGAGGAGCGGCAGGTTGCGTGCACACCGGTTGAAGTTGTCCGAGGAGACGTAGCGGCCGGCGCCGTCCTCGGCGACTTGGTCCAGGTAGCGGTCCAGTGCGCTGAGCTGTGCGGTGGCCTCCGCCGTGGACAGCGCCACCAGCTCTACCTGGTAGCCGTCCGCACGGTACGCGCCGGTCCTTGCGCACGCCTCTGCCACGTCGGCGACCGGCTCTTCCAGCACCACGTCGAATCGTTGGGCCCGGGCATACGTCTCGACCTCGGCCTGCCACCGCAGGACATCCGGGCGCACCCGCACTCCGGCCGTCCGGTCATCGCCGCCCATAAGACCGGCGTAGAGGGGGTGGGCTTTCTTGTAGAGGTCGCGGCCGATCAGGACCGCGCCGCCCCGGCGGCCAAGTACCGTCAGCAGGAGGTCGCACAGCTCCGACTTCCCGCTGCCCGCAGGTCCGGCGACGATCACGACCACCGGTCGGTCCTGCGGGACGGCGTCCCGAGTCCAGGCCGGCAGGATCTCCGCCCTCAGGATTGCCTCGTGCTGTTCCTCAGCTACTGAGGTTATAGGCGTGATGTCGTGAGTGTGAGGCCGGTCGCGGTAAGGCAGCCGTCGATGACGTCGCTTCGGTACTGAATCTGGCGGAGACC
>NZ_JBSHHY010000069.1:0-18639 GCF_053618675.1 Streptomyces sp. NPDC055632 | reverse complement strand
GGGCGGGGCGCCCGGGTGCCGCCGGAGCCGGAGGCCGCGGCGGGCCGAGGGCGGGCGGGCCGTGCGGGGCCGGGGACGCGGCGGCGCGGGGGCTCCTTGGGGGGCACTGCTCGGTCACCTGCCGGAGGTCGTGGGAGCGGTTGCGGGCGAGGTGGGTGCGGTCGGGGCCGGGCCGGAGCCGGCGCCGGCCGTCGCGCCCGTGCCCGCCGGCGGCTTCGGGGAGGCGGGCGGCGGTTCCGCCGTGGCGGAGGCCGTGGGCGTCGGGCTCGGCGTCGGGGAGGGGGCGGTGGAGGGCCTGCCGAGCACCTTGCCGTCCGGGCCGAGGAAGGCGGGGCTGCCGCCCGGGACCATGCCGAGCTCGCGGGCCCGCCGCTCCAGGGCGTCGGGGGCCGCGTAGGCGTCCACGTCCCGCTGGAGCGCCTGCTCCTCGTCGGTGAGCTCGGTGGTCCGGTTCTTCAGCTCGTTCAGCTGGAACGAGCCCTGGTTGAGCGCCGAGTTCAGCAGGAGCAGGCTGATCAGGCCGCCGCCGAGCAGCACGACGACGAGCAGGACGAAGGGGGTGCGGGCGGCCGTGCTCGGCCCCGACGGCATGAGCCGTCCGAGCCGCGCGGCCCGCCCTTTGAGGGGCCCCTTCGCCGTGCTCACAGGACGTCTTCCCGGATGCGCTCGACGCCCCGCAGCCGGGCCGGGGCGGCGCGCCGGTTCTCGGCGACCTCCTCCTCGGTGGGCAGCTCGGCGCCGCGGGTGAGCAGCTTCAGGCGGGGCTGGTACTTCTCGGGGACGACCGGCAGGCCGGGCGGGGCGGTGGTGGCCGCGCCGGCCGCGAAGACCTGCTTGACGATCCGGTCCTCCAGGGACTGGTACGACAGGACGGCGACCCGGCCGCCGACGGCGAGGGCCCTCACGGCCGCCGGGATCGCCCTCTCGACGCTGTCGAGCTCGTGGTTGACCTCGATGCGCAGGGCCTGGAAGGTGCGCTTGGCCGGGTTGCCGCCGGTGCGCTTGGCGGCCTGGGGCAGGGCGTCGCGGATGAGCTCGACGAGCCGGGCGCTGGTGGTGAAGGGCTCCTTGTCGCGCTCGCGCACGATCGCGGAGACGATCCGCTTGGCCTGCTTCTCCTCGCCGTACGCGCGCAGGATCCGGACCAGTTCGCCGGGCGGATAGGTGTTGAGGACCTCCGCCGCGCCGATGCCGGTCGACTGGTCCATGCGCATGTCGAGCGGGGCGTCCTGGGCGTAGGCGAAGCCGCGGTCGGCCTCGTCGAGCTGCATGGAGGAGACGCCCAGGTCGAAGAGGACGCCGTCCACCTTCGGGATGCCGAGCCGGTCGAGGACCTCGGGCAGCTCGTCGTAGACCGCGTGGACGAGGGTGGCCCGCTCGCCGTAGGGGGCGAGCCGCTCGCCGGAGAGCCGCAGGGCCTCCTTGTCGCGGTCGAGGGCGACGAGCCGCACCTCGGGGAACCTCTTCAGCAGGGCCTCGCTGTGGCCGCCGAGCCCCAGGGTGCAGTCGACGACGACCGCGCCGGGGCGCTCCAGGGCGGGGGCCAACATGTCCAGGCACCGCTGGAGCATCACCGGGACGTGTCGGTCGTTGCTCAATGCGCCCTCTCAATTCGGGCACGGGGAACGTACCGCCGGGGCCCCGCCCGCTCGCTGGGGAGAAGCGGTCGTCCGGCGCCGGAAGGGCGCGTCGGCCGACCGGCGAGCGGGAGGAGGCCGAGCCGTAGGTACCGCCGCGCACACGGGGGAGAAACCGCGGGAATCGCTCGTTGTCTCCGTGAACTTCGCGTCACTTTAGTCCACCGGACCCGCCGGTCAATCAACCCGCTGGCGCGTCGCACGGCCCCGGCGGTTCCGCCGGACATTCCGGGCGGCTCACTCGTTCGGGGCGCGGCTCTCCCTCCTGTGGGTCAACTCACAAAGAGGCCCGTTGACGCTCCCCGCCCCCTCCCGGGACGGGCCGCGCGGACCCGCGCCGCCGACCGGGTTTAACGGTCGAAACTCCGGCATTTCCTCCGTACTTGCCGGCAGCCGAGTGACACGACCCGGCCACGCCAACAAGAATGCCCGGGTGGACACCTCACGAAGATCCCACCGGGGGCGGGTGTCCGTGTGTTTCGGAAGGCCGAGGAGGGCCGGGTGACGACCTATGACGATCGAGCGAGCCTCACTGATCTGACCGCCACTGTGGAGCGCGTCCGCAGGTCGGTGGAGAGTGTGATCGAGGGCAAGCCCGAGGTCGTACGGCTTTCGCTGACCGTGCTGCTCGCCGAGGGGCACCTCCTGATCGAGGACGTCCCGGGCGTCGGCAAGACCATGCTGGCCAAGACCCTGGCCCGGTCCATCGACTGCTCGGTGCGCCGCATCCAGTTCACCCCCGACCTGCTGCCCTCGGACGTCACGGGCGTGTCGATCTTCGACCAGCAGCGCCGGGAGTTCGAGTTCAAGCCGGGCGCGATCTTCGCCCAGATCGTGATCGGCGACGAGATCAACCGCGCCTCGCCGAAGACCCAGTCCGCGCTCCTGGAGTCCATGGAGGAGCGGCAGGTCACCATCGACGGGCAGACGTACGAGCTGCCCAGTCCGTTCATGGTGGTCGCCACCCAGAACCCGGTCGAGATGGAGGGCACCTACCCGCTGCCCGAGGCCCAGCGCGACCGCTTCATGGCCCGGGTCTCCATCGGCTACCCGAGCGCCGAGGCCGAGTTCCAGATGCTCGACGTGCACGGCGCGGTCAACCCGCTGGACGACCTCCAGCCGGTGGCGCACGCCCACGACGTCCTGAAGCTGATCGAGGCGGTGCGCGCGGTGCACGTCGCCGACGCCGTGCGCCGGTACGCGGTCGACCTGGTCGCCGCCACCCGCACCCACCCCGACCTGCGGCTCGGCGCCTCCCCCCGGGCCACGCTCCACCTGCTGCGGGCCGCCCGGGCCTCCGCCGCGCTCAGCGGCCGCGAGTACGTGCTGCCCGACGACCTCCAGGCCCTCGCCGCTCCCGTCCTCGCCCACCGGCTGCTGCCGACGGCGCAGGCCCAGCTCAACCGCCGCACCGCCGAGCAGGTCGTCCAGGACATCCTGCAGCGCACCCCCGTCCCGGCCTCGGCCCCGCCCGCCGGGCCGCTCTACGGCCAGCAGCAGCCCGGCGCCCGGCGGCTGTGATGACGAGCGCCGCCGTGCCGGACGGGCAGCGGGGCGACGACGACCGGGGCGGACTGCGGGCCGCCCTGAGCGGCCTCACCACCCGCGGCCGGTCCTTCCTCGCCGCCGGGGTGGCCGCCGCCGTCTGCGCGTACGTCCTCGGCCAGGCCGACCTGCTGCGCGTCGGGCTGCTGCTCGCCGTCCTGCCGCTGATCTGCGTCCTCGTGCTGCACCGGACCCGCTACCGGGTCGCGACCTCGCGCCTGCTCGTCCCCCAGCGGGTGGAGACGGGCACCGAGGCCCGGGTCCAGCTGCGGATGGAGAACGTGTCCAAGCTGCCCACCGGGCTGCTCATGCTCCAGGACCACGTGCCGTACATGCTGGGGTCCCGGCCCCGCTTCGTCCTCGACCGGGTCGAGGCGGGCGGGCGGCGCGAGGTGTCCTACCGGGTCCGCTCGGACCTGCGCGGCCGCTTCCCGCTCGGACCGCTCCAGCTCCGGCTGAGCGACCCCTTCGGGATGTGCGAGCTGACCCGCTCCTTCAGCGCGTACGACACCCTCACCGTCGTGCCCAGGACCGAGGCCCTGCCGCCGGTCGGGTTCTTCGGCGAGGCCGCCGGACACGGCGAGGGGCGGCAGCGCGCCCTCGCCCTCTCCGGCGACGACGACGTCATCCCGCGCGCCTACCGCCACGGCGACGACCTGCGCCGGGTGCACTGGCGCTCCACCGCCCGCTACGGCGAGCTGATGGTCCGCCGCGAGGAGCAGCCGCAGCGGGCCCGCTGCACCGTCCTCCTCGACACCCGCGAGGTCGCCTACCGGGGCGCGGGCCCGGACTCCGCCTTCGAGTGGGCGGTCTCCGGCACCGCCTCCGCGCTCGTCCACATGCTGGAGCGCGGCTACACGGTCCGGCTGCTCACCGACACCGGCAGCGCCGTCCCCGGCGAGGGCGCCGAGGGCTTCGGCGGCCCGGTGCAGGACCCGGCCGACTCGGCCGGTCTGATGATGGACACCCTCGCGGTCGTCGACCACTCCGAGGGGGCGGGCCTCTCGCGCGCCTCCGACGCGCTGCGGGCCGGCGGCGACGGGCTGCTCGTCGCCTTCCTCGGCGACCTCGACGAGGAGCAGGCCGCGCTCGTCGCCCGGATGCGGGGCCGGAGCGGCGCGGCCGTCGCCTTCGTCCTGGACTCCGGCGCCTGGCTGACCGGCGGTTCGGTCTCCGGGGCGGCCGAGGACCGGGTGCGGCAGCTGCGCGAGGCGGGCTGGACGGCGCTCGCCGTGCCGCCCGGGGCGCGGCTCGCCGACCTGTGGCAGCAGGCGGCCGGCATCAGCGCGGACGCCGCCGCCGACACCACCTACGGAGGATGGGCATGAGCGGGCGCGCACGGCTGACGCTGGCCTCCTGGGCCGCCACCCTGATGGCGGCCGGGGCCCTGCTCCCGCTGGTCAAGCCGGCGACCTGGATCTTCACGGCGGCCTTCGTGCTCGCCCTGGTGAGCGGGGCGGGCACGCTGGCGCGGCGGGTGCCGCTCGCCGCGCCGCTGACCCTCCTCGCCCAGACGGTGGTCGCGCTGCTCGCGCTGACCGCGGTCTTCGCCCGCGAGCAGGCGGTCCTCTGGTTCCTGCCCGGGCCCCAGGCCGTCACGCACGCCGTCGAGCTGTTCCGGGCGGGCGCCGAGGACGTGGGCCAGTACGCGGTCCCCGCGCCGGACACCGAGGGAATCCAGCTCATGCTGGTCGGCGGCGTGGTCGTGATCGGGCTCATGGTGGACGCCCTCGCGGTCACCTTCCGCAAGGCGGCCCCGGCCGGTCTGCCGCTGCTCGCCCTGTACTCGGTGGCGGCCGGCCTCTCCGGCGGCGGCGCGGGCCGGCTCTGGTTCGTCCTGGCGGGCACCGGCTATCTGCTGCTGCTCCTCGCCGAGGGCCGGGACCGGTTCTCCCAGTGGGGGCGGGTCTTCGGCGGCGCCCAGCGCACCGGCCGGCCCGGCACCGCCGTCGGCAGCGGCGGCCAGGCCTTCGCGCCGGTCCGCACCGGGCGCCGGATCGGGGCCCTGGCCATGGGGGTCGCTCTGGTGGTGCCGCTCGCGCTGCCCGGTCTGAGCGGCGGACTCCTCGGGGTCGGCGGCGAGGGCGAGGGGTCCGGGGGCAGCGGCACGGGCGGCACGATCTCCACCGTGAACCCGCTGGTCTCCCTCCAGGACGACCTGCGCCAGCAGGAGGACCGCGAGGTCCTGCGCTACCGGACCAACGCCCGCGACACCAGCGGCATGTACCTGCGGCTCGTCGCGCTCGACCAGTTCGACGGCCTCTCCTGGAAGTCCTCGGTCCGCCCGATCGTGGACGTGCCGGAGCGGCTGCCGTGGCCGGACGGGCTCGCGCAGGGCGTCCGGGTCACCGAGGTGACCGGCAACTTCGTCGCCTCGGAGAACTACGAGCAGAAGTGGCTGCCGATGCCGTACCCGGCCTCCCGGGTCGACGTCGAGGGGCGCTGGCGGTACGAGCCGGCCGGCCGGATGCTGGTCGGCGACGACAAGCAGACCACCCGGGGCGCCCGCTACCAGGTGGCCAGCCTGGACGTGCAGCCGACGGCGGAGCAGCTGGCCGCCGCCGGGCCCGCCCCGGAGGAGCTGCGCCGCGAGTACACCAAGGTGCCCGTGTCGCTGCCGGCCGACGTGCGGGAGACGGCCCGGAAGGTCACCGCGGGCGCGGACAACGACTACGAGCGGGCCCTGAAGCTCCAGGACTGGTTCGCCCGGGACGGCGGCTTCCGCTACGACGTGGACGTGAAGTCCGGCACCGGGGTGCAGGCGGTCTCCCGCTTCCTGAAGGACAAGGAGGGCTTCTGCGTCCACTTCTCCTTCTCGATGGCGGCGATGGCCCGCTCGCTCGGCATCCCGGCCCGGGTGGCCGTGGGCTTCATGCCGGGCACGCCGCAGAGCGACGGATCGGTGTCGGTCGGCATCCGGGACGCGCACGCGTGGCCCGAGCTGTACTTCGAGGGAGCGGGCTGGACGCGGTTCGAGCCGACCCCGCAGCGCGGCTCCACCCCCTCCTACGCCCGGGAGACCGTTCCCTCGGGCCCGGCCACCGGGCCCGCGCAGCCGCGGCCGAGCGCCTCGGCGCAGCCGTCCGCCGCGCCGAGCGCCTCGGAGAGCTGCACGCCGCAGATGCGCAAGCTCGGCGACTGCGGTCAGGAGACGGCGGCGGCCGGGGCGGCCCCGGACGACTCCGGCGCCGATCCGCTGGCGACGACCCTGATCGTCCTGGGCGTGGCCGTGGTCCTGGTCCTGCCGCTGCTTCCGCTGTTCTGGCGGAACCGGGCCCGCGCCCGGCGGCTCGGGCCGGCCGGGGCGTGGGAGCCGGAGGAGACGGCCGGGCCGTCCGGGCCGGTGCCCGCGGACGGGCGGCCCGGACGGGCCTCGGCGCGGGGCGCCGGGGGGACGGCGGCGCGGACGCTCGCGGTCTGGCGGGAGATCAACGACACGGCCTGGGACTACGGGGTCGAGCCGGACGAGTCGCAGACGCCCCGGCGGACGGCGGCGCGGATCGTGCGCCTGGGCGAGCTGCGGGGCGAGTCCGCCGACGCGGTGCACCGGGTGGCGCGGGCGGTGGAGGAGGTGCTGTACGCGCCCCGGTCGCAGCCGGTCGCGAACCTGGCCGAGGAGGCCGGGCGGGTCCGGGCGGGCTTCCACGCGGGCGCGGACCGTCGCACCCGCCTCCGCGCCCTGCTCGCCCCCCGCTCGGCGGTCCGCGTCCGCTGGGCGGCCTCGGCCCGCTGGGCGACGGCGACGGCCCGCTGGTCGGACCGCCGCCACGCCCTGACGACCCGCTTCCGCCGGGCGCCGCACGGGGCGGGCTGAGAGAGCCGGGGTACGGCGGAGGGGCGGGATCCGGAAGGATCCCGCCCCTCTTGTCACGGCGCTCCACCGCGGTTCTCCTGCCGGGCCCGGCCACTGTGGCTCTCTCCAGGAACTGATCGCCGTGGCTCTTCCCAGGACCTGATCGCCGTGGTTCTCCCCGGGACCTGATCGCCGTGGCTCTTCCCGGCGCCTGATCGCCGTGGCTCTCCCCGGGACCTGATCGCCGTGGCTCTTCCCGGCGCCTGATCGCCGTGGCTCTCCGCCGTCCCCCGGCTCGCGGCCCGCGGCTCCGTACGGCGACGAGCCCCGCAGGGCCGCTGCGCTCGGGTGCGCGGCTCTGCGGGGCTCGGTCGCTGAAGGGGGCGGGGCTTCCGCTCAGGGGGCCGTCAGTGGCCGCCGCCCTGCTCGTCGCGGCGGCGCTGCCACCGCTCTTCGATCCGGTTCATCATGGGGCGTCGCTGCCGGGTCTGACGGCCGCCGGCCGCCGTTCCGCCCGAAGCCTGCTGCTCACCCGGCTTCGGCGCCTTGCGCCATCCGGTGACCGCCAGGACCGCGCAGCCCAGCATGACGAGGAATCCCACCACGCTGATCCAGATCTGCTGTGCGACCATTCCGGCCATGAGGAGCGCGATACCCACCAGGAAGCCGGCGACTGCCTGGTAAACCCGTCGCCGGGTGTACGTACGCAGTCCGCTTCCCTCGAGCGCTGTCGCGAACTTGGGATCTTCGGCGTACAGCGCTCGCTCCATCTGCTCGAGCATTCGCTGCTCGTGCTCCGAGAGCGGCACGGAGTCCTCCTAGTCGTCGGCCGCGGGGGCGACCGGTTTGCGGCCCTTTCAGGATAGGCAGGGAATCGCCCCCGTGAAACCCGCCCACAATGCCGAATAGCCAATCCGGGCCGCCATGCGGATCGGTTGCTGAGGCGTTGATTCCCCGGGGCCCCGTCCGTCATGCCGGATGGTGTCCCCCGATCATACGGGGCCGGGGCCCGGACCGGGCGTGCTGTGGCGTACTCCATGGAGCGCCGCGGCCCGAACCGCCGAACGGGTGGCCTCCCGGATCAGGCCCGCTTCTCCCCGAGGACGTGCAGCTGGGTGGCGACGGCGTGGAACGAGGGCAGCTCCGCGGCGGCCGCCTCAAGCCGGAGGAGGGCCTCGGCCGCGCCCGGCTCGGTGTCGACGAGGACGCCGGGGACGAGGTCGGCGAAGACCCGGACGCCGTGCACGGCGCCGACCTCGAGACCCGCCTCGTCGGCCAGCTCGGCGAGCTGCTCGGCGGTGAAGCGCCGGGGCACGGGGTCGCCCGCGCCCCAGCGGCCCGCCGGGTCGGTGAGCGCGTGCCGGGCCTCGGTGAAGTGCCCGGCGAGGGCGCGGGCCAGGACGGCGCCGCCGACCCCGGCGGCGAGCAGGCTGAGGCTGCCGCCGGGCCGGAGCGCGGCGACCGCGTTGCGCACGCCCTCGGCGGGGTCGTCGACGTACTCCAGGACGCCGTGGCAGAGCACGGCGTCGTACCCCTCGCGGCCGACCACGTCGAAGAGGCCCCGGACGTCGCCCTGGACGCCGGTGACGAGGTCGGCGACGCCGGCCTCGGCGGCCCGGCGCTCCAGCGCGAAGAGCGCGTTGGGGCTGGGGTCGACGACGGTGACCCGGTGGCCGAGACGGGCCACCGGGACCGCGAAGTTCCCGGAGCCGCCGCCCGTGTCGAGGACGTCGAGGGCGTCCTTCCCGGAGGCCTCGCCCCGGCGGTCGAGGGCGTCCTTGAGGACGTCCCAGACGACGGCGGTGCGCAGGGAGGCGCGCGACGGGCGTGAGGTCGCCTCTCGACCGAAGGCGGGGGAAGGGTCCGGCACGGCTGTTGACTCCTCGGTGACGGGTACGGACCTCCCCACCCTATGGCCTCGCTCCCGCCTTTCGGATCACCCTCCCGCGTCGTCGTCCCCGGGGCCGCGGGGCGACACCGGACGGAGGGCGAGCAGCCGCTCGACCAGGCGTGAGAAGTACTCGGCGTCCCTGAGGAGGTCGTCGGCCTCCCTCGGGGTGGCGGCGCCGGTGATGCCCGCCTCCGCGCGGGCCCTGCGCGGCGCTCCGGCGGCGAAGTGGGCGCTCCACTCGGCGAGCTCGGGCGCCAGCTCGGCGAGGAGCTCCCAGGCGGTCCGTATGCGCTCCTTGCGGCGGGGTACGGGGTCGGGGGTGCCCCGGGCGGCGAGCACGGCCGCGGCGGCGCGCAGGGCGGCGAGGTGCGCGGTGGCGTACCGCTCGTGGGGGCGGTCGAGGGCGGCGGCCTCGGCGAGTCCGGCGCGGGACTTGGCGAGGAGGTCGAGGGCGGCGGGAGGGGCGGCGGTGCGGCGGGAGACGGGGTGGATGTCGGACGCGGGTCCGGAGTGCGCGGGGACGGGGTGGCGCCTGGGTGCGGCTGCTGCGGATGGACGTGCCATGACGAAGCCTCCTGTCGTCGCGTGACGGCGCTGTGGCCGTATGTGTCCATCGTGCCCAGCCCCACTGACAATCACGCTGAGCTGCGGTTTTGCGAAGGATCCGACTCGGGGGTAACTTTTGAACTGACTAGTCAGTTCAAAAATGGGGAATGGGGGTGGGTCCGTGGGCACGGAAGCCGAGGAACGGCCGCACGGCGCCGCCGTCGTCGCGGACGGCTTCGGACTGAAGGGGCCGCGGGGCTGGGCCTTCCGGAAGGTGTCCTTCCGGGCGGAGCCGGGCGCGCTGGTGGCGATCGAGGGGCCGTCGGGCTCGGGGCGCACCTGTCTGCTCCTCGCGCTCACCGGCCGGATGAGGGCCAAGGAGGGGCACGCCGAGGTCGGCGGTCTCCCGCTGCCCCGGAAGATGGCCGCGGTGCGCCGGATCAGCGCGCTGGGCCAGGTCCCGGGCGTCAACGAGCTCGACCCCGCCTTCACGGTCGCCGAGCACCTGCGCGAGCGGGCGCTGCTCCAGCGCCGCTTCGACGGCTCCGTACGGGCGCTGCTGCGGGGCCCCGGCACGCGGGCGGCGGAGGCGCGGGCCCGGATCGCGGAGGCCGTGGCGGCCGCGGGGCTCGACCTCGACGCCCTGCCGAAGGGCGAGCGGACCTCCGTGCGGGACCTGGAGCGGCCCGAGGCGCTGCGGCTCTCGATCGCCCTCGCCCTGATCGGGCGCCCCCGGCTGCTCGCCGTGGACGACACCGACCTGAAGCTCTCGGACGCGGACCGGACCGAGGTCTGGGCGCTCCTGCGCTCCCTGGCCGCCGCCGGGACGACCGTCCTCGCCGTCTGCAGCGAGGCCCCGGAGGACGCCCTGCGGATCACCACGATCGCCCCGGAGGAGCCCGTGGAGGAGTCCGCGGAGGTGCCGGAGGACCCGGAGACCCCCGGGACGCCCGGAGCGCCCGGAGCGCCGGAGAAACCCGCCGGGAAGGGGCCCGCCGAGAAGGCCGATGCCACCGGCGCGAAGACCGCCGACACGAAGCCCGTCGACACGAAGAAGGCCCGGACGAAGGCCACCGGGGCGGACGCCGCCGGGGCGGACGGCACCGGCACCGACACGGGCGCCGCCGCGTCCACGACCGAGGAAGGGGCGGACGATGCGCTCGCCGAAACTGGCCGCTCTTGAGCTGAGGCGCTTCGGCAGGGGCAAGCTGCCGCGCGCCGCGCTCGTCGCGGTCCTGCTGCTGCCGCTGCTGTACGGCGCCCTGTACCTGTACTCCTTCTGGGACCCGTACGGCAGGCTCGACAGGATCCCCGTCGCCCTCGTCAACGAGGACCGGGGCGCCACCGCCGACGGCAAGGAGATCAACGCGGGCGACGACCTCACGAAGGGGCTCCTGGAGAGCGAGACCTTCGCGTGGCACCGGGTGAGCGACGAGGAGGCGCGCAAGGGCGTCGAGGACGGGACGTACTACCTGTCCCTGACCATGCCCGGCGACTTCAGCGCGCGCATCGCCTCCAGCTCCGGCGACTCCCCCGAGACCGGCGCCCTGCGGGTGCGGACGAACGACGCGAACAACTACATCGTCGGGCAGATCTCCCGGACGGTCTTCGCCGAGGTGCGCACCGCGGCCTCCACCAAGTCCTCGCGCGGCTTCCTGGACAAGATCTTCATCTCCTTCTCCGACATCCATGACGCCACCGAGAAGGCCGCCAAGGGCGCGGCCGACCTCAAGCAGGGCGTCGACAAGGCCAAGAAGGGCTCCAAGAGCCTGGCGGACGGCCTCGGGGACGCCAAGGCCGGCAGCGGCGACCTGGCCGAGGGCCTGAAGAAGCTCGACAAGGGCGCCAAGGAGCTGGAGACCGGCTCCCGCAAGGTCGCGGACGGCACGCAGACGCTCGCCGACAGGGTGAACGGCACCGCCGACAAGGTCCGCCCCTACCTGGCGAACAACGGCAAGTCGATCCGCGACACCGCCCGGCTCGTCTCCGACTCGGCCACCGCCGTCCAGCACAACCTCGACATCCTGGTGAAGCGGGGCCCCCAGGTCCGCACCGCCGCGCACAAGGCCGACGCCGAGCTGACCGCCCTGCACCGCGAGGAGTGCGTGGAGGCCCCGGAGCCCGACGCCCGCGCGTGCAAGGTCCTCCAGCGGGCCGCGGTCACCGCCGGCGACGTCGCCGTCATCGCGGACGACGTGCACGAGCTGACCAAGGACAGCAACGGCGACCTGAAGACGCTGAACGCGCGCCTGGTCACGCTCAAGAAGCAGGCCGACGAGCTGGCGGCCCGCGCCCCGCACCTCGACGAGGAGGTCGAGAACGCCATCCGGAAGATCAACGAGCTGAACGCGGGCGCCAAGAAGGTCGCGGCGGGCGCGGAGAAGCTGCACACCGGCATCAGCGGGGCGAAGACCGGCTCGGTCGACCTGGACACCGGCGTCGGCAAGCTCAAGAAGGGCGCGGGCGACCTGGACGGCGGCCTGTTCAAGCTGGCCGACGGCTCCGGCGAGCTGGCCGGCGGGCTGCGCGACGGGGTCGGCCAGATCCCGGACTACGACCAGCAGGCCCGCGACAAGCGCACGGAGGTCATGGCCGACCCGGTGCGGCTGGCCTCCCAGTCGATGCACAAGGCGCCGAACTACGGCACGGGCTTCGCCCCGTACTTCATCCCGCTCTCCCTCTGGGTCGGCGCGATGGTCGCGTACATGATCATCCAGCCGATGAACCGGCGCGCGCTCGCCGCGGGCGGCTCCGCCTGGCGGATCGCGCTCGCGGGCTGGCTCCCGGTGGCGGCGATCGGCCTCCTCCAGGTCGCGGCCCTGATGTCGGTGCTGCACTGGGGCCTCGGCCTCCAGATGGCGCGGGCCGCCGGCACGGTCGGCTTCCTCGCCCTGGTCACCTGCTGCTTCACGGCGATCATCCAGTGGTTCAACGCCCGCTTCGGCGCGGCGGGCCGGATCCTGGTGCTCGCGGCCCTGATGCTCCAGCTCACCTCGGCGGGCGGCACCTACCCCGTCCAGACCAGCCCGCCCTTCTTCAACGCGATCCACCCCTTCCTGCCCATGACCTACGTGGTCGAGTCGCTGCGCCGGCTGATCACGGGCGGCGGGCTCGAACCCGTCTGGCAGTCCTGCGCGGTCCTGACGGCGTTCACCCTGGGCGCCCTGGCCCTGACCGCCGTCTCGGCCCGCAGGCGGCAGGTCTGGACGCTGGACCGGCTCCACCCCGAACTGACCCTGTGAGACGGGGCCGGTACCACCCGTGACACCTGTGAGAATCGACCCCATGGACAGCAGCAGCACCAGACGCCAGGCCACGCGCGCGAAGCTCTACGAGGCGGCCGTCACGCTCATCGCGGAGCAGGGCTTCTCCGCGACGACGGTGGACGAGATCGCCGAGCGGGCCGGCGTGGCCAAGGGCACGGTCTACTACAACTTCAAGAGCAAGACCGAGCTCTTCGAGGAGCTGCTGCGGCACGGGGTGTCGCTGCTGACCGCCTCCCTGCGCACGGCGGCCGAGGAGACCGCCGGGCGCGGCGGGAGCCGGGTCGACGCGCTGGACGCGATGATCCGGGCGGGCCTCGTCTTCATCGACCGCTACCCGGCCTTCACCCAGCTGTACGTGGCCGAGCTCTGGCGCACCAACCGGGCCTGGAACTCCACGCTCCTGGTGGTCCGCCAGGAGGCGGTCGCGGTGGTGGAGGGGGTGCTGCGCGAGGGGGTCGAGGCCGGGGAGCTGAACGAGGAGATCGACGTCCAGCTCACGGCGGCGGCGCTCGTCGGCATGGTGCTCGTGGCGGCGCTCGACTGGCAGGCCTTCCAGAGCGAGCGCTCCCTCGACGACGTCCACGCGGCCCTCTCCCGGCTCCTGCACGGGCGGGTGGGCGGCCGCTAGGAACACCGATGTCCGTGTCCACGTCCACGCGCGCGTGGGCACGGACCTCGGCTCCGGGCCGGGCCACGCGCGCGTGGACACGGAAGAGCACCCGGGCGCGAGGAAGCGTCCGGACCCGGAAAAGCCCCCGGACACGGAGAAGCCGGTGCGGTGAGGCTCGATCCCCCCGAGCCTCGCCGCACCGGCTTCCCGCCGCACCCCCGTACCGGAAGGCGCTCCCCCGTGCCCCCGTACCGGAAGGCCGCACCCCCGTGCCCCCGTGCCTCCCGTACCGGCAGGTGCGCGGCCCCGTTCCGCCGCCCCGTGACGGCGGTACCGGAGCCGCGCCCCTTCCGTGGACTCCACTCTCTCCTCCGGGCCCTGCCGGCCCCATCCGCGCGCCTACTCATCTCGGCCCCTAGGTACGGGTACTCAGGCCTGGTTACGATCGCGGGCGTGTCCGTACTCCCCCTGGTGTTCACCAGCGGCTGGGCGAGCGGGATCAACGCGTACGCGGTGGTCCTGCTGCTCGGCCTCTTCGGCGCGACCGGGCTGACCGACGAGGTGCCCGCGTCCCTCCAGCGCACCGACGTCCTCGTCGTCGCGGGCGTGCTGTTCCTGTGCGAGGCGGTGGCGGACAAGGTCCCGTACTTCGACTCGATGTGGGACTCCGTCCACACCGTGGTCCGGCCGGTCGCGGGGGCCGTCGTCGGCGCCCTGCTCGCCGGGCAGGACGGCTCGCTGCCGGAGCTGGCGGCGGCCGCGGTCGGCGGTTCGACGGCCCTCCTCAGCCACGTCGTCAAGGCGGGGACGAGGATGGCGGTCAACACCTCGCCGGAGCCGTTCTCGAACGTCGGGGTGAGCCTGGCGGAGGACCTCGGGGTGGCGGCGGTCGTCACCTTCGCGATCTTCCATCCGGTGGCGGCGGCGGCCGTCGCGGGCGTCCTGCTCCTGCTCGGCCTGGTGATACTGGTCTTCCTCGCCCGGCGGATCCGGCGCTTCCTGCGCCGCAGGTCCCGGCGCCGGGAGGAGAGGCGGCTCGCCGCCGCCGGGCCCCGCCCGCGGGTCCCGGCCCCGCCCGACGACGGGTCGCGGCACTTCTGACCCGTCCCCTCCGGGGCCGTCGGAGGGGACGGATAGGCTCGCCGGCATGGCACGGATTGTGGTGATCGGCGCGGGACTCGGCGCCATGGCGGCGGCGGCCCGGCTGGCCGTGGCGGGCCACCGGGTGACGGTGTACGAGCAGGGGCCGACGCACGGCGGTGCGGTGGGCCGGTTCGCGCGCGACGGCTTCGCCTTCGACACGGGCCCGGGGCTGCTGCACCTGCCCGCCGTCTACCGGGACCTGTTCGTGAAGACGGGCAGGGAGCCCCTGGAGGAGTGCGTCGCGCTGACGCAGGTCGACCCGGCGGCCCGTCACGTCTTCGCCGACGGCGCGCGCGTGGACCTGCCGAACGCCTCCCGGGCCGGCACGGTCGCCGCCCTGGACGCGGCGCTCGGCGCGGGCGCGGGCGAGCGCTGGGGCGACTTCCTGACGCGGGCCCGCGAGGCCTGGGACCGCACCCGCCGGCCGCTCCTGGAGGAGCCGCAGCCAGCCGACCCGGCGCCGCTCGCCCGCGAGCCGTACCCGGCCCCGAAGGCGGGCCTGCTGCGCCGCCCCACGAGGACGCTCGCCCAGGTCGGGGCGCGGGAGCTGCGTGATCCCCGGCTCGCCGCCCTGCTCGACGCGTACGCGTGGACGTACGGCTTCGACCCGGCCGACGCCCCGGCCTCGGCCGCCGTCCTGCCGTACATGGAGCAGACCTTCGGGAGCTGGTACGTGGCCGGGGGCCTGCGGGCGCTCGCCGACGCGGTGTACGAGCGGTGCCGGCAGCGGCGGGTGGAGTTCGTCTTCGACGCTCCGGTGGTGGACGTCCTGGAGAAGGAAGGCCGGGCGGTCGGCGTGTGTCTGGCCGGGGGCGAGGAGGTCGCGGCCGACCACGTGGTCTCCGGGGCGCCGGTGCCGGCGCTCTACCGCGACCAGGTCGTGGAGTGGGACCGCGGCGAGGAGTGGCCCCGCCACCAGGTGCTCGGCACCGGCCGGGTGACGGTCTGTCTGGCGCTGCGCGGCGCGCGGGAGGCGGACGCGGTCCACCGCACGGTGGTGCACGCGGACGGCGGGCGGCCGACGGTGACCGTGCTGCGCCCGGACGACCCGGCGCTGCGCCCGGACGCGGACCACGAGGCGGTGACGGTCACGGCGACCGTCCGGACGGATCCGGATCCGGAGCGGGAGTGGGGGGCGTTCGCCGACGGCATGGTCGAGGCGGCCGGGCGGGCGGTGCCGGGGCTGCGGGAGCGGCTGCTGTGGCGGCACGTCCGCACCCCGGAGGACGTGCGGCGCGACACCGGGGCCGCCGAGGTGCCCGGGCCCGCGCTCGCCGGGGCGGGCGGACGGCTGCTCCCGGCCGGCAACCGCTCGCCGTTGCCGGGCCTGTACTTCGCGGGCGGCTGGTCGCACCCGGGCGGCGGGCTCGCCCACGCGGGCATGTCGGGCGCGCTGGTGGCGGGGCTGATCGTGGAGGGCGCGGACTTCCGCGGCTCGCAGTGACCCGCCGCGGCCCGCGGCGGAACCCCGGGCCGCGCGGGCCTCAGTAGCGGTACTGCTGCCGGTCGTCCTGGTGCGGCTCGTGGCCGTACGGCCCCGGGGCCTGCTGGTGCGGGTCCGGCTCGGTGTCGCGCTGCTGCGGGACCCAGACCCCGCCGGGCGGGGTGTCGTAGGTGTACGAGGGGGCGTAGGGGTCGCCGTAGTACGAGCCGTACTGCTGGGCGTCCGTGCCCGGGCCGATGTACGGGTCGGAGTAGGCGGCGTACTGCTGCTGCCCGGCGGCCCCGTAGTCGTACCCCTGCTGGTGGACGGGCTGCTCGTAGCCCTGGTGGTCGTGCCCCTGCTGCTCGTACCCCTGGCCGTATCCCTGCTCGTATCCCGCCGCGTAGGGGGCGTAGGCCGCCGGGTCGTATCCGGCGTCGGCGGCGGGGGCGGTGTCGCGGCCGGTGTCGTAGACCCCGTACTGGCCGGTTTCGTCGGGCATCGGCAGCGGCTCGTAGACCGCCGTGCCGTCGTCGGCCGCCTCCGGGTGCCGCTCGGGGGCGTGGTGGCCGGCGCCCGGCTCGTCGTACGAGAGCTCGGTGACCTCCAGGGTGGGGCCGGCCCGGTCCGGCGCGCCGGCCTTGCGGCGGCGGCTCGCGCCCGGGCTGCCGCCGATCGCCCAGCCGGTGGAGAAGCCGCGGCGGAAGGAGAGCGTCACGTAGGTCTGGCCGACGGCGAAGGCGAGCGCGCCGGCGACGATCACCGGGACCGAGGGCAGCAGGACGCCCAGGACCACGAAGAGGAAGCCGCAGAAGGCGAGCACGCGCCAGCGCAGCCGCGCCTTGTACTGGAGGAGCACCTCCCCGAGCAGCCACAGTGCGACCACGCCGAACGCGATGTAGAGGACCGTCCACCCCATGCCCCGCCGCCCCTCTCCGCGGTCACCGCCGCGGAGAGGGGCGGGTACGACCGGTCACGACTGCTGGTGCAGTCCGAGATTCTCGTAGATCTCGAGTGTCGCGGTGGAGCTGTTGAGCGTGATGAAGTGCAGCCCGGGGACGCCCTCGGACAGCAGACGCGCGCAGAACTCCGTCGCGAACTCGATACCGATGGAGCGTACAGCGGCGGGATCGTCCTTGACGGCGAGGATGCGGTCTTTCACGCGCGCCGGGAAGGCGGCGTTGCTCAACTGGGGCAGCCGGTCGAGGGTCTTCACGTTCACGACGGGCATGACCTCGGGGATGATCGGGGTCTCGCAGCCCGCCTTGACCGCGCTGTCGCGGAGCCGCAGGTAGTTCTCCGGGTCGAAGAACATCTGGGTGATGGCGTAGTCGGCGCCGGCGCGGCACTTGTCCACGAAGTGCCGGATGTCCGTGTCCCAGTCGGTGGAGCGGGGGTGCATCTCGGGGAAGGCGGCGACGCCGACGCAGAAGTCGCCGGACTCCTTGATCAGCCGGACCAGGTCGGCGGCGTACCGGACCCCCTCCGGGTGCTCGATCCAGTCGCCCAGCGGGTCGCCCGGCGGGTCGCCCCGGAGGGCGAGCATGTTGCGGATGCCGGCGTCGGCGTACTGGCCGAGGATGTTGCGCAGTTCGGCGACGGACTGGCCGACGGCCGTGAGGTGCGCGACGGGGGTGAGGGTGCTGTCGGAGGCGATCTTCTGGGTGGCCTTGACGGTGCCGCCCCGGGTGGTGCCGCCGGCGCCGTAGGTCACGGAGACGAAGCTGGGCCCGACCGCCTCGACCCGGCGCATGGCCTTCCAGAGGGACTGCTCGCCCTTCTCGGTCCGGGGCGCGTAGAACTCGAAGGAGTACGACGTGCCGCCGGAGGCGAGGATGTCGCGGACCGTGCGGGCGCGGTCCGAGCGGACGGAAGCGGTACCAAGGGCCATACCGGCAGGTTAGACGGGGTGTGGCGGCCGTGTGCGGGTTGTCCGATCGGTGGACACTTTTTCGGACACATTCCGGCCGGATCGGTCCGGCCGAGCCCCGCTCCGCACGCGCCGCCGTCCCCCGGCGCACGCCGCCGTCCCCCGGCGGGGTCCGCTCCCGGCGTGTCTCACTCCCCTGCGGGCCTCACTCCCCGGCGCGCTCCCGGACCCGCTTGGCGAGGGCGGCGGTCGCGGCGGCCGGGTCGTCGGCCTCGGTGATCGCCCGGACGACGACGATCCGGCGCGCGCCCGCGTCCAGGACCTCGTCGAGGTTGGTCTCGTCGATGCCGCCGATGGCGAACCAGGGGCGGTCCTGGGCCAGGCCGGCCGCGTACCGCACGAGGCCGAGCCCCGGCGCGTACCGTCCGGGCTTGGTGGGGGTGGGCCAGCAGGGCCCGGTGCAGAAGTAGTCCACGCCCGGCTCGGCGGCGGCCGCGGCCACCTCGGCCTCGGCGTGGCAGGAGCGGCCGATCAGCACCTCGTCGCCGAGGATCGCGCGGGCGGCGGGGACGGGCAGGTCGCCCTGGCCGAGGTGGAGGACGTCGGAGCCGGCGGCGCGGGCGACGTCGGCCCGGTCGTTCACGGCCAGGAGCCTGCCGTGACGGCGGGCGGCCTCGGCGAAGACGGCGAGGTGCTCCAGCTCCTCGGCGGCCTCCATGCCCTTGTCGCGGAGCTGCACGACGTCCACGCCGGAGGAGAGCACGGCGTCGAGGAAGGCGGGCAGGTCGCCCTGGCGCTTCCGGGCGTCGGTGCAGAGGTAGAGCCGGGCGTCGGCGAGGCGCTCGCGAGGCGTGGGCATGGGTGGGTTCCCCCCGTCGGTGTCGCCGGCGCCGCGGCGGCCGGTCACCGGGGACC
>NZ_JBSHHY010000068.1:0-19512 GCF_053618675.1 Streptomyces sp. NPDC055632 | reverse complement strand
GCGGGTAACCCATCGCTGCGCGATGGGTGAGCGAAGCGCTCGCTGCGCTCCCGCTGCCCTCGCTGCGCGAGGGCTCCCCCTTCGGGGGTTCGGCCTTCCGCTGCGCTCCAGGCTGAAGGTGGGGCGGTCGCTGCGCTCCCTTGGCCCGCGCGCAGCGTGGGCGTTTCCCCTTCGCTGCGCTCCGGGGAAGGGGAAGCCGGCCGCAGCGCGGCCTAGTGACCTTCCTTGCTGGACACCGAAGGTGACGCCCCGTTCGCTGCGCTCCCGGATCGGAGCTGGGGGTGCTGCGCACCCCCAGAGAGCGTGTCCGCTGCGCTCCTCACCCTCTGGGGGCCCTCACGGCTTCGCCTTCAGGGCCCCCTGGGCCCGCTTCGCGGGCCTGGCCGGCTACAGGGACCAGAAGGGTTAGAGGTGGTGGGATTCGTCGTAGAGCCTCCAGTGCCACCAGTGTTCGCCTGGACTCCACGGCCTGCGGTGAGCAAGAGGGTCGGGGAGGGTTCTGCGATACAGCTGATCATCCAGAACTGCTACCAGGGCTGCCAGTTCCCGACGCGGGCGGGGAGAAAGGCGGGCCAGGACCAGCTCGAGAAGATCTCGCGCCATGGCCACATCTTCCTTCAAGCCACACTCGTAACAGCCGCACACAGTCGCGGTCAGATACAGGTAACGGCCCGGACGGGCCAGGAAAGACCGGTAACAGCTCAACGCGGCCCAGGTGTCACCAGGCAACAAGCCTTTGTCAAGGTCACGGAACTCCGCACGATGGACCGCGGCCACCGTGCGACTGGATAGGCCACGGACACGAACCGGCCGAGGCATCGCGGGAGGAACATGCCTCCAAAGGTGCACGACACGATACATGTGACGAGGTGTCGTGTTCAGCGCGCGAAGCACGCCAGGCCGCCTACGCGGCATGAACCTTTCGAACGATCGTCATACGGGGATCATGGCATGGGTTTCGGGTGCCGGCCAAGAGGATTCCCGTGAGGGTTAGTGAGGGCACGTTGGAAGTGATGCAGCATGTAAAAACAGAAAAAACAAAACAGCCACCCAAGAATTAGAGGTTGTCTCACGTGGCAAGTTTCGCGAGCTTCTCGTAGCTGCTCAGGGCGCGGTGGTCATAGCCGGGCCTCGGCTCTGCCAGTCGTTGCGGACCACGTAAGGGATCTTGAGACCACGAGCGGCCCATGGCAGGCTGATGCCGCATGATCGATGAATTCGCGAAGAACAACCTGCACGGGAGACTGCGGCGGGACCGCAAGGCGCTGCTCTGGAAGCTCGAGGGCCTGTCCGAATACGATGTCCGCCGACCTTTGACGGTCACCGGGACCAACCTCCTCGGCCTGGTCAAACACGTGGCCGGCGTCGAGGCCAGGTACTTTGGTGAGGTCTTCGACCGTCCTTCCCCGGAACCGCTGCCCCGGTGGCAGGATCACGACGGCAGCGATCTGTGGGCGGCTGAGGACGAGACCCGCGATCAGATCGTCGATTCCTACCGGCGCGCGTGGGAACACTCGGACGCGACGATCGACGAGCTTCCCCTCGACGCCCCCGGCCACGTGCCGTGGTGGCCGGAGCCTCATTCCCACACGAATCTGTTCGCCATCATGGTCCACGTTCTCGGCGAGACCAACCGGCATGCCGGGCACGCCGACATCCTTCGCGAAAACGTCGATGGCCGAACCGGGATGCGGCCCGAACACGAGATGCAGACCGATGAGGAAGCCCGCGACGCCTACTACGCGAAGATCGAGCAGGCCGCCAGATCGGCCGCATCGATTAAGGCATAGAGGGCTGTGCCGCGCGACTTGACGTTCGAGCGACATGATGGCGGCCGTGAGGGCTGATCTGTCGAAGCGTCTGGTACCTGATGGGCTCTGGTGTCGCGGGTTGGTTCAACTGCTCGAAAATCAGAGGATCTGCGCAGCCGTATCCCAAGCTGGAGTCTTCGCAGGTCGCACGTCCGCGCGCCTCGGATTCTGCGCAGATTCAGTCAGTCAGCACAGCTACGACTCGCTCAGTCGACCTGCAAAACCCCAGCTCAGCAGCCTCATGGCTGCGCAGTTTCACTGACCGTCGACAACGGCCCGGGAGGCGGCGGAGGTGACGGCCCGGACGTTCGAGGCGTACCTTTCGGCGAACCGCATGTGCGAGCTCGGCATGCACCACTTCACGGGCCGTCCCTACCACTCGGTGCTCCCCGAACTGGACCGCGCGACCCGCCGATGAGGCTCATGCCAGCAGGTCGAGCAGAGCCGCACCGTCATCCGTGAGGCACAGGCGGATCTCCCGGCCGTGGCGCAGGCGCCGCAGCAGGCCCGAGCGGGCGAGCCGGTCGCAGTGGTAGGTGGCGGTGCTGACGGTGATGTGGGCGAGACTCGCGGCTTCCGACACGGACGGTCGCCGGCGCGCGTGGCGCAGGAGGGCGGCACGGACCGGTCCCAGTACGAGGTCGAGGCGGTCCTGCGCGGGCGGGGGGTGCGGTTCGGTGGACCGGTGCGCGAGTCGGCCCAGCCCCGGGAGTGGGTAGCCGACCCAGATCAGGTCCGGGTCCTCCGCGCTGTATGTGCAGGCGCCGAACCCGGACACCAGCGGGACGAGGACGAACCGGCGCCGCCCCGGTCCGGTGGCGTGCTGCGGGCACGGGTGCGGCAGGTGGAGCCGGCCGTCGGCGTACCGGACGGGGGCGCCGAGGTCGTTGATGACCGTGTCGAGCGCGCCGGTGACGGAGGCGACCCCGATGCGTTCCACTTCGCGGCCCAGCAGTGCGTCCGCCTGGTGCCACAGCGGGGCGAAGGCGTCCCAGACGGCGCGCGTGAGGGTCCGGTAGGTGTCGAGGAACTCCCCCGGTCGTTCGGCCACGTGCTGCCACGGCGCGGGGACGGCGCTGCCGAACCGGTGCTCCACCTCACCGAGCAGGGTGTCCGGCTCGATGCGGTCCAGCTCGTCGGTGATCGAGGTTGCGGTGCCCGTTCCGCCCCCGGTGCCGACGCCCGACGTCAGGGCGAGCGAATCGGGTGCCCAAGGATGGCTGGAGGTGAGCAGTGCTTGCATGGTCGCCGCGGCCGCGGGAGGTGCCGTGTCGCGGATGACGCGCCGCCACTTTGGTGGCATCCCGTAGGAGGCGTGGCCGAAGGTGTCGGCGATGACGGAGAAGAGCGTCGTGCCTGGGAGCCTGCTGACCGACAGTCGCAGGTCTTCCGTGGGGCCGATGAGCACGGTCGGTTCCTTGGGCATGGCCATCCCCCGGTGGGTCCCCTGGGTGACTGGTCGTTCCCGGTCGGCTGGGAGCCTAGGGGAACGGCTTCTTTCCGGAAGGGCGTTGGCCGGATAGTGGGGGAGAACGACCGGAACCCCCGCCGCGCGGGCGGCGGGGGCAGGGGGTCGGGCCGGTGAGCGGTCGGGCCCGGTGTGCGGTGGGGGTGATCAGCAGGCGTTGACCCAGTCGTGCGACGAGATGTTGTCGTTCAGCGGCTCGCCGCCGCCGTTTCCGTTGTACGGGAAGCGGTCGTAGCGCATGTCCATCAGGTAGCTGCCGTTGCCCAGGCAGTACCAGGCCCCGCTCTGGTCGGTGTGCCAGAAGAGCCGCACGTCTTCGTAGGCGCCGGCGAAGCCGTTGTTGTGCACCGACGACGCCTGGTTGCGCATGTTCCGGTCGGCCCAGTTGTCGCTGTAGTCGGCCCAGGTGGCCTGTCGCCCGCCCTTCCACGAGTGCTCCCACGCGTACAGGTAGCCGTCGGCCGCCGCGGTGGTGGTGCCGGCCGCCACCGCGGTGCCGGCCGTCGGCGCGGTCTCGGCGTGCGCCGCTGCCGGGAACAGGCCGATCGTGGCCGCGGCCAGCGCGGTGGCCATGAGGTGGGTGATGCGGTTCTTGGACATGGACTCTCCTCGTGTGATGTCGGCTGTCGGTGCAGGGGTGAGCGACCCGCGCTGGTGCGCGCGGGGGCCATGGGGTGGCGGACCGCCGGTCAGCGGCCCAGTACGGCACGCGCCCGCGGCAGGGCGGCGGCCCGGAGCCGCTCCACCCGCTCCACGGCGGTGCGGTGCTCACGACGGAGTTCCCGGTCGTGGTGGTGGTCGAGGCGCTGGGCGACGGCCGCCAGGCCGCTGTCGTGTGCGCACTGCGCCTCCCGGACGGCCACGCGCGTCTCACGGGCCCTGTCGGGAGCGCCCTTCCCGCCGAGGAAGGCGTCCCTGGCCTCGCGCGGGGTCCGGTACGGGAAGCCGTGTTCGCGCATGCACGCCGACCAGGCCCGTACGGCTGCGGCGAACTCGGGTTCGGCGGCGACCCGCTGCCGCCTGATGCCGCCCAGGTTGCCGACGAGGGTGTTCGCCGCGTACCAGCCGGCGACGTCTGCGTACAGGGCGCGCCAGGCCGTCACCCGGCAGCCGTTGCCGTTGTGTCCCACGACCGCGCCGCCGGGCAGTTCGGCGCGCAGTTCCTGCCCGTCGGTGGTGCCGTTGAGGGCGGTCACGGCGGCGTGGCGGCGTTCCAGGGGCAGGCCGGCGAGGTGCACCCGGTTCGGGTCCTGGCGGCGGAGCGCCTCGACTCGCGGTTCGAGGACGCTGCCGTAGCCGTACTGCCTGGCCCACTGCGCGTCGTCGACGACGTACGGGAAGTCGCGCGCCTCGGGCAGTGGGTTCTCGGGCTTGGCCCAGTACCGGAACCCGGCCGCCGTCATGCACCGGCGCTGGAGCTCCTGTTCCGCGTCGTGCAGCAGGCTCCGCCCAGCGGCGGTGGTGGCGGCGACGGTCCCCGCTGGTGCCGCGGCTCCGTCCTCGCCCGCCGGTGCCCCGGTGCTTACGTAGCCGGTGACGGCGAGGAGGAGGGCCGTCCCCGCCAGCGCCGTGGTCGTCAGCCGGCGCCGGCCGATCCGGCCCGGCCGTCGGGAGAACGCTCTCCTCATCACTGATGTGCTCCTGACATACGTGGGTCACCAGGGCCCGATGCCTTCCGGCCGCGAACCGGTCGCGGCCTGCCCCAGTACCGAGGAGTCTCGCGGGGCGGCCCGCCGGCCCGACAGCCTTTCGAAGGCTTTCGAAACGTGCCCGCGAACGGCACCGCCGCCGCCCACGCCCGGCCGTGGGGGCGCCCGCTGGCCGTTCGGCCGGGGTTGTTCAGCGCGTCAGTCGCGGTGCGCAGGCCCCGGTCCCGGTCCGCCCGGCAGCGGGCTGCCCGGACCGTCAGGGCCGGGCCGTGGTCGGGCTCCATGGTCGGGCCGACCACGGCGGCCGCGGTGAGCTGCTGGCGCAGGTCCGGGTAGCAGCGCAACCGTACGCCGGGCTGACCGGCATCCTGCGTCGACTGCTCCGCTGCGGCCGTCGCCCACCGGTCGGCGAGCCCGCCGCAAGGGACGCTTCCCCGACCTCACCGACCCATTGCGCGAGGTCCACATGACGCAGGCGTGGCCGGACGCCGGCGTCTTTCTCTCGCCGTGGAGTGCGCCGCACGGAGCCACGGCCACCCCACCGCCCACCTCTCGGTGGGCGCCCTCGCCGTGATCGTCCACGGACTGACCCGCGGGGACCCCGTGCGCGCCGCATCTGGACCCCGAGGGGGCGGGGGCGTGGGGGCCGAGAGGCGGCCACATGCCGCCTGTCCGGCCCGCAGGCGGAGTGTCGTCGGGCGACTGGTTCAAGTTCGCTGGAGGGTGGTCACGCGGTCTGATGGTGCGTGGCGGCTGGCTTCCAGAAATCGAACAGAGGTACGTTTCTGATGTGAGCGACAACGGCACTGCGAAGAAGGACCCGTACGGCTTCCCCGAGGACTTGAAGAGCCTCCAGGCCCGGCTTCATCAAGCCCGCGCCGAGTACCAGGCGCTGTGCCGTGCCCTGCCGTGGTCGGTGGAGCCCCTGCAGGACTGGACCGGCGCTGTGCATCCGCATACCGGGGAGGTGACCGGCGGGCGTGAGGCGTCCCCCGGCTACACCCCGGAGCAGGCCGCCGAGGAAAAGCGACTGTGGGATCTCGTGCGGAAGCTGTCGGTCGCGGTGTCCACGCACCCGTACTGGGCCAAGCCTGAGCGGGGCCCTGAGCTGGTCGAGGCCAGGATGGCGCCGAAGAGCCACGAGGACGTCATGGCCGCTGTGACGGGCGTGGCCGAGGCGGCGTGAGCGGGTGCCTGCCGTGGAGATGCCGATAGCCGACCAACTAGAGAAACAGCGGACGCTGCGGGACGGAGCCGTCATCCAGACAATGGAGCTGTCCGACCAAACCTCCCTTACCTTCAGGGAGACTGTCGTCTCCACTACCAGCAAAGGCGTCAAGCTCACCGCCAAAGTGACCGATGTCGAGGAGCAGGGATAACGACCCCGGCGGCGACACGCACCTCGGCCGCCACTTCCTAAGCTTGTTCTTTATCTTTGGCGGTCTGTAGCTGGGGCGGGCGGTCCCATGAAGGCGTCAAGCTCTTCGATGATCGTGCGGAGTTCGCGGGCACCGCACGGCGCACTTTCACCGCCGCGCGCCCCTGAAAAGTCGGGCCGCGGTCAGGCCTACGCCCGGTCTGGGGCGCAGGACGTGCCTGGGGGGGTCGTCCCGCGCGATGGCACGGGTGTTCGTTCCGCCCGCCGGACCGGATGCCGTCCGGCCCTCTTCGCGGCAGGGGCGTGCACGACTGGCGGTCTCTTTCGGACCGGGGCCGAGACAGAGCGGGGACCGGGACCTGGCAAAACGCACGACGCCGGGTGGGGGTGAAGTTGAGGCGGCCCGGTGGTACTGCGCCCCAGAGCGCATCTGGGCACAGGGCCTGATCCGTGCACGCCATATCGGCACGGGCTGAGCGGACCCTGTCCGCCCCGGCCACTGTCCTCTGACACGCGACCTTGACCGATTGCCGCGTGATCTTGACTGGTGGCAGAGAGGCCTGGCGCGTGGGGCTGTCCGTCCCTGGTCGTGCAAGGATCACTGTCATGGCAGGCGGAGGCGTGTGGGGTACCGGATCGGCGGGCGAGGCGATGGCGGAAGACGACGGCCTGTTGTCATTGCTGGGCCGGACTGTCCTCCGGGAGCCGCTCGGGCAGGTTGTGATCACGACCTTCGTCTGCAGATGGTGCGACTGGGACCAGTTCGAAGTGGCCGGAGACGAGTGCTTCTGCGTGGGCTGCTGTCTGCCGGCCGGCATAGTGGACGGGGAGGTCCATGCAGAGGAATCCGCCTGGGAGCTCGCGCCGTCCGTTTCCCCACTGCCCTGGCCGCGCGAGGACTTCCACGAATCGGCGGACCCGGCATGCCCCGCCGACCACGACGTGTTTCAGATGGCGGTCGCTTTTGCCCTTGCCGCGGACGGCCGGGTCTGCCGCCTGTCGGTCGGCCTGCGCTGTCCGACCGACGGGGCGCTGCGCCTCCATCTCGACAACGTGCACGTGGTGTCGAGCAAGACCTGACGCCAGCCTCGCCCGGCGCGTCGACCCAGGCACGCCTGGTCGGCGTGCCCGGTGCGAACGGCCCGCAATGGCAGTCAAGATCATTTGGCAATCAGTCAAGATCACCTCTCAGAGGACAGCCGCGGCCCCGGCGCCGGGCCTCGTGGAAAGTCCCTCACAGTCACACAGATGCGCTTCCACCTGGGAAAACGGTCTGTGAGGCTCACAGATGGCGCTCACCACGGGCCCTGATGGTGAGCGGGGTCGGCTCTACTCACCACGGAGGGCGGAGCGCCGCCCACCCGGCCCGTGAGCACCTGGCCTCTTCCTCCGACTGTCGCGGAGAAAGACACCTCATGTAGTTAAGCCGTCAAGCGGCAGGGGGTCCGCCGCCCCATCGGCCGCGCAGAACCTCTGCCCAGTCGCCAGCTTCGGGACCCGGATCCTCCCACGGTGGCACCGGATTGGGGGCCGTCTCGATCAGGTGCACGAGCGTCCAGGCGACGCCGTAGCAGTCGTCGGGGCCGAAGCAGGTGGCCAGGGCGGCTGCCTCTTCGGACGTGACGGGGCGGGAGATCGCCGTCAGCTGGCGTTCACGCCGGTCGATGTCTTCCTCGCTCGCGTCCCAGTCGGGAAGCGGTCCGTCGGCAACGAACGTCTGCACTTCGGGTCTCATGACCGAATGATCGTCTCCCCCACCGCCCCGGGACAAGCTGCCCCGTTCTGCTTCACGCGATGGCTGTCCCTACCAGTGGGGGCACTGCCGGGAAAGCGATCGCTTCATCAAACGGGACCCGTGCCAAGAGGCAGTGATGGAGTTGGCCGAGCATGCGGTTGAACAGGTGCCTCAGAGCCTGCATGTGCCAGTCCCCCGTGCTCCGTCGGCGCCGGTAGTGGGCGTCTGCGCCAGCCGAGCCGCCGAGTGAGGCGAAGGCCCAGAGGTGGCCGACGTGGTTGAGCCGGTTGTTCTTGACGAACCGGCGTCCGACGTAGTGGCGCTTGCCGGAGGCGCGGGTGATGGGGGCCGCGCCCGCATATGCCTTCAGTCCTCCGGCGGTGGCGAACCGGGTGCGGTCGTCGCCGATCTCCGCGAGGATCCGTGCGCCGATCTGGGAGCCGATGCCGGGGAAGCTCAGCATGATCGTGGCGTCGGGATGGGCTCGGAAGGCTTCCTCCGTGGCTTCGCCGAGATCGGCGACTGCTTCGCAGGCGGCGTCCAGCTGCAGGAGCAGGGCCGCGGCCTGCTTGCCCATCGCGTCTTCGACCAGCGGGACGTGGTGCGGGGCTTCGCGGCGGAAGAGCTGCTGCAGTCGCTCGGCGTCGGCCTCGATGTTCCTGCGGCGGCCGGCCCGTTTCATCATGGCCGTCAGGCGCCAGAGCGGCAGCTTGGCGGCCAGCGCGGGCGTCGGTGCCACCGCCAGGATCCGGTGGGCGTCCGGGCGGGCCAGACCGCCCTGCTTGTCCTTGAACGCCTCCAGGAACGCCGGAAAGTACTCACGCAGCAGGGAACGAAGCTGGTTGCAGAGCTGCTGCCGGCTCCAGACAGCGTCCTGCTGGGCTCGGGCCAGAACGGCCACGGTTTGGGCCAGTTCGGTGTCGGCGGCCAGCGGCCGGTGCATGGGCATGTCCGTGCGGATGATGTTGGCGAGCACGAGCGCGTCGCCTGGGTCGGACTTCTTGCGGCTCACCCCGTGGCGGTCGCGGTAGCGGGAGGCTGCCATCGGGTTGACCGCGAAGACCTGCTGAGGCCCTTGCCTCAGCGTGGCGACCAGCATGCCGCGGCTGGTCTCGATCGCCACCGGGATCGGCGCCTCGGCGGTGTCCCCGTACTCGGCCAGGAGGTCCAGCAGCAGGCGGTAGCCGTCCAGGTCGTCGCCGATGCGGCACTTGGCCAGCATCTGGCCGGTGTCGTCGATGAGCGCTACGTCGTGGTGTCCCTCCGCCCAGTCGATCCCGCAGAACACGTCCATGGATCCCGCCCCTTCTCCAGTGCCGTTCTCGAACACGAGCACGCGGGGCCGCACGGCGCACTAATTCCAGGGCTCCAAGGCCCGCCACCTCATCAGCCCTGCGCGGCACCGCCAGACCGCACGGGCGCACGCCGTGTCCGGAGCTCAAGGCTCGTGAGGAAGAACGCGTCACCGTGCGGCAGCTCATCCATCGAGGATCCCGAACCCGACGGGCCCGCGGGGGCAGAACGTGCGAGGACCGGCCGGCGCCCAGCGCCACCGGTCTTTTATAAGACCTCACACGGTCGGAGGTGTCGTCGTGGGGAACAGGCCTGCCCACGGGGTCTGATCAGGCATGATGCCCGGACTCGGAAAACGGGGGTTCACACCTCCGGTCACACCTGCGGTGCAACGCCTAGTGCGCCTCTATGTGCAACCCTCCGGGCACCCTCCGGTGCAACCCTCCCGGCTCGGATCCGGGCCGCGGGCGAGGGGGCTTGCCGGGGAGGCTTGCCCGGCCCGTGGGCAAGCCCGGGGCGTCACTGGGCAAGCCTCGGTCAGCAGTGGACACCGCCGGTGGGCAAGCCTGTCAAGCGGCTTGCCCAGGGCCGGACTCCAGGGCGCGGGAGTACCGGTACCCGAAGGCCGGCGGGCGCCCCGGGCCCGTCATCCGGGGTGTCATCGAGGTAGCACAGACCCGTCATCCGGCTGCATCGGATTGTCATCGGATGACAGCTGATGACATCCCGATGACGGCCCGAATGACGGGCCTGATCAGGGAAAACATCGAAAACCCGCGTGGGAGGGAAAAACGGCCCGGACCCGGCTGGGGCGCGGCCCGGCGCTTGCCACGGCACTTACCACCGGACTCACCACGGAGCCCGCCCCGGCGGGCCCGCCGGGGCGGGCAGGATGAGCGCATGAGCACCACTCCCCGCCCCCTGTTGTCCCAGGGCGAGGCCGCGTCGGCGTGCGGGGTCAGCCGTTCCACGATCCGCCGCCGCCGCGAGGCCGGCGAACTGCCCGGATGTGTGCAGGACGAGGAGCGCGGCTGGCTGATCCCCGTCGAGGCGCTCCTGGCGGCGGGCTTCCGACTGGACGCGCCGACCCCGCCCGAGGATGCGGCCTCCGCCGGACCGGCCGCCGAGACCGCGGGGCCGGCGGCGGCCGGGACAGTGGGCGAGGACGTCGCCGTGCTGCGGGCGGAGCTGGAGCGCGAACGCCGCAGGCACGCCGAGGCGCGTCACCGGGCGGCGCTGGCCGCTGCCGAGGCCGGGCACCTGCGCACCCAGCTCGCCGCGAAGGAGACGCACGTCGAGGGCCTGCGGACCGCGCTACGGGACCTGATCTTCGCGACCGAGCGGGCCGCGGTCGAGCAGAACTCCCACCCGGCCGGCAGCAGATTGGCCCGTGTGATGTCCTGGGTTTGGCCCGCCGTGATCATTCAGTAAGCGTCATGGTTGGTCTCCGTGACTCACCTCGTGGCAAGTCCACGAGGTGGGCCGGCGCGCCCTGAATTGCTGCCGCCTCCAACAACTCACGGGCCGAGATGGCCGCCTTGGCAGGCGGCCGAAGCAGGAAACAGGGTGGGTGGTCGCCGCTTGGCCGCGGCGCCCCCCTCCTGCCCTTCCGGCTGCACCCACCCAGACGCTCTCGCAGGAACAGCCGGCTCGCCACGTCCGTCGGCAGCCGCGGCATCCTCCCGAAGAGGGCAGCAGGAGGAATGGGTCAGAGCAGGCCGACCAGGTCGGCGAACCAGAGGCCTGTGGTTGCCAAGGGTGCAGCGTTCACGAACATACCCAGGGGGATTCCCGCGACCGCTCCGACGCGGGCCGTGCGGGTCAGCACGTCGGTGTAGCGGCTCCACTCCTTCCCGGGCATCGCATCACCGCGTTCCCTCACGATCCTGCTGACCAGAACGTAGGTGGCCAGGACGAGGGCGACGAGGGCCAGCAGGACGTAGAGGATGAGGAAGCTGAGATCCGGTTCCGGGCTGGTGTTCAGAGCTTGCCGGAAACCGGAGGCGGCGATAGCCGCCATGCATGCCGGGAGCAAAGCGAACAGCAGATAGAGGACGGACCCGGTGATGTTGAGGAAGAAGTCGACGAAGGCGGGCCATCGCCGCGGCTCGGCTCCCGAGGCTGCGGGAAATACGGCGATGAGGAGGGCCGCGATGGCCGCGCATACCGCTGCGGCGAGGAAGACACCGCCGTACGCCTGGGCGAAGATCTGCTGATCGGTCGCCGCCACGCTGCTGCGCCGATGGTCGGCCATCAGCCAGCCCAGGAGGAGGACGGCGTTCACCACCCCTACGGCTCCTGCTGTGTACGCCGTTGACCAGAGACTCTGAGGGAAGGCCAGCGCGGCCGGTGAGTGCCCCATGCGGATGGCCATGGAGCCGGCGCCGACCATGAGCAGGGGCACCAGAGGATCTGTCCAGGCGACATTCACCGTGCTGGTGTGGGACATCAGCAGCAGTCCGCCGCCCGCGCAGAGCAGGCCGGCGCCATGGGCCAGCCGACGGCCCGGGAGAGTGAGCCCGCGGGCGAGCCGCCCCGCCGCGGGCTGCGGGACGAGGACCGCGCTCATCAGTGCCGCGATGGTGAAGACGTCGAAGCCCAGCGCGTCGTGCAGGCAGAGCACCAGGTAGACGGGGGCGGTGTAAAGGACCTGCGCGTCGAAGATGACCACCAGGCGCTGGGAGACGTTCCCTGAGGACGATGAGGAGGGGCCGTAGCGTTCTTCGTCGGGGGATCCCGGGGCGCCGGCGATCCGGGCGAGGTAGATGCCGATGAGTACCGGGCCGAGGACGAACGGCGAGTGCCAGGGGCGGGTGATGGCCTGTCCGGTGCCGAAGAGGAAGGCAAGCAGGGCTGCAAGATGCAGGGCGGTGGCTTCCAGGTCGTTCCGCGTCGTACGACGCATGGGGATGGTGAACGACCCGATGCCGAAAGTGGTCTGCCCGCGCTGGTAGGGGTCGGTCGGCAGGAAGAAGAAGCCCGCGACGAACAACGCGCCGCCCATCCAGGCAGGTCCGTAAAAGATCCACTGCCAGCCCCAGTGCTGCGCCAGCGCCCCGGCCGCGAGGCCTGATCCCAGGCCTGCGACGGTGAATGCGGTCGCGTAGGAGCTCCATACCTTGCGGCCGAAGGCCTCTCCCTGCCAGACGCCTTCTCCCTCGCCTCTTGTGTCTCTTGCACGGCTGTATGAGGCGGTCTCCAGCAGTGGCAGGAAAGAGGCCAGGAGCAGTCCTTGGCCCAGTCCTTGCAGGACGCGGCCGGCTGCCAGCCAGACCGTTCCCGCTCCCCAGGGGGCCACGGCCAGCACGCACCCCGCGATGAGGGCCAGGGCGCCGAGGCAGAAGAGGCGTTTGCGGGTGGCGCGGGCCTGGGCGGGACGGCTCCACAGCAGTCCGGCGGCGAGCCCGGCCAGGTCACCGGTGATCACCCACTGCATGCCGTTCGGCGTCAGGGCCAGGTCGTTACTGATCTGGGGCAGGGCCAGCAGGGCGCCGCTCGCGCTGAACGAACACAGCACGACGGCGCCGTAGATCACGGCCAGGGTGATCCGCTTCTGCGAAGGTGTCAGAGGCTGGTCGCTGGTCGGCGGCCGCCTCTCGCGGCGCCGGGGCGTGGGGGGTCGCGCAGGGCCGGCCTGGTGTACCGGGGCGTGGGAGGGGACGGCTGCCGGAGGTGGTGTCGGCTCGTTCTGGCTGGTGGGGGGATTGTGGGAGTTGTCGGGGAACAACTCCTGGCGGGGTTGCGGAACGACCTCGCCCTCGATCAGCTTCGCATCCGCGGGGGTGATGAGGCCGATCTCCTTGCGGGCCTCGTCCACCATCGCGCCCCGGTTGTGGTCCAGGCGCTCGCGGGCGATCTCGACCTCGATCTTGGCAGTGTCCTCGACATCGACATCGACGTCGTGTGCGAGGGGCTCAGGTGTCGGCTCCGGTTCCGGGCGGGGCTCGGTCGGCGGTGGTGTGTCCTCGAGCGTGATCGTCTCGGCCGCCTGCTCACGCAGCCGGATGATCTCCTGTTCCTTCTCCAGCAGCAGCCGTGTCGCTTCGTCGGCGACCCTGCGGGCCTCCCGGCCGTCCTCCTCTGCGCGCTTGAGCGTCTCGGCGGTGGCCTGCTCATTGTTCTGGGCACGCTCGAGACGCGTCTGCAGGGCGTTCAGCTCTACCTGGTGGGCGGGTTGGGAGGCCAGCTGGGATTTGAGCTGGTCGCGCTCGCGGGTCAGGGTCTCGATGCGGTTGCGCATCTCGTTGAGCTGGATGTACATCCGGGTGGCGATGGCCTGGGCTTCCAGGCTGGCCTGGTCACTCAGTCGCTGGGCGCGGCGGAGCGTGTCGATCTCGCTCTGGGCACGCGCAAGACCCTTCCTGGCCTTCTGCAGCTCCCCGTAGACGGCGCCGGGGACGATCGCCGGTGTGGGGTCCTGCTCGATTTTCTTGAAGAGGTCCGCGACCTGCGCGAGGCGGGCCTGTTCCATGGCGGCGTCGTCGGTGGTGACGTCGATGACCGCCCTGGCCATGTCCAGGGTCAGGATCCGGCCGGACAGGTGGTCGTACAGTCTGCCCTGAGCGGGAACCCGGGAGGCTTTCCGATCCGTTCCCTCAGCCGGGGGGAAGTGGTCCTCGGTCAGCTCCGCGTGGAGCGCTTTGACGTTCATCCCGGCCTTGTCGAGCCACTGCCGCAGCAGCGTGGCGACCTCGTTGATCTCCACGGTCTCGCCCTGCAGCGGACCCCACGGCCTGCCCACCCTGCCTCGCGGCGGCATACGCCCTCCCCCTGTTTACCCGGAGACAACCCCCGCGTGAGCCGTGTTGCCCCTGGACAACCCCGTCCTCACGGTCGGAAACCGGCCGGACACGCAAAGGTTATTTCACCACCGCACAAAGCGAGTTGGTGAAGCAGGCCCACCCTCGGACCCCACGGACGAGACGGCGGGCCCAAGGCTCCAGGAGGCCCGATGAACCAGCGCAGGACCGGCCGTCCCGGCACGTCCCGCATCAAGATCGCCCTCGCCCTGATCGGCGCGGCCGTCTCCGGCGCCGCCCGCGCCGTGGTCAGCCACCTGCTCAACAAGATCGGCGACTGACCCCGTCTCCCGCCCGGATCGCCGACAACGGCGTACAGCGATCCGGGCCGGACACCCCACCCACACGGCACCCCGGGGACACCGGCCACAGCCCGCAGCGGGAAGGGCGGCCGGGAACTGCGGTGCCGGAAGGGGGACGGGGCCGGGCCGGTGGTGTCTCACAGGAGGCCGATGACATCGGCAAGACCCAGGCCGACGGCAGTACCGAGCAGATAGGTCAGCACAACGCACACGATCCAGGTTCCAAGAATGACCGCAAGGAACTGCACGGTCCGCACGAACGGCTCCTTGCTGAGAATCCACACCAGAACATCCCCGATCACCACAAGGAAGAGGCCCGCTATCACGATCCCTCCGACCTGTGGGTTGGGAGCCGCAGAGTGCGTGATTTTGACAGCAGTCGCGGCAAGTGACGTCACCGAAGCGGAGAGGGCAGCCAGCACCCATACCGTAATAACGAGCCAGCGACGGACCGTACTTTCGAGGAAGGCCTCAGTGCGCTCGTGAGCGGCCAGGAACGCGGCCCGCTCCTCTTCGTCCGCCCCCAAAGCGGTCACCAGGACGAGGAAATCGGACCGGGGAAGAGGGAGTTTCCCGCCGGCAAACCACGCATCGATCTCACCGTGTCGCTCCGCAGCCTCTGCGTCTCCCCAGACAGCCTGCGCCATCCGCTCCCAGGTCCAGACATCACGTCCTGCTCTGGCGCGCAAACGCCGTAGCGATCGACTGAGCTCGCTCAGGGTGTCTGTGTCGGACAGCAAGGAGATAGGAGGTCGCTGCTTGTAGCTGGAGAAGATCCTGGTCAGGACGTTGTCCTTGCGGCCGGCTGCGTTGTCCGGGACAACCGCGACCGACGCCGGGGAGACGTCCTGCGCGGTAACGGGGGCGTCGGTGGCGAGGCGGTGGTCCGCAGCGGCCACGGAAATGGATTCGTCCGTCTCGGAGACTGCCGCAACATGGGCGACGACTGTCCCCTGGACGACAACAGGCCCGGTGGTGTCCGTGGGGCGGTGGTGCAGGCCGAGGTCTTCGCGGAGTTCGTCGAGTTCCTGGTCCTGTTCGGCAAGCTCGGCGGCAGCCTGGTCCAGGGCGTCGGCCATGCGGTCCAAAGGAGGCAGGACCGGTTCGAGGGCTTCCGGAGGAAGAAGGGTGCCGGCGGTGTCCGGTTCGTCGTCCAGGGCGTGGCGGGCCGCAGCCTTGGCCTCCGAGGCCTTCTCCTCGGCCACCACGCGCAGTTCATAGGCGTGGCCGGCCGCGCGGCGGGCGTGGGCGAGCTGGGCGTCGGCCTGCTGGTGGAGTTCCTGGGAGCGTTCCAGGGCGCGCTGGAGCTGTTCGACCTCTGCCCGTGCTTCCTGCCGGGCGCGGTCGCGTTCGGCACGCAGCTGGACGCACTGGTCCTGCAGGACGGACACCATGCCCTCCAACTGCACGCACCGTTTCTCGGACGTGGCCAGACGCCGCATGGCCTCGAGCTGCTGCAGCCGGGCGTCGTCCAGGCGCAGGAGCGCGGTGGTGGCTTCCGAACGCTTCTCGGGGACCCGGGCGGGGAGGGGGCGGCCGGCTTTCAGGTCCTCCTCCGCCTCCTCCGCCGCGCGGCGCAGCGTGTGCCCTTCCTTGCGGAGTGATTCGCGCAGGCGGGGCTCACGGATCAGCTTGTCGACGAGGTCGTCCACGAGCTCCTCGTCAGGAAGGCGGGTTCCGTTGCGCAGCCCGGTCCACGACGTCTTGGAGTAGGGAAACAACTTCTCCAGCTCCCGCACCAGAACCCCGTTGGTGACCTTGCGTACCCACAGGGCCAGGTCGTCAGCCTGCTCCGTACGTCCCTTCAGATCACTCAACGGTCGTGCCATAACCGCGCCTCCCTCACCGCTCCGCCTACGGACAACAGGCGGTTGTCCACGAAAACCGGCCCGCCACCTGCGGTGACACAGCCCGGCCCACCGAACAATCTCACGCCCCGTCACATTGGAGTCACCCAAACGGCCCAAGTTCTCGGAGGTGTCTCCTATGCCGGTTCCCCGCCCGCCCAAGCCCACCCGCAAGACCTGGCCCTACGCCGTCGTCGCCGTCCTCGTCCTCGCCGTCAACGCCGGCTGGCCCGCCGCCGACGTCATCAAGCTCGCCACCGTCCTGCTCGTCCTGATCGCCCTCGTCGTCCGCGCCGGACCCGACGACTCCTGAACCACGACCGATAGCCCTGCCCGTCCCCGGCCCTTCCCATGGCCGAACGGCCCGCACCAGGTGGTGCGGGCCGTTCGGCTGCCGAGAACCTGTCAGTGGCGCAGGCCGTGCTCGGCAAGGACGGTGCCGGGCGTGATCGGCGGTCTGCTGGTGGTGGTGTCAGCAGATGGGAACGTTCCAGTCGGTGTTGGTGGGTGGCTGCTGGCCGGGGGTGTCTCCGTTCATGAAGGTGTTGGCGACGGCGTAGTAGCCCTTCCAGGGGCTGGTGGCGATGCGGTACCACCAGCCGTCGGGATTGGCGGTTTTGATCTCGGGTGCGTGGACGCGGCATTCGACGTCGACCCAGGTGTTCTTGGGGATCCGGGTGCCGGGGCCTTTGGCTCCGTGGGGGTTTTCGAAGGTCGGGGAGCCGTGGCTGCCGCTCTGCTCGCGCACCGTGTGCTTGACCGGCGGAGGCGGAGGTGGGGGCTCGCTCGTTTGGGTGCGGGTCGGGGGCGGCGGGGCTGGAGTGGTCGGCGGCGGAGCCTGGGTGGAAGTAGTCGGCGGCGGTGCGGCAGTAGGGGTGGGGGGCGGCCCGGGTGTGGTGGAGGGGGACGGTTCGGGTGTGGGGTCGGGTGGTGCCGGGGGCAGGGGGTGGAGGTCGAGCAGCCGCTGGGTGGTGCAGACAGGGGTGCGGATCTGTTCGGTGACGGGGATGAGCGCGGAGTAGATGTAGCCCTCCGCGCCGGGTTCGGGGCTGCCTTCGGCCTGGATGACGTAGAACCAGCGCTTATGGGACGCCGGGTAGCCCTTGGGTGCGTAGGAGTCGGTCCAGCACCACATCTGTACGGACGCGCCGTCGGGGAGGTAGGCCACGGCGGATTCGGGACAGTCGTTGGTGCCGTAGGGATTGGGGCCGGGGCAGGGGCGGATCTTGACCGGTGTGCCGGGGGTGTCGGTCTTCACCTTGCTCAGGCCCGTGGTGCGGGTGATCTCCGGGTGGGGCTGCTTGGAGGGGTTGGTGGCCATCTCGACGGTGGCCTTGTCGTTCGTGGTGGGGCCGGGGCGGGCGGCGAGGTAGCCGATGCCGGCGGCGGCGACCACGAGCGCGGTGATCGCCGCCGTCTTGAGCGCGGTCTTGCGCGGGCGGGGCCCGGTGGGACGGGTCTGGGGGTCGGGTGCCACGGAACGCTCCTGATCGTGAGGGCGAAGCGGTACGGACGGCGGCTGGTTCAGCAGGCGGGCAGGGAGTCGCGGCCGGTGTCGACGTACACGGCCGGTGCCCAGGCCTGGACGGGGCTGGTCATCCGGTACCAGATGCCCTGGGGGCCTCGTTCCTTGGCTCCGGCGGGGCCGGGGTAGGCGGTTCCGGCCTCGATGGGTCGGCCGCCGGTGACCTGGCACTGCACGACGAGGGTGTCCCCGCGGTTGAAGGCCCAGGTCTGGCCGGGGTCTTCGCCGTTGCGGTAGGTGGAGGCGACCTTGACGATGTCGGACTGCGATCCGCCGCCTCCGCCGTCGTTGGACCAGGCGAAGGTCGCGTCGACTCCCGAGGAGCCGGGCGGGGAGGTGGTCGTCGGCGTGCTCTGCTCCGTGGCGCCGCCGGTGCTCGGGGAGGCGGAGGAGGTGAGCGGCGCGGAGGGCTGGCCGGTCACGCCGCCCGTGGGCGTGGGGGTGGCGGCCTTGTCGGAGGGCGGCGTGGTGTTGTCGCCGTCGGTGAAGAGCGAGCCCAGCTTCATCGAGCCGAGGACCATCAGGACGAGCACCAGGGCCGCGGCGGTTACCAGGACCGGCTTCGACGGCCGCCGCGGCCGCCCGTCGGGGACGGGGTCCGGGTCCGGGTCCGGGTCCGGTGGTGCAGGCTGGAGAGTGGGTGGATGTTCCCTCTCGTCGGAGCGGGCTTCGGTCCGGTCCGGAACGCTCGCGAGCGGTGCGGCCGGGGCGGAATCACCGTGGGGCCGGGGCGGGAACCGCTCTCCGGGGTCTCCCCCGCACCGGCGGTAGGCGTCCGCCCACTTCTGCACGAGCGCGGTGGTGTTCTCGACGCCGTGGTGTTCGGCGCAGATGCGTACGACGAGTTCGACCTTGTGCCACTCCGGCTGGGTGTCGGGCAGCCGCTTGTCGAGGAGCTGGCTGAAGGTGTTGGTGCTGTCGTAGGAGCGAAGGTGCGGGTGGCGCCTGGCTATGTCCCGGCTTCGCTCGGGAAGTTTGTCGAAGGGGATTCCCGCGGTCTCCCGCAGGGTGCGCAGCGCCTGCCGGTACTCCTTCCAGCCCTGCGCCCGGTCTAACTGCTCCCGCCATGTGGCCATGTACGCCGCCCCTTTCACGACTCGTGCCGAGAGTTAAGCACCTCCGACGGCCAAGATGACCTGGATGTCGCGTTCAGTGGCCTATACGCGGTCATGTCGATCTTGTGCACCTGTCGTGCGCATGCGCCGCTGACCTCGGTGAACGTCATTCACGAGAGCGCAGAAAAATACCGGAACGATCTTCGCTGGAAGACGTCCCGGCCGGCGCTGTCTCCTCGAATCAAGCCGCTCCGCACAGCCACCCGCATCCAACCGTCCGGATGCGGGGGCAGGGGACCAGAGAGGAAACGCCGCCGATGTCCACGAACTCGTCCACCCGGGAACCGACGAAGACCGAGAAGGTCATGGCGATCGTCATCGCCGTCCTGTCGGGCGTCATCGCCGCCCTCGTCGCCTACATGATCACCCGTCACCTCGGCGGCACCCCGCTCGTGGGCGTGGGCTGCTCCGGCGTCAGCTTCGGCGCGGCCCTGGGCATCGTCAAGAGCATCGAGGAGAAGCTCGGCCTGCTGTAACCGCCTGCCCTCCCAGGGCACCCGCCTGTACGTCGAGTGGCCCCCACCGGACGGTGGGGGCCACACCTGAGTCTTAAAAACAAATCCGATCCCACGAGAAAACTAAGAATAGAG
>NZ_JBSHHY010000067.1:0-20484 GCF_053618675.1 Streptomyces sp. NPDC055632 | reverse complement strand
TTCCGGACCCGTCGGGTCCGGAAGGCCGTGAGGTCCCGGGACCCGGCTCCGCCGCGGCGGCGTCAGGTCCGGCCCTCCTCCTCCTGCGCCTCCCTCAGCGCCTCGGAGGGGGCCGCCCAGCGGGCCCGTACGACGGTGAACCCGGCGGCCTCCGCCGCGTCGCAGACCTGCGCGTCGTCGTCGACCAGCATCCGCACCGTCCGGTCGGCTGCGAGCCGGCGCAGGACCTCCACCTTGGTCACCCGGGCCGGCCGGAAGTCGCGGTCGCGCCGCATGTGGACCGGCCCGGCGGGAAGCCCCTGCTCCGCCAGCCAGTCCACGGTCGCGCGGCGGCACCGCTCCGGCCGCCCGGTGAGGTAGACGACCTCGCACTCCCCGGCCGCCTCGCGGCACAGCGCGACGCCCTCCTCCAGCGGCGGGTCGTCGGGCGCCGCCGCGAAGAACGCGCTCCAGTCCTTGGGCCTCCGCTCCAGGAAGTGCTGGCGGTGCGCGGTCGCGGCGAGGGTGTTGTCGAGGTCGAAGACGGCGAGGGGCCTGTTGTCCTGTGTCACGGGGCCAGGGTAGGAGGCGGGGCACTCGCCGGGAGGGGCGGCCGGGGAACGGGGGAGTCCCCTCCGGGGCGGGGGGTGGAGACCGGGGGCGGCGTCCCCTCCGGGGCAGCGGGCGGAGACCGGAGGCGGAGTCCCCTCCGGAGCAGCGGGTGAGGGCCGGGGCGGGGCCTCCCGGCGCGACGGCCGGGAATCCCTCGCACTCCACGGCGTTGAACCCTCCGTGAGCAGCTTCCCCGACGACGTCCGCTTCTCCGTCCTCGACCGCTCCCGCACCCGGGAGGGCGAGGACGCCTCCCACGCGCTGCGCGAGACCGTGCGCCTCGCCCGGGAGGCCGAGGCCCTCGGCTACCACCGCTTCTGGGTGTCGGAGCACCACGGGGTGCCCGGGGTCGCGGGATCGGCGCCCACGGTCCTCGCCGCGGCCGTCGCCGCCGCGACCTCCGCCGTCCGCGTCGGCACGGGCGGGGTGATGCTCCCGAACCACCGCCCCCTGGTCGTGGCCGAGCAGTTCGGCGTCCTGGAGTCCCTGTTCCCCGGCCGGATCGACATGGGCGTCGGCCGCTCGGTGGGCTTCACCGACGGCGTCCGCCGGGCCCTGGGCCGGGACAAGGACGACGCCGACCGGTTCGGGGAGCAGCTCGCCGAACTCCTCGGCTGGTTCACCGGCGAGCAGACGGCCCACCCCCAGGTGCACGCGCGGCCCGCCGAGGGCCTGCGGGTCCCGCCCTTCGTCCTCGCGACCGGCGAGGGCGCGTCGATCGCGGCGGCGGCCGGTCTGCCGCTGGTCGTCGGCGACCTGCGCGGCCGGGACCGGCTGCTGGCCGCCGTCGACGCGTACCGGACCGGCTTCCGCCCGTCCCGGTGGGCCGCCGAGCCGTACGTGGTCGTCGCCGGGACGGTCGCGGTGGCCGCCACCGAGGAGGAGGCCCGGCGGCTGCTCGTCCCGGAGGCGTGGGCGATGGCGTACTCGCGCACCCGGGGCGTCTTCCCGCCGCTCGACGCGCCGGAGCGGATCGAGGCGCTGGCGATGACGGAGAAGCAGCGCGGCTTCTACGAGGCGGGGCTCCGGGGCCACGTGCACGGCACGGAGGAGCAGGTGGCCGAGGCCCTGGAGCGGGCGGTCGGGGAGACCGGGGCGCAGGAGGTCCTGGTGACCACGAGCACGTACGACCGGGAGGCGCTGAGCGCGTCGTACCGGCGGCTGGCACGGGCGGTGGGGCTGACGCCCCGGGCCCTCCCCTGAGGCCCGTCCGGCCGCACCCTCCCGAAAGGCCTGGCCGGCCCGCGCGCTCCCCCAGGACCCTTCCGGCCGCACCCGCTCGAAAAGCCCCTCAGGCCGCGCCCTCCCGCAAGGCCCGTCCGGCCGCACCCGACCGGAGCAACCACCGGATAGCGCATAAAATCGGATCATGCACGACAGCCCCCACGATCCGTACGTCCGCGTCCGCGGTGCCCGTGAGCACAATCTCGCGGGGGTCGACGTCGACATCCCCCGGGACGCGCTCGTCGTCTTCACCGGGGTCTCCGGCTCCGGCAAGTCGTCGCTCGCCTTCGGCACGGTCTACGCCGAGGCGCAGCGGCGCTACTTCGAGTCGGTGGCGCCGTACGCGCGGCGGCTGATCCACCAGGTGGGGGCGCCCTCGGTCGGCGAGATCACCGGACTGCCGCCGGCGGTCTCCCTGGAGCAGCGCCGGTCGTCCCCGAACGCCCGCTCGTCCGTCGGCACGGTCACCACCCTGTCCAACTCGCTGCGGATGCTGTTCTCGCGGGCCGGCCGCTACCCGGAGGGGGCCGAGCGGCTGGACTCCGACGCCTTCTCCCCCAACACGGCGGCGGGAGCCTGCCCTTCGTGCCACGGGCTCGGGCGGATCCACGAGACGAGCGAGGAACTGCTCGTACCCGATCCGGACCTGTCGATCCGTCAGGGAGCCGTCGCCGCCTGGCCCGGCGCGTGGCAGCGGCGGCGGCGGCGAGGGGATCGAACGGGGCCGGCCACCGTCATTGGGCCGATCAATGACGACGCCTTGACACGGTTGACGCGCGTTGACAAGGAACGCCAGACTCGGGCAGGTACACGACAAGTGGCGGGGGGTCATGTCGTGCGCGGACGCGCTTCGCGCTCTCGCCTCCCCCGGGTTCCCGCCTGTTTCCGCTCGCTCCGGCACCACACCGGCACCGCACCGCACCGGCGCCCGTCCTCCGGCGGGCCCTCTCCCCCGCGAAAGGAACACCGCCCGTGCTCTCCGGCCTCCCCGCGAGAATCGCCGTCACCGCCCTCGCCGTCACCGGCCTGCTGGCCGCCGCCCCTTCGGCGCCGACGCCCCCCTCGGCCCCGGCCACGACCGCGGCCTCCGCGACCGTCGCCGGGTCGCCGTCCGCCGGCGTCACCGTGAAGATGCCGGCCGGCGTCGCCGACCGCCTCGGCACCGACCGCGCGGCGCTGGTGGACGCCGTCTCCGCCGACGTCCTCTCCCGGTCCCACGACGCCGGGGGCCTCGCCCCGGCGACCGCCGTCGGCAAGCTCGCCGCCGAGGGCCGCAAGGTGGTCGTCGACGTGCGCACCGTCTCGCGCGACTGGGCCCGCGGCGTCGCCTACGTCGAGGCCTCGCGCGCACGGCACGGCGCGCCGGAGGGCTGGCTCTACCTCGCCCACCGCGAGAACGGGCGATGGGTCTCGGGCCTGGAGGGCGACCGCGAGTTCGCCGACCACGTGGCCGAGTCCCCGCTGGTCGGCGCGGCGGAACGGCGGACCATGACGGCGTACGCCGAGCGCGCGGCGGCGCCCCGGACGCGGACGCGGCCCCTGGACGCGCATCCGGAACAGTTCTCGCCCGCCGGGGCCCAGGCCAACGTCAACGGACTCCTGCTGCCCTGGATGCCGGACTACTACATGACCCTGACCGGCGGTCCGCACGCCCACGACAGCGGGTCCGGCCACTGGAGCGCCCTCGACTTCGCCGGCGGCAACGCCGGCGGTCTGGTCCGCTCCTCCCGCGATGGCACGGCGACCTCGATGTGCGGCGCCGGCGGCGGCTGGACCCGGGTGATCCACCCCGGCGGCTTCTCCACGGACTACTACCACATGCGGAACACGACCTACTACAACGGGACGTCGATCGCCCGCAGCGCCCTGCTCGGCAGCATCGGCACCGACACCTGCGCCGGCGGTTCCGCGACCGGGGCCCACGTGCACTGGAGCCTGCGCACCTACGACGCCGACTACGTCGGCCAGTACACCTGGCTGAACGGCCGCACCATCGGCGGCTGGACGTGGTGGAACGGCTCCGCCCAGTACTCCGGCTGCGGCGCCCGCCTCGGCGTCACCGCCTGCCCCGGCACGGCGATCTACAACCGCACCGGCTGACCGGATCCCGGACCCCTCGGCGGCGCTCCCCGGGCCCTGTGGAACAGTGGCGGCGGTCCCGAGGAAAGGCGACAGACGATGACGAACGACGGGGGCGACGGCCTCGCGGTGCTCGACGACCCGGTGGGCGAGTCGCTGCGCGGCCGTCACGCGGAGCTCGGCCGCCGGCACGGCCGGGCCGCCACGTACCTGCCGGAGGTCGCGACCTTCTCGGCGATACCCGCCGACGCGGACGCGGCGGACTGGGCCGACCTCGCGCGGCTCCTCGGCCGTGACGCCTTCGCCGACATGTTCAGCTGTCCGGCCGTTCCGCCGCCGGACTGGGAGCCGGTCTTCGTGCTCGAAGGCCGGCAGATGCTCTGGTCCGGCGGCGAAACCTCCGGCGCCGACGCCGCCGGTGTGGTCGAACTCGGCGCGGCCGACGTGCCCGAGATGCTCGACCTGATCGCGCGCACGCAGCCGGGGCCGTTCTGGCCGCGCACCCGCGAACTCGGCACCTACCTCGGGATCCGCGACGGCGGCCGGCTGGTCGCCATGGCGGGCGAACGGCTCCGGCCGCCGGGCTGGACCGAGATCAGCGCCGTCTGCACGGATCCCGAGGTACGCGGGCGGGGGCACGCCGCCCGCCTGGTGGGCGCGCTCGCCGACCGGGTCCTGGCCCGGGGCGAGCGCCCCTTCCTGCACGTCGCCGAGAAGAACACGGCGGCGATCGCGCTCTACGAGCGGCTCGGCTTCACCAGCCGCGGGCACGTGACCTTCCGGGGCTTCCGCACCCCGTGACCGCTCCCCCGGCGTGCGCGGTGTCCGCGGTCAGTTCGCGTTCACCAGGTCGTGCGCCGGGACCGTCACGGTCCGCTTCCCCGGCTTGCCGCCGAGGACGACCTTGCGCAGGGCGCTGTTGTTGTCGAGGTTGGTCTCCTTCAGCCGCTTGGCCGGGTTGGCCAGGACCTGGATGTAGTAGGTGCCGTTGGGCACGTCCGTGATGTCGAAGGACTGCCCCGGCAGGTCCTGGGTGTAGGTGTCGCCGGAGCCGACGTCGAGGACCTCGCGGACGGAGATCGAGTTCTCCTGGCCGCAGGCGGTGGCCAGGTCGGTGTTGAACGGGTGCCAGTTGGCGTTCTTCACCGTGTAGTCGACGGCGTCGGTGTTGGCCAGGCAGAAGGCCTCCTTGCCGCTGCGGACCGCCTCCTTCTTGTCGGCCTTCAGGAGCCGGTAGCTGGCGAAGTCGGTGAAGTGCCAGTGGACGTGGCCGGGGCGCGGGTCCCACTCCATGGTGCCGGTCGGGGTGTAGCCGACCTGCTTGCCCTTGGCGTCGTAGAAGTACTGGTAGGCGTCCATCTTCGCCTTGCCGGGCGAGCGGAAGCCGTCCACCACGAGCTGGGCCGGTCCGGCGTTCCACACGTTGGCGCTGAAGGCGAGGTAGTCCTTGCCGGGGATGTTCTCCGTGCCGTCGCTGATGGTGATGCCGTACGCCGGCAGGGACCGCAGGTCGGGCTTGGGGACGTCCGGGACGGAGGCCTTGCCGGTGGGCCGCTTGGCGGCCGGCACGAGGGCGGGCGCCTTGCGCGAGCCGTCGGTCTGCCCGGTCGCGTCGCCGGTCCGCGCCCCGGCCGCGTCGGCGCCCTGCGCCCCGGCGAGGGCGGCCTGCTGCTTCTTCAGGGCCCAGGGCAGGGCCGGGGGTGCGGCCTTCAGCGGTCCGTGGCCCACGTTGTACGAGGGGGTGGCGCCGCTGGTCTCCGGCGCGCCGGCCTGGACGGGCTTCACCGGTCCGTGCGCGTGCCCGGCGGGGGCCTGGTGGGCGGCGCCGTGCCCGGCGTGCTCCCCGGCCGTGCCGTGCCCGGCGTGCTCCCCGGCGGCGGCCGAGCGGGCGGCGGCGAGTCCGTTGCCCTCCTCCCAGCTGCGCTCCTGGACGGTCACCTTCACCGTCGCGGGCTTGTCGGCGATGCCGAAGAGGTCCCGGTACTTCTTGGCGACCCCGACCCTGGCCGTGTACGTGCCGGCGGCGAGCTTCACCGGCTGGGTGTAGGAACCGGCGTAGGTGTTGGAGGCCCACCCCTTCTCGACGCCCCACACGGAGCCGAGGGTGAAGGGGTTGGTGGGGCAGCTCTCCGGATACTTCGAGGTGGAGGGCGCGTCGGGCCGGATCCGTCCGCTGGCGTTGTTCGGGCAGAAGCTCTCCGTACGGCTGACGACCTTCTTGCCCGCCTTGTCGGTGAGGGTGATCTCGGCGAAGCCGGGCAGCCCGGAGAAGTCCTTCACGGTGCCCTGGGGCAGCACCTTGGCCTTGGCCTTGCCGCCCTCGTACACGGTCTGGGTGACGACGACCGGGTCCTTGTAGGACTTCCGGGTCACCTTGAGCTCCAGCGGCGTCCCCTCCGCGGTCAGGTAGGTGCCCAGGTCCAGGTAGACGCCCGGCTCCTCCTTCCAGGAGGTGAGCGTGACCGAGCCGGTCGCCGCGACGAGGCTCAGCTTCGGCCCGGTCGCGGCCGTCGCCTGCTCCGGCGAGGCGGCCATGAAGCCGGCCGTCACGGCCATGGCGGCGACGGCCGTGGTGCCGGCGAGCAGCGGCCGCCGCAGCCGAGTGGTGCGCGTAGTGGTCATCGGTCCCTCGTTCTCGACGCTGTGGGAAGGGGCGGACGGCGGGCCCCGGTCCGGCGGGACGGAACGTCCGTCCGGCGCGGCGGGAGGCACTCGCTGCGTCCGTGCGGTGAGAGGAGGGGATCCGGCGCCCGGTTGTCCGGGGTGCCGAAATCGTCAGGATGTTGGCCGAATAACGCCGCTGCGGGGGAGGCGGAGGGAGCGGCGGCGCGGGGCGGCCGGGTCGTACGGAACGGGCCGGTCGGGTCGTACGGAACGGGCCGGTCGCGCCCGGCCGACCGGCTCAGCGGCGCGGGGCGGCCCCGTCGCGGGAAGCCGGCTCGTCGTGCGGGGCGGCTTCGTCCCGCGCCGCGGCCCGGCGGCCCGCCACCACGTCGGCGACGGCGACGGCGAGCGCGGCCCCGACGAAGGCGATCGAGACGAGGAGGCCGTGGTCGTAGGCGGTGGCCCAGCCGTCCTGGGCGACCTGGCCGAAGAAGACGGAGCCGACCGCGGCGATGCCGACTGCCGAGCCGACCCGCTGGCCGGTCTGCAGGGTGCCGCCGGCGCTGCCCGCGCGGCGCACCGGCACCTCGGAGAGGGTGAGGGTCTGGTTCGGGGCGATCACCAGGCCGCTGCCGAGTCCCGCGAGGAGCAGCGGGGCGAGCATGGCCCAGCCCGCTCCCCTGCCGGGCACCTGGTGCACGGCGAACGCCGTCCCGGCGAGGCCGATCGCCACCATCGCCAGGCCCGCCACCACCAGCGGCCGGCCGAAGCGGTCCACGAGCCGGCCGCCGATCCCGGCCGCGATCCCCGAGCCCAGGGCGAAGGGGGTGATGGTGAGCCCGGCCTGGAGCGCGGTGTAGTGCAGTCCGCTCTGGAGGTAGAGCGTGCTGACGAAGAAGATCGAGGTGAAGCCCGCGAAGTAGAGCAGGATGAGGAGCGAGCCGAGCCAGTAGGACCGGACCCGGAAGAGTTCCAGTTCGATGAGGGGTTCGTTGCCCGAGCGGGCGCAGCGGCGCTCCCACCACACGAAGACCGCGAGGAGCAGGGCGGAGACGGGGACGAGCAGGTACTTGCCGTTCCCGGGCCACTGCTGGGACTGGACGAAGGGCAGCAGCAGGGCGAGCACGGCCGCGCCGAGCAGCAGCACGCCGACCGGGTCGAGGCGGCGGAGCCGTACCGGCTCGGCGTTCGGGGTGTCGGGGAGCAGGCGCCGGGCGAGCAGCAGGCACACGACCCCGATCGGGAGGTTGACGTAGAAGACCCAGCGCCAGCCCTCCTCGGGGCCCGCCGTCTGGATCAGGAGGCCGCCGAGGAGGGGGCCGACGGCAGTGGAGATGCCGACGACGGTGCCGAACATGCCGAAGGCCCGGCCGCGCTCGGAGCCCCGGAACATCTGCTGGATGAGCGCGGAGATCTGGGGCGAGACGAGGCCGCCGGCCACTCCCTGGGCCAGCCGCGAGACCACCAGCCAGGTGCTCGTCTGGGCGGCTCCGCAGGAGGCCGAGGCGAGCGTGAAGAGCGCGAGGCCGACGATGAAGACGCTGCGCCGGCCGCGCGCGTCGCCGAGGCGTCCGGCCGGGATGAGGAAGAGCCCGAAGGCGAGCGCGTACCCGGAGAGCACCCACTGGAGGTCCGACTCCGGGGTGTCGAGGCCGGAGCGGATCGAGGGCAGCGCGACGTTCACGATCGACACGTCGAGCAGGGTCATGAACCCCGCCACGAGGCAGACGCCGAGCGCCTTCCACCGGTTCGGGTCCGGTTCGTCCTGCTGCCCGTGCGGGTTCTGCGCCGCCTCTTGCCGGGTCACGTGTCCTCCTGGTTCCCTCGGGTGCGGCCCGGTGGACGGCGCGCGACACGGGTCGTGCGCGCCTCCCGGCCTGCGAAGACCCGGGTACCCGGAGCGCGGCCTCCCGATTCCTCCTTTTCCCCTCGATCATCCGTTGATGTGGGCAAATGCCCGGGTGCCCGTGCGGGGCACCCGGGCGGGGAGGCGGTCCGGGGCCGTCAGGCCGCCGTGTCGAAGGTGTAGTGGGGCGTGTGGTCCAGCATGTCCGCCGGGGTCACGTCGTTCCACGGGCGCATGGTGTCGCGGAGGTCCACGACGTTCCGGGTGCCCGCGGCCGGCAGGTAGGGCGAGCCGGGGTGGCGGGCCTGCCAGTCGGCCCACAGCTTGTCGACGAAGGCGTGGTGCAGCCAGAAGACGGGGTCGTTGGGCGAGACGCCGGTGGCCATCTGGCCGCCGACCCAGACGTGGACGCGGTTGTGGAGGTTCACCCCGCGCCAGCCCTCCAGGTGGTTGCGGAAGCCGTCGGAGGCGCTGTTCCAGGGGGCCGTGTCATAGGTCTCCATGGCGAGGACGGAGTCGACCTCGGCGCGGGTGGGGAGCTGCCGGCCGCCGGCGCCGAGGTCGCGCCGGAGGAAGTCGCGCCCGTCGACGCGGACGGTGATCGGCCAGCGGTTGCCGGCCCGGGCGAAGGGGCCGTCGGTGACCTGGCCGTCGCGGGCGCGGCCGGTGCCGCCGAGGAAGTCGGGCGCCCACAGCGAGGAGCGGGAGGTGCGGTCGGCGGTCCAGTCCCAGTAGGGCAGGGTGACGGTCGCGTCGACGGACTTCAGGGCCGCTTCGAACTCCAGGAGGAAGCGGCGGTGCCAGGGCAGGAAGGACGGCGAGCGGTGGCCGACGCGGTCGCCGTCGTCGGTGTCGCCCATGATGAAGGCGTTGTGCGTGGTGACGAAGGCGTCGTACCGCCCGGAGCGCTTGAGCTCCAGGAGGGCGTCGACGAAGCGCCGCTTCTCGTCGGCGGTGAGGGCGGCCTGGTTCTTGCGTACGGTCATGGTGGTGCCTGCTCCTGGATCGGTCAGCCGAGGGCGAGGGGGACGAGCGGGGCGCCGCGGAGTTCGCGGACGGCCGCGCGGGCCAGCTCCCTGGGCGCGGCGACGGGCTCGTAGTGGTGGATCACGCTGATCCAGGTGCCGTCGGCGTTCCGCATGACGTGCAGTTCCCGGCCGTCGACGGTGACGGTGTAGCCGCCGCCGTGGTGTCCCCCGCGGTGGCCGCCGCCGTGCGCGGGGCCGCCCCGTATGCGGCGGCCCTGGTAGACCTCGTCGAAGGAGGCCGGGTCGGTGGCGGCGGCGCGGGGGGCGGCGGCCCCGGCCGGCCCCGTCCGTGCGAGGACCGCCACGGCGCCCGCGGCGCCTGCCGCGACGCCGAGAGCCCGGCGGCGGGTGATGCTGGACATGGAACCCCCAAGTGGTCTGTGCGACCGGGGGTTTGGTCATATGCCCCCGGCAGGGGTCATCAGTACCCGGGAGTAGGGGCGCGGCGGAAATCGACGTCGGACGGTTGGCCGCGAAGTGGTCAACTCGTCACGGAAAGTGCAGTTTTGAACAGAGTTGATCTTGCTGTTCCAGCGCGCGAAAGCACCCCGGAGCGAAGATCTTACGGAGAAGATGATCATTTTGTGAATGATCTTTCGCGCCGGGGTGCCGCGTGTGGCGGAGCCCACGCCCTCGGATTGTCCGGATCCGGCCTCAGCCGCGGCCGGCCTCAGCCGCGGCCCGCCTCAGCCGCGGCCCGCCTTGCGCCGGGCCCGCAGCCACTCCCGGTTCATCGCCGAGATCGACGGCAGCGGGATCCCCTTCGGGCAGGCCGTCGCGCACTCGCCCGTCAGGGTGCAGCCGCCGAAGCCCTCCGCGTCCATCTGGGCCACCATGTCGAGGACCCGGGTCTCGCGCTCCGGGGAGCCCTGCGGCAGCACGTTGAGGTGGTTGACCTTGGCCGAGGTGAAGAGCATGGCCGAGCCGTTGGGGCAGGCCGCCACGCACGCGCCGCAGCCGATGCACTCGGCGTGCTCGAAGGCGGAGTCCGCGTCGGCCTTGGGGACCGGCGTGGCGTGGGCCTCGGGCGCCGAGCCCGTGGGGACGGTGATGTAGCCGCCGGCCTGGATGACGCGGTCGAAGGCGGAGCGGTCGACCACCAGGTCCTTGACCACGGGGAAGGCGGAGGCGCGCCAGGGCTCGACGTCGATGGTGTCGCCGTCGCGGAAGGAGCGCATGTGGAGCTGGCAGGTCGTGGTGCGCTCGGGGCCGTGGGCGTCGCCGTTGATGACGAGGCTGCACGCGCCGCAGATGCCCTCGCGGCAGTCGTGGTCGAAGGCCACGGGGTCCTCGCCGCGCAGGGTGAGTTCCTCGTTGAGGGTGTCGAGCATCTCCAGGAACGACATGTCCGGCGAGATGCCGTCCACCTCGTAGGTGGCCATGGCGCCGTCGGCGTCGGCGTTCCGCTGGCGCCAGACGCGCAGGTTGAGCTTCATGCGTAGCTCCGCTGGGTGGGGTGGACGTACTCGAAGGCCAGTTCCTCCTTGTGGAGGACGGGGGCGCGGTCCGGGGCGGTGAACTCCCAGGCCGCCGCGTAGGAGAACTCCTCGTCGCGGCGGGCGGCCTCGCCGTCGGGGGTCTGGGACTCCGCGCGGAAGTGGCCGCCGCAGGACTCGGCGCGGTGGAGCGCGTCGAGGCACATCAGCTCGGCGAGCTCCAGGTAGTCGACGATCCGGTTGGCCCGCTCCAGGGACTGGTTGAACTCCTCGCCGGTGCCGGGGACCTTGATCCGGCGCCAGAACTCCTCGCGGATCTCGGGGATGCGGGCGAGGGCCTTGCGCAGCCCCTCCTCGGTGCGGGCCATGCCGCAGTGCTCCCACATGAGTTCGCCGAGTTCGCGGTGGAAGGAGTCGGGGGTGCGGTCGCCGTCGACGGAGAGCAGCAGGTTCAGCCGGTCCCCGGTCTCGGCGAGGACCTCGCGGACGGCCGGGTGGTCGTCGGTGACCGGTTCGGCGTGCGGGTGGCGGGCGAGGTAGTCGTTGATGGTGGCGGGCAGGACGAAGTAGCCGTCGGCCAGGCCCTGCATGAGGGCGGAGGCGCCGAGCCGGTTGGCCCCGTGGTCGGAGAAGTTGGCCTCGCCGATCGCGAAGAGGCCGGGGACGGTGGTCTGGAGGTCGTAGTCGACCCAGAGCCCGCCCATCGTGTAGTGCACGGCGGGGTAGATCCGCATGGGGACCTCGTACGGGTTCTCCGCGGTGATCCGCTCGTACATGTCGAAGAGGTTGCCGTACTTCTCCTCGACGGCCTTGCGGCCCATCCGCCGGATGGCGTCGGCGAAGTCCAGGTAGACGCCCTGGCCGCCGGGGCCGACGCCGCGTCCCTCGTCGCAGACGTTCTTGGCGGCGCGGGAGGCGATGTCGCGGGGGACGAGGTTGCCGAAGGAGGGGTAGATGCGCTCCAGGTAGTAGTCGCGCTCCTCCTCGGGGATCTCGGCGGCCGGACGGGTGTCGCCCTCGGCCTTCGGCACCCAGATGCGTCCGTCGTTGCGCAGCGACTCACTCATCAGGGTCAGCTTCGACTGGTGGTCGCCGGTGCGCGGGATGCAGGTGGGGTGGATCTGGGTGAAGCAGGGGTTGGCGAAGTACGCGCCGCGCCGGTGGGCCCGCCAGACGGCGGTGGCGTTGGAGTTCATCGCGTTCGTCGACAGGTAGAAGACGTTCCCGTAGCCGCCGGAGGCCAGGACGACGGCGTCGGCGTAGTGGGTGGAGATCGCGCCGGTGATCAGGTCGCGGGCGACGATGCCCCGGGCCCGCCCGTCGACGACGATCAGGTCGAGCATCTCCGTACGGGGGTGCATCTCGACGTGTCCGGCGGCGATCTGCCGGGAGAGCGCCTGGTAGGCGCCGAGGAGGAGCTGCTGTCCGGTCTGGCCGCGGGCGTAGAAGGTGCGGGAGACCTGGACGCCGCCGAAGGAGCGGGTGTCGAGGAGGCCGCCGTACTCGCGGGCGAAGGGGACGCCCTGGGCGACGCACTGGTCGATGATCTCGACGGAGATCTGGGCGAGGCGGTGGACGTTGGACTCGCGGGCCCGGAAGTCGCCGCCCTTGACGGTGTCGTAGAAGAGGCGGTGCACCGAGTCGCCGTCGTTGCGGTAGTTCTTGGCGGCGTTGATGCCGCCCTGGGCGGCGATGGAGTGGGCGCGGCGCGGGGAGTCCTGGTAGCAGAACTGGACGACGTGGTAGCCCTGCTCGGCCAGGGTGGCGCCGGCGGAGCCACCGGCCAGGCCGGTGCCGACGACGATGATCCGGTGCTTGCGGCGGTTGGCGGGGTTGACCAGCTTCGCCTCGAAGCGCCGGGTGTCCCAGCGTTCGGCGACGGGTCCGGCGGGGGCCTTGGTGTCGGCGATCGGCTCGCCGACGGCGTAATCGACAAAGCTCATGGTCAGCTCACGACTCCGGTCATGACGGCGACGGGGATGGAGACGAAGGCCGCGGTCAGGACGAGCGCGAGGCCGTTGGCCAGGGTCCTGAGGAGGCGTTCGCGGCGGGCGTTGCCGACGCCCAGGGTCTGGGCGGCGCTCCAGAAGCCGTGGCGGACGTGGAGGCCGACGGCGAGCATGGCGACGATGTAGATGACGTTGCCGTACCAGGTGGAGAAGGTGTCGACGACGTTCTGGTAGGGCTTGCCCTCCTCGAAGCCGCCGGTGTGGACGGTGCCGGTGGTCAGGTCGAGGACGTGCCAGACGATGAAGAGGGCGAGGATGATCCCGCCCCAGCGCATGGTGCGGGTGGCGTACGAGGCCCGCCTGCGGCGGTGGACGTAGCCGACGGGGCGGGCCCCGATGTCGCGGCGGCTGAGCTGGTACGCGGAGACGGCGTGGGCGACGACGGCGGCGACGAGCACGATCCGGACGGCCCAGAGGGCCCACTCGTGGTGCAGGAGCGGGGCGCCCATGACGCGCAGCCAGTGGGCGTACTCGTTGAACTCCTCGGGGCCGAAGAAGACCTTGAGGTTTCCGGCGACGTGGGCGACGAGGTAGCCGAGCATGATCAGCCCGCTGACGGCCATGACCGTCTTCTTGCCGAGGGTCGAGGAGAGGAATCCGCGGGACGGTGTGGGGGACGGCGGGCGGTCCTTCGTCCGGTTCCCCGTGGGTGCCAGAGCCATGTTCATGACGTTAGGGCCGAAGGGCCCGAGAGGTCCAAGACATGGTCCGGCTGATCTCGATAGGCTCTCCCTATTCGTATCGCCTACGCTGGGACCATGCAGTTCCAGCAGCTCCTCTACTTCGTCGCCGTGGCCGAGACCCGGCACTTCACCCGGGCCGCCGAGCGGGTCCACGTCTCACAGCCCTCGCTCTCCCAGCAGATCAAGGCCCTGGAGCAGGAGCTGGGCGCGGAGCTGTTCAGCCGGGCCCGGGGGAACATCACGCTCACCGACGCCGGGGAGGCCCTGCTGCCGCTGGCCCGCCGGATCCTCGCCGACACGGAGACGGCCCGCCTGGAGGTGCAGGAGCTGGCCCAGCTCAAGCGGGGCCGGGTGCGGCTCGGCGCGACCCCGAGCCTGTGCACGGGGCTCCTGCCGGACGTGCTGCGGGCCTTCCACGACCTGCACCCGGGGATCGAGCTCCTGATCGAGGAGGGCGGCTCGCACGACCTCGTGCGGGAGCTGGCCCGCGGGGCGCTCGACCTGGCCCTCGTGGTGCTGCCGCTGCCGACCCCGTCGCCCGCCCTGACCACGGTCGAGCTGCTCCGGGAGGACCTGGTGGTGGTCTCGGCCGCCTCGGAGCCGGCGCCCCGGCGACCGGTGCGGATCACGGACCTGCGCGACCAGCCGCTCGTGATGTTCCGGCACGGCTACGACCTGCGGGAGCTGACGGTGGCGGCCTGCCGGGCGGAGGGCTTCGAGCCCTCGTTCACCGTCGAGGGCGGGGAGCTGGACGCGGTGCTCGGTTTCGTACGGGCCGGACTCGGGCTCGCGGTGGTCCCGGCGATGGTCGCCGCGCGGGCCGGCCGCGACCTGCGGGTGACGGCCCTCGCCCGGCCGGGCCTGCGCCGCACCATCGCGCTGGCCCACCGCAGCGACGTGGCGCCGCCGAGGGCCGCGCGGGAGCTCCAGCGGATCCTGCTGACCTCCCGGAAGGTGAGGCCGGGGGTCGGACCGGGGCGCCCGCCCGTCTGACCCTACGCCCCCGTCACACCGCGTCCGCCAGGAGCAGGGAGTGGATGCGGTCCGGGGCGCCGGGGCGGGCGTAGTACCAGCCCTGCGCCGTGTCGCAGCCGAGCTCGCGGAGCTGGCGCGCCTGCGCGCCCGTCTCCACGCCCTCGACGGTGACCGCCAGCTCCAGGCTGTGGGCGAGCGAGACGATCCCCTCGACGATCTTCAGGTCGACCGGGTCCACCGGGTGCTGCTGCATGCCCCGGGTGAAGGAACGGTCCAGCTTGAGGACGCTCACCGGGAGCCGCCGCAGGTTGGCCAGGTTCGAGTAGCCGGTGCCGAAGTCGTCGAGCGCGATGTCGACGCCCATCTCGGCGAGCTGCCGCAGCGGCTTCAGGAGGCCCTCGTCGGCGCCGATCAGGGCCGACTCGGTCACCTCCAGGCAGAGCGCGCCCGGTTCGAGCCCGGAGCGCTCCAGGACGTCGACGGTGTCGGCGACCAGGCGCGGGTGGTGGAGCTGCGTCGGGGAGAGGTTGACGTTGATGCGCAGCGGGCCGCCGTCGGCGTGCCGGATCTGCCAGAAGCGGGCCTGGCGCACGGCCTCCTGGAGCACCCAGCGGCCGAGCGGCACGATGAGGCCGGTGTCCTCGGCGAGCGGGATGAAGCGGTCGGGTCCGAGCACACCGTGCTGCGGGTGGCACCAGCGGACGAGCGCCTCCGCGCCGTGCACGCTGCCGTCGCCGAGGTGGACGAGCGGCTGGTACTCGATGAAGAACTCGCCGCGCTCCAGGGCGGCCGGCAGGGCCGTGGTGAGCCCGTGCCGGGTGATGGCGCGGGCGTCGGCCTCGGGGTCGGCGAGCTCGAAGCGGTTGCCGCCCGCCGACTTGGCCCGGTACATGGTGATGTCGGCGCTGCGCAGCACCTCGGCCGGGGTCCGCTCCCCCGACGGTCCCTCGACGACGCCGAGGCTGCCGCGCACGGTCAGCTCGCGGCCGTCGATGCGGAGCGGGGTGGCGAGCGCGGCGAGGATGCGGTCGGCGAGGTCGGTGACGTCGCGCTCGCCGCCGGAGCCGGTGGTGAGGGCGACGAACTCGTCCCCGCCGAGCCGGGCGACCATCTCGTTGGCCCCGGTGACACAGCTCTGCAGCCGGTCCGCGACCTCGACGAGGAGCCGGTCGCCGGTGGAGTGGCCGAGGCTGTCGTTGATGACCTTGAAGCCGTCGAGGTCCAGGTAGCAGAGGCCGAAGCGGGCGTTGTCGCCGGGGGCGAGCGCCTTCTCCAGGCGCTCGAAGAACAGGGTGCGGTTGGGCAGTCCGGTGAGGGCGTCGTGGGTGGCCTCGTACCGCAGGCGCAGATGGAGCAGGCGCCGCTCGGTGGTGTCCTCCAGGAGGGCCAGCTGGTACTGGGGGCGGCCGTCGGCGTCCCGGAGGAGCGAGACGGTGAGGTTGGTCCACAGAACCGTTCCGTCACCCCGGTAGTACGGCTTCTCGACCCGGTAGTGCTCCCGCTCGCCGCGGACCAGCTCCTCGTACAGCTTCCAGACGTGCGGCCCGTCCTCCGGGTGGACCCACTCGCTGACCTTGCGGCTGCGCAGCCGGCCCTCCATCCCGCCGAACATGCGGGTGAGGGTCTCGTTGACCTCCAGGAGGTTGCCGTCGAGGTCGGCGATGCCGATGCCGATGGCCGCCCCGTCGAAGACCGCGCGGAAACGGCTCTCGGTGGCGTGCAGGGCGATCTCGGCGGCGGTGCGGGCGGCGAGCGCGGAGCGGGCGATGGCCTCCTGCTCGGCGAGGGTCCGCTCGCGCAGGGCCTGGGCGTAGCCGGCGGCCATGGCGTGCTGGAGCCGGGCGCAGCGGGCCCGGAGCTCCTCGGTCGGCAGGTCCGACTCCGTACCGCAGTAGAGCACCAGGTACGAGTCGACGACGCCGAGGCTGCGGCCGAGCGCGTCCGGGTCGGTGCAGTGGGCGGCGACCAGGGCCGCGCCGGCGCCCTGGGCCGGTGCCGTGTCGAAGGGCCGGGCGTGCAGGGCGTCGCACAGGGTGCGGGCCAGCGGCAGCAGGTGCCCCTCGAACTCGGTCCGGGTGAGCGACGTGGCGGTCACCGGGAAGATCGCGCGGCTCCATATGGTGACGAACCGCCTGAGTCTGTCCTCCGGGCCGTCGGCCTCGGCGCCGGACCCGGCCGGCTGGGACGGGACCTTCACGCCTTGCGCCCCACCCCTGCGAGGCCGGAGAAGGTGTGGGGATCCTCCTCCTCGACCGGACTCTCCGGTCGCCAGACGGGCAGCGGGACGAGACCGGGCTCGATCAGCTCGGTGCCCTCGAAGAAGCGGGCGACCTCCGCGCCCGACCGCATCACCAGGGGGTTGCGGATGTTCCGGTAGACCCCGACGGTGCCGCCGGCCTGCTCCTCCAGGAACGGGATGCCCTCGTACGAGGCGTGGGTGAGGACCACGAGGCTGCCGGGCGCGAGGGCGTCGATCAGCTCGGCGACGGCCTCGTACGGGCGGTCGTGGTCCTCCAGGAAGTGGAGGACGGCGACGAGGAGGAGGGCGACCGGCCGCTCCAGGTCGAGGAGCCGGGTCACCTCGGGGCTGCGCAGGATGTCGGCCGGCTTGCGCAGGTCGGCGGAGACGACGGCGGTGTTCTCGACGCCCTCCAGGACGGCGCGGCTGTGGGCGACGGCGACCGGGTCGTGGTCGACGTAGACGATCCGCGCGGCCGGGTCGGCGGCGCGGGCGACCTCGTGCACGTTGCCGAAGGTGGGTATGCCGGAGCCGATGTCCAGGAACTGGGTGACGTCGTTGTCAACGGCGTGGCGGACGGCGCGCCGCATGAACGCCCGGTTCGCCTGCATGATCTTGGGCAGGCCGGGCATGAACTCCATCGCCTTGCGGGCCGCTTCCCGGTCGACCTCGAAATTGTGCGAGCCGCCCAGGTAGAAGTCGTACATTCGGGACACGCTCGGCACCGAAATGTCGATACCCGGCGGAGCCCAGGCGGGACGCTCCATCAATGTCTCCAACAAGTCGCCGTGGGGATGCGGCCATGTGTTCGCGGCCGGTGTTCGAGGTGAGGCTACTGATCGCCCGCCAAGAGGGCGAGTGGAAACGGAAATTCGCGGTCCGTTCTTGGTCACACGCCATTGGCACGTGCGTGCGGAACGCCGACTTCACGCCTTCGGACCGTGCACATTCACGTGCAGATGATCGTGCGCCGACTCCGGTCGCGGTTCCCGTTTCGCCCGGTGCGGGACCCAGAGCCCTTTCCTGGCTGGGGTGTTGCCGCGATCGAGGCCCTGTCGCCGGTGCAGGATGCCCCGTCGACCGCGCCGTCCGACAGGGCGACAACCGGACAGTTCTTCTTCCGGCGGCCGGAACGGTTCCTCTCGTGAATCGCGGTGCGCGGAGATACCCGGGCATTGCGCCGAATCCGCCTACTGTCCGATAGAACGTCAAGTCCGCGCCTCGGGAGATCCCCTCCATCCGGCGAATCCGCCGGGATTCCGCCCCGGCGCACGCCGCCCGCGATCAAGCTCGACGGCGTGTCTCTGTACGGATCACTCCTCGCGCGGCCGCTGGCGGCCCTGGCGCTGGTGTGGCTGCTCGCCGCCCCCGCGCCCGCCTCCGCCGACGCCTGCGCCCACGCCGTGACCGGCCCCGGCGGTGCGCACACCGCGGTCGCGTCCACCGGGTCGGGCGCGTGCCCGCACCCGCACCCGCACCCGCACCCGCACCCGCACCCGCACCCGCACCCGCACGAACCCAAGCCGACACCCACGCCGACGCCCACGCCGACGCCCACCCACACACCGCCGCCCGCGTGCCCGTCCCCCACGCCCACGCCCACTCCGACCCCTACCCCTACCCCTACCCCGACTCCGACGCCGACCCCCACGCCCCCGCCCACCACGAAGCCGCCGAAGCCCGTCCCGACGGTGCCGCCGCCTCCCGTACGCCCCACCCCGCCCCCGCCTCCCGTACGGACGACACCACCACCCGTACGGACGCCGGCGCCGCGCACCACCCCGCCGGCACCGCGTCCCGCTCCGCCCGCCACGGAGGCGCCGGAGCCCGTGCCGACGCCCGGGCCGACGTCCGCCGCCGCTCCCCCGCCCTCCGCGCGGCCGGAGCCCCCGTCCGCCGCCCCCGTCGCGCTCCCCCACTACCGCCCCGCCACGCGGCCCCGGCCGAAGAGGGGCACGTCCGTCCTCACCACGACGCTGGTGATCATCGCCCCGGCGGTCCTGGCGACCGCGATCCTGCGCTCCCGTTCCCGCTGATCCCACCGATCGCGCCCCGCTCGGCGAACCACCGATCCCACCGATCCCACTGATCCCACCGGAGGAATCCGTGTCCGAATGGCTTGTCCTGTCCCTCGCGATGGCGGCGGCCTGCGCCGTCGTGCTCACCATCGTCGTCATCAACCACCGCCGGATCCCCGAGGACGACGACCCCAGCGAGACCCCGGACGTCATCGAGTACATGACGATGATGATCGGCGTGATCTACGCCATCGTCCTCGGCCTGGCCATCGCCGGCGTCTGGGAGGCGCGGGGGGCCGCCCAGGAGACCGTGCGGCAGGAGGCCCAGGCGCTGCACGAGATCTCGGCCCGCGCCGAGGTGTATCCGCGGGAGGTCCGCGACCGCATCCGCGCCGACGTCGACGCGTACGTCTCCCACGTGGTCGACGACGAGTGGAAGCACATGTCCGAGACCGGGGAGCTGAGCGACGAGGGCACCGCGCTCCTGGAGAAGGTGCGGCGGAGCGTCACCGACTACCGGCCGGCGAACGACTTCGAGGGGCAGGCGTACCAGCCGCTGGTGGACCAGGTGGCCGCCGCCGACGACGCCCGGAACGCGCGCGGGCAGAACGCGGGCGAGACCATGCCCGGGGTCGTGTGGTTCGGTCTGATCGTCGGCGCCCTGGTGACCGTCGGCCTGATCTTCACGCTCCAGATCCGCAGGACCGGGCGGGAACTGCTGCTGGCCGGGCTCTTCAGCGTCCTCATCGCCTTCCTGCTGTTCCTCATCTGGGACTTCGACGCGCCGTACGGCCGGGGCATGTCGGCCACCGCAACGCCGTTCACCGACCTGTTCCCGCGGCTCGACGGGTGAGGAGCGCCACCCGGGTGGGCCGCACGGGGGACACGCATGACCCGTTCGCACCTCTGGGATCGCGGGCCCGGTGACGCGCTCCTAGCGTTTCGGGCATCGAGGTGCACGCAGGCCCTTCGCGGGAACCCCCTCCCGCGGCTGCCCCTCGGGACCCGGAGGATTCACCATGCGCGCGATACGTGCCGCATCCACTGCCCTGCTGGGGGTGGCCGCCTTCGCCCTGGCCGCCCCCTTCGCCGTCGCGACGGAGGGTGCCCTGGCACCCAACCCGCGAGCGCGGGGCGCCAAGGCCCCGGGCGATTTCGTCGTTTCGCCCTCGGTCGTCTCCCCCGGCGGCCGGGTGACCCTGAGCGCCCCCGGCTGCGCCAGCACGGCGACGGCCGCGGCCGGCGTCTTCGACACCGCCGTCATCGCCCCCGGGGCGACGGCGACCGCCACCGTGGACCTGGACGTGCGGCCCGGCAGCGTCTACACGGTCGCGTTCAACTGCACGGGCGGCGTCCAGGACACCGTCGACCTGACGATCGCCGGCGGTGCCACGGCCACCGCCACCCCGACGATCCGCTCCACGATCCTCACCACCCCGCGGGGTGTCCAGGGCGGTCTCGGCGGCTCGGTGGACGACGGGGTCGGTCCCGTCGAACTGGCCGCGGGCGGGGCGCTCGTCCTGGCCGCCGCGGGCGGCGTCTTCTACGTGGTGCGCCGCCGCACCGCCGAGTCCCGACGTCACTGAGGCGGCGGCGTGGCGCGGATCGCGGCGACACGCGGGCGTTCCCTTCTCCGCCTTCCCGGACGCCCGTCGCCCCCGGGTCCTGACGGGGCCCCCGGGGCGGCGGGCGCGGGGGGCCGGCCGGGAGGGTCGGCCGGGCAGATCCCCGCGCCGGGCACACCGCGGCGGC
>NZ_JBSHHY010000066.1:0-20602 GCF_053618675.1 Streptomyces sp. NPDC055632 | reverse complement strand
AGGTGGACCTCGTGGTCGAAGTGGCCGGCCAGCCGGTCCAAGAAGGTCCGCGACTGGCTCGCCGCCCACCCCGACGACGTCGAGCTGCACTTCCTCCCCGCCTACTCACCCGAGCTGAACCCCGACGAGCTGGCGGGCGCCGACCTCAAGCACAGCCTGCCCCGGCAGCACCGAGCCCGCGATCAAGCCGAACTCGCCGCCGAAACCCGCCGCTTCTTCCGCCGGCGCCAGCGCCAGCTGCACATAGTCCGCGGCTACTTCGGCGGCCCACACGTCCGCTACGTCCTGGACGAGGACCCCATGAGTTTCTGATCAATATGCTGTGGCCCACGGCCACCGGCTGATCTTCGTTTGTCGATACAACTCACGATGATCAACGGTGGCCGTCCTCATCGGAGACCGGCTTCACTCCGCACGATCAAGGCGGGCGTCAGACCGGCTGTCCGCTGTCAGAGGGTGGCAGCACGCAATGTGATCAGGGCGACGGAGGCCATGGTGAGGACCACCGCCGGAGACGCGCCCTTGCGGTCGCCGACGCGCAGGTGGAAGGCGACCGCCCCAGCGAAATAGAGCGCCAGGCCGATTGCGGCGGCGATTCCGACGGGTCCCCACCAGAGCCCGGCGATCACACCGGCCGCGCCCGCGATCTGAGCGCCGATCAGGAAAGCCATCATGCCCTGCGGCACTCCGAGGGTGGACATCTGCTCGGTGATGTGCCGCGTCCGCAGAGACTTGGCCCCGGCCGATACCAGGAGAAGCGCCGACATGAACACGGTGACGACGGCAAGGGAGACGAACATGCCTGAAACCTCAATCGTGCGAGATGCGGGTAAGGGGCGTGCGCACCTTGACGACGATAGGCGGCCGTCAGGTACCTCTAGGTAACCTTCGGGGCATGAGCCTGCGACCCGGAATTGCCTTCCTCGCCGACTGTCCCGCTCTCCTGGCCATGGAGATCATCGCCAGCAAGTGGTCCATGGTCACGCTCTTCGCGCTGACCGACGGCCCGTTGCGCCACGGCGAGCTGGTCGAGCTGAGCGGTGGCATTTCGCGCAAGGTACTGACCCAGACGTTGCGCCGGCTCCAGGCCAACGGGCTCGTAGAGCGGCACGCGTACGCCGAGGCGCCGCCGCGCGTGGAGTACAGCCTGACCGATCTCGGGCGAACCCTGGAGGAGCCCATCAGGATGCTCACCGCATGGGCGCGGGAGAACGGCGAGGCGGTCGTCACCTTCCGGGAAGCAGCCCAGGCGGCCAGGACCGTCGAGGCGGATCAGGCGACCTTGGTGAAGCCTCCTCATATCGATGAGAACCCGAGCCGTTTCTGATCAATAAGACGTCGGGCATGAAGTTATTTACCGGCAGGCCCTTGCTCCGGGAAAGGTTCGTTTCTGCGAAACGGTCCGGCCGTCGGGGGAGGGCCGGACCGCAGGGCGTTCGAGGTTTCGGCCGGATCGGTCTATGGCACCGAGGCGTCCTGGCACTGCCGGGTGAGGATTGCGCTGACCGTCTTGCCGCCGGACGGCCGGCGGATGACCGAGGTGGTGCGGGCGAGGCGGTTGACCATGGGCCAGCCGAAGCCTCCGGTGCCGCCGTTCAGGTCAGGGGTGCGCATGCGCGGCACCTGCGGGTTGTGGTCGTGCACAGCCACCTCGATGCTGTCCGGGCGTGCGGTCAGGTCCAGGGTGTAGTCGCCGCCGCCATGGCGCAGGGCGTTGGTGACGAGCTCGGAGACGACCAGGATCACGGTCTCGGCAACCCCGGCCGGGATCGGGTCTGCGAGATCCGCGAGGAAGCGCCGGGCGCTATCGCGTGCAACGGCGACGGACATCGTGGAGCGCGCGGATGCGACAGTGACGCTCATCGAGTCCATCAGGCCGCCCTGGTCCGCATCGTCACACCCTGTTGCCTACACGGCGCTTATGCCCGGGCGGTGGTCCGCCAACCCTGGCCCATCACTGTTCGAGTGCGATTACCTCATCGCCGAACACGCGAAAATCTATGTCGGCCAGAGTAGACATTGAGTGGTGGCCTGGTTATGTTTTCTCTCGTAACCCAGGAAGTCAGTAGGGCCTGGCAGAGACGAACTGCCGGCCAGTGGTACCCGCGGTTGCGGGTGGCAGGACGGTGCGGTGGCGGAGTGTCGAAGCCAGGTTGTTGCAGGACGGCGACGGGACTGGCGACCGGACCGGGTGGCCCGCAGTGATCAGGGGCCGCCGTGAGCAGTACCGCAGTTAACGCAGTGTCCCGGTGAAGGCGTCGGCTGCGGGCGCGCGCACCGGGAAGTTCGGCAGTGGGGTCCTGACCCAGAGCAGACGCAGGACGGGCGACGGGGCCGGCTGCCGAAGGGTGGCGCTGTCACAGGCCGCTGAGCAGTTCGCAGTACCAGCAGTATGCAGTTGATCACCGAGGAAGAACGGAGGAGCCAGGCGCCATCAGGATCGCCCGGGCGGAAGTCCTGAGCCCGGGTACCGCAGGACATCGATAGTGAGGTGGTCTCCGGTCAAGCAACCGCGATCCCCGCACACCCGACAGCATTCCCGTCGGGTCGGCGGAAACAGAACGCCGGCCAAGTACCAGGGCCGGCAGATGGTGTAGTTCCTTCGGGGCCCTGGTGTCGTACGACACCAGGGCCCCTCAAGCGTGTTCCATGAGCTTCACAAGAGAGGTGTAATGACAGCAGACGACTCCTTCGGCCGTCTCGACGACGACGACTACCCCGCCTACACCATGGGCCGGGCCGCCGAGATGCTCGGCACCACCCAGGGCTTCCTCCGCGCCATCGGCGAAGCCCGCCTGATCACGCCGCTCCGCTCCGCGGGCGGGCACCGCCGCTACTCTCGCTACCAGCTGCGCATCGCCGCCCGGGCCCAGGAGCTCGTCGACCACGGGACCCCGATCGAGGCCGCCTGCCGCATCGTCATCCTCGAAGACCAGCTTGAAGAAGCCCAGCGCATCCACGCCGAATACCGCCGCGCCGCCGAGTCATCCGCTCCGCCGGCCTCAGCCTGAGACGGCGAAGACCTGCAACTACTCAAGGCGCCCGCACAGATCTGCCCGGGACGCCGAAGCGTCCCGGGCAACGTCGTCTCCACCATGGCTCTGCCCCCTGCGGGGCGCGGGCCGTGCGCTGTCTTCCAACCCTCCCTGGCGCGGAAGGGCACGAACCGATTACGCGGCCGGGGCGAGTTCGGCCTGGCCGAACAGCAGGGCCCAGCCGGTGGGGAGCTGGTTCAGGATGCGGGTGACCAGGTCCGGGCCTGCGTGGGCGGCAACCGCGGCGAAAACGGAGCCGGTGTCCCAGCGGGTGGTGGCCGGGGAGGCGCCGGTACGGGCGGCGAGGTCCTTGACGAAGGCCCAGCCGCTCAGTGGCCGGGTGTCGGGAACCTGCGTGGTCAGGATGCGTGCGGCCTCCAGGGGGAGGCAGGCGGCCAGGTCGACGCGTTCGTCGCCGGTCAGCTGGCGTCCCAGCCCGGCAAGGACTAGACGGACGGCTTCTTCGGCCCTTTCGCGGGTGGGGTAGGCGCCTTCGTAGCGGACCTTCTCCAGCATCTGCTCATACGCCGTCGAGTACGGCTGCCGGTGCTCAAGCGGTACGCGTACGTCGGTGATCACTGCGGTGCATGCCTTTCATAGAACGGTGCGGGTGTGTGGCACCGGGGTAGGGGTCAGGTGGGCTGGGGGCGGCCGAAGAGGAGGTCGTAGCCCGCGGGGAGCTGGAGCAGGATCTGTCCCAGCAGGTCGTCGCCCGCGGCGTCGGCGGCCGTGGAGAGGACGGCGCTGACGTCCCAGGTCGCGGTCTGCTCGGTGGCGCCCTCGATCCAGGCCGCGGTCGCCCGGACGAACCGCTCCGGGGACAGCGGTTCGGCGCTCTGCAGCGGGTTGACCAGGATCAGGGCGAAGCTCTCCGGCAAGCGGGCTGCGAGCCGCGCGCGGACGTCGCCGACCAGGTGGGCGCCGAGCAGAGCGAGCACCACGCGGGCCGCGCGCTCGGCTTCCTCCACCGTGCCGTACTTGCCGCGTTCCTTGACGTGGTCGAGGAACGCTTCGCGTCGCAGGGTCATCTCGGCCGCCACCCCTTCGTGGTCTTGGGACTGCCCGTAGGGGTGCGGAGGGCGGGTGAGGGGGAAATCAGGTTTCCCGTCCTCCGCACCGGTCCGGCTGGTGTCAGCCGGAGATCTCCTTGTGGCCGGTCCCGATGCCGACGGAGATCTTGCGGGGCTTGGCACGTTCGGCGATCGGGATGCGCAGGGTGAGCACGCCCGCGTCGTAGTGGGCCTTGATGTGCTCGGTGTCGAGGGTGTCGGCGAGCACGATCTGGCGGGAGAAGACGCCCAGCGGCCGCTCGGACAGTTCCATCTGCACGTCATCGGCCTTCGCCACCGGCCGGCGCTCGGCCTTGACGGTGAGCATGTTGCGCTCGACGTCGATGTCGATCGCGTCCGCGGCGACGCCGGGCAGGTCGAAGGCCACCACGTACTGGTCGCCCTCGCGGTAGGCGTCCATCGGCATGAGGGAAGGGCGGGACCAGGTACCCGGCCCTATCAGCTGCTGCGTCAGCCGGTCCAGCTCGCGGAAGGGGTCAGTGCGCATCAACATCGGGAAAACACCTCCAGCAGGTTCAGGCAGATACTGCCAATGCGCCTCACTGACACCGTTGTAACATGTCATCCAATGGATGACAAACACGATGTCGTCAGCACGATGACAACCCTAGGGAGGTGCTCATGACCCCGGCCGACCAGCCGTCCCCGTCCCGCCCCGGCGCCCACAGCCCGGCGTCGTTCCTCGCCGCCGCGGCGGCCCTGCACGCCATCGATGGCGCCCTGCGCACCGCCCGGCACGAGCTCCCCACTGCCCCCGAGGGCGCCGGGCCGGGCCCGGAGCAGGCCCTGGCCTCCTTGCTGCTGCTGCGGCAGGTCCGCGAGCAGCTCGCCGTATGGGAGACCGGCCTGATCGAAACCGCCCGCGACGCGGGCGCCAGCTGGGCCGACCTCGCCCCGCCCCTGGGTGTCGCCAGCCGCCAGGCCGCCGAGCGCCGCTACCTGCGCGGCCGCCCCGGCCCGGCCGGAACCACCGGCGAACAGCGCGTGACGGCCACCCGCCGGGCCCGCGCCGCCGACCGCACCACCACCGCCTGGGCCCGCGCGAACGCGGCCGACCTGCGCCGTCTCGCCGGCCAGATCACCGCACTCACCGACCTACCCGCTGCCGCCCACCACCCGGTCAGCGAGCTCCACGCGGCCCTCGCCCATGACGATCCCGCCGACCTCATCGCCCCCCTGACCGCCACCCGCCCCCACTTGGCCGCCGCCCACCCCGACCTAACCGCCCGGCTCGACACCCTCACACCCCCCTGACCCCGCCCCGCACACCGACCGGCAGCAGGAACGCCAAGGACCTGGACGGGTACGTCGCCACCACGGGCGCCCTGGTCCACAAGTGGCACAGCGAGCAGATCGGCACCCCGGCTCCCCTCTTCGGCAGACCGGCCATCCCCGCACCCGCCGAAGAGGGCAAGGCCCTGGAGGCCCTCGCGTAGGCGGAGCGGCATGTAGATTCCCGAAGGTCGTGTCGTCTCGTATCGCTCTGATCTGTGGTTTTACATTTGGATCCCGCAGCCGTGTTACACCCCTCTGTCCCGCGGAGCTGTCGATTTCCCCGGGTGTGTCCTTGACGTTTAGTTGGTGGGCAGCGGCGGGCTCCAGTACTCGCTCTGTGCAATTCTTCGCCTGGCGGTGCTCGGCGTAGTCGTCTGACTCCGTCTTGTTCACGAACGTCGCCGGGGTGGTCTGATCTCGCGCACGGGAGAGCCGCTCGGCCGGAGCGGTAGTCTAGGGGGTCAGGCGGGTTCGCGGCCCAAGGCGGTGGCGCGCTGGTAGTACTCGTAGAGACCGTCGAAGACGGGGCCTGCGATGGCCATGGTGCGGGTGTCGTCGCCGGTCATGGACAGGCCGCGCAGGACGACGTCGAGGCCGGGGGCTTCGGGGGCGTGGAAGCGTTCGTCGTCGATGTCGGCTTCGTGGACGATCTGCGCGATGCGCCGTAGTGCGGGGTCGTCGGTGAGGTGGTGGACGCGCAGGATGGTCTCGAAGCTGCAGTCGCCGTGGTGGTGGCCGAGTTCGGCGCCGCGCATGTCGAAGGGGGTGGCGTCGTCCGGGACGCGGGTGGGGTCGGTGACGAAGACGAACTCGGCGTCGGGGTCGATGAAGCGGCCGATCAGCCAGGCGCAGGCGGCGCGGTCGATGTGGATGCCGGCGCGGGTGGCCCACTTCATGGGGTGCTCTCTTCCGTGGTGTTGGCGGGGTGCAGGGCCTCCACGGCCTTCTCGGCAGTGTGGCGGTCGGGCGGTGGGAAGTAGTCGCGGCGCTGGATGCGGCGCAGTTCGGCGCGGAGCTTGGTCAGCGCGCGCCGCCGTTCGGCGTCGTCCGTGTCGCGGGCGGCTTCGGCCTGGGCCAGGACCTGCTGGTACTCGGCTGTCCGGGCCTGGGTCATGTCCGCCACGAGCTGGTGTTCGTGGCCTGCGGCGGCCGGGTGGGCGATCCACACGGTGGCACTGCCGCCGGAGTCGGTGACCTCCTCGGCAATCCACTCCAGCTGTTCCTGGGTGCGGGCGTCGGCAGGCAGTGCTACCAGGCCGTCGCTGATCTGTCCGACGCCCAGGCGCTTGAGCTTGCGCCACACCGTGATGCGCGGGGTGGAGGGCTCCCGTGGGAGGCGGTAGGAGAGCAGCGCCCACTGCCGCTCGGGCCCGTTCACGCGCGGTTTCCCGGCCGGTCTGCTGCGGCCGCGGTCCGAGGCTGCAACGAGCTGTTCATGTCCATCCCCCGAGACCTCCCTTCCAACGACTCGAAGTGTGATGTAACCATGGTTACACAACAGTGGGCGGGGGTGGAGCTACGCGGTCGCGTACGCCCGAGCCGTCCGGGCCACCGCCGTCTCGTACGGCTTCATTAGGACGAAAGAGAGTGCCGGTGACCGCCACCGACCAGCCTCCGAGCCCCCCGGGCAAAGCCGATCAAGCCCCAGCCGGTGGCGATGTCATTCCGCTGCGGCAGGCGGCCCGGGCGTGGTTCGCGATCTCCTGGCAGACCTTCGGAGGGCCGGCCGGGCAGATCGCGGTGATGCAGCGGGCCCTGGTGGAGGACAAACGCTGGATCGGCCAGCAGCGGTTCAACCACGCCCTGAGCTACTGCATGCTCCTGCCGGGCCCTGAGGCCCAGCAGCTCGCGATCTACACCGGCTGGCTCCTCAACGGCACCCGCGGCGGCCTGATCGCCGGCACTCTCTTCGTCCTGCCCGGAGTCCTGGCCCTGCTCGCCCTGTCCGCCCTCTACGTCGCCTTCGGCTCGTCCACGGCCCTCATCGGCGTCTTCGCCGGCCTTGCGCCCGCGGTGGTCGCCATCGTCGTCCAGGCCGTCTCCCGGGTTGCCAAGCGCTCCCTGACGCACCCGCTCCTGATCGCGCTCGCCGCCGTGTCCTTCGCGGCGCTGGCGCTGTTCTCGGTGCCGTTCCCGGCCGTTATCGCGGCCGCCGCCTTCGCCGGGTGGCTCATCGGCCGCTATAAGCCCGACGCCCTGAAGCCCCCGGCGGGGTACGGATCCGGTGACGGGCCGGTGCCACTGATTCCGGACGATGCGCTCCACCACGAGCAGCCCAGCCGCCGCCGCACGTGGCGCATCCTGGCGGCCGGTCTGCTGCTGTGGGCCGTGCCGGTGGCCGCCGTCGCCCTGCTGACGGGCACCGGCAGCGTGTTCACCACGCAAGGGCTGTTCTTCTCCGGCACCGCCCTGGTGACCTTCGGCGGCGCCTACGCGGTCCTGGCCTTCGTTGCCCAGCAGGCCGTGCAGACCTACGGCTGGCTCAGCGCGAAGGAGATGGTCAGCGGCCTGGCCTTGGCCGAGACGACCCCCGGGCCGCTGATCATGGTGGTGCAGTTCGTCGCGTTCCTCGGCGCCTATCGCGACCCCGGCAGCCTCGACCCCTGGGCGGCGGCCCTGCTGGGCGCCCTGCTCACCACGTGGGTGACCTTCGTGCCGTGCTTCCTGTTCATCTTCCTCGGCGCCCCCTACATCGAGCGCCTGCGCGGCAACCGCCGGATCTCCGCCGCCCTGACCGGGATCACGGCGGCCGTCGTCGGCGTCATCGCCAACCTCGCCCTCTACTTCGCCGAACACGCCCTTTTCACAGACGTCGACGACAAGAGCTTCGGCCCGCTGCACCTCTCCCTGCCCGACCTGACCACCCTGCGCCCCACGGCCCTGGCGATCACCGTGATCGCGGTGCTGCTGATCTTCAAGCTTCGCTGGAGCGTCCTGCGCACCCTCGGAATCTGTGCCGCTGTCGGACTGGGCGCCGCCCTCACCGGCCTCCCCGGCATCTGAGACACCTTCTCCCTAGGCTGAGCGATCATGGCTGCCTCGGCAGGTCTGTAAATCGTTCGGCTCTGTCCCGTAATCGGTGGTAACGAAGAGTGGCGGTCAGTGCAGGAGGATGTGTTGGCGGAGGAGGTCGAAGCCAGCCTGTCCGTGCATCTGCCTCATGATTCGTTTGGTGCGGGTGTTGGTGCCTTCGGTTCGGCCGTTGTGGTGCGGGAGGGTGAGGCCGGCGTCGACGGCTGCGCGGTCGAGTTCGAGACCGTTCGTAAAGGCGTGGAGGTAGGGCAGCTGGGCCGTGCGGACGCCAACGATCCACGCGGTGAGCTCGGCGAGGAGGCTTGTGTCCTTGTCCCGGAGGTGGTCGGGGTGGGTGAGCAGGAGGCGGGTCAGCCGTCGTGGGGTGGTGACGGGCCGCTCGCCTTCTGCGCGGCCCTGGGTGATGTAGCGGTAGAGGAGGTTGAAGCTGCCGGTGTAGCCCTGTTCCTGGATCTCCCGGAACAGCTGTTTCACGGAGACGGCGGGGTCGGCCGCCCGGCGTTCGCGCAGGTGGTCGCGGTAGGGGTCGACGAGGGTGGGCCGGTAGCGCGGTGCCCGGCGCAGGGCTTCGGGTTCGCGGGTGCGTGCATAGCGCTTGATGGTGTTGAGGGACAGGTTCAGGCGGCGGGCGCATTCGAGCAGGCCGACGCCCTTGCCGAGGAGGTCGTGGATCTGGTGCCAGCGTTCGCGGGTGGTCTGCTCGTGGACGCCGGCCGGGCGGGGCTGGTTCGCGGTGGCCCAGCAGGCGCTGTGGGAGCGGACCTCGGCCAGGGTCTTCTCGCAGAGGTTCTTCCACAGGTGCCAGCGGTCGCTGACCTGCACCGCAGCTGGCAGGGCTCGGCGCACGGTCTCCCCGTAGGCGCCGGAGCCATCACGGCAGACGATCTCGACGCCGGGGTGCTCGCGCAGCCACCGCTCCAGGGCGTCGGCGCCGCGGCCCGGGAGTACGTCGATGCGTTCGCTGGTCTCGGCATCGATCAGGACAGTCGCGTAGCGGTGGCGGCGCTTGAGCGCGAAGTCGTCGACGCCGAGGACCCGTGGCACCCGCACCACGGGCAAGGGAAGGCGGGTCAGCAGCCGCAGGGCTGTCGAGCGGGATATCGCCGCAGCCAGAACACGGGAGAGGCGGGCGCCCGCCCGGCCCGCTGACTCCTTCACCACAGAGCCGAGCTGGTCGGCGAGGCGGCGTGTGCGCCGCTGATAGCGTTCGATCAGGCCGGGGACCTGTTCACGGAACGTCTGCCGGGGGCAGCCCAGGACCGGGCAGACCAGGCGCCGGACCTGCACAAATACCAAGACCCGCCTGCCATCCGCCGACACGTCCGCGATGGTACGTCGGTGGACGCCGTGTACCCGGCCCGTCGGCTGCCCGCACACCGGGCACTGCACTGGCTCGTCCTGGGTTCGGGCCGACACCCGGATGACCTCGCCCTCGTCTGCCACATCCTCGATGACCAGCGACGCGAGTCCCGAAAACACCACACCCACAAGCTCGTTGACATCTCGCATGCAACGTCAACGACGCCCGTCACTCTTAGTTACCACCGATTACGGGACAGAGCCGTTCGATTGACAGACCCGGATGTGGCTGGCCATCCAGGCGTTGACGGTGACGTTGACGATAGCGCTGTGGAGGTCGCCGCCGCTCTCCTCTAGGGCGTCGGGGGAGACCCCCGAGGATGAGCATCAGATCCACTGGCGGCATCGGCGCGCCACCTGGACCGCCGGTTCGAGGTACCGCCAGTCGGAGCGCCCCTGAACGCGAGGTGGCCCCGGAGCCGAGATGGCTTCCGGGGCCACCTGGTGGGGCGGGGTCGATCAGAGGGTTCCGGCGATGGCCGTGGCGCCTACGGCGCCGGTGACGCCCTGGGTGGTGACCGTGACGGTCGGGTTCCAGGTACGGTCGGCGTGGCGGATGGTGTGCAGGAACTTGCCGTCAGCGGTGGTGGCGGTGAGCTGGAACTCACCGTCGACGTGGGCGGCGCCGAGGGACTTGACGGTCACCGTGCCGAGGTAGTCCTTCAGGTCTCCGAAGCCAGCCCAGGTGCGGTCCGCCTTGCGAATGGCGTGGTACTGACGGCTTCCGTTGTCGGTGGCGATGACGATCTGCGCGTCGCCGCCGGTGCCCGCCATGCTCACGGCGTTGATGGGGCCGGTGGTGCCGGCGGCCTTGGAGACATCGCCCCAGGTGGCCCAGTGGCCGGTGGTGGCACGGACGGTGTGGTACGCCTTGCCGTTGCTGACCGCGATGACCTGGAGTTCGCCGCCGACGCTGGCGGTGGCTGCGGCGGTTACGGTGCCGATTGCTCCGGCGGCGCCGGCGAGGTTGCCGAAGGGGCTCCAGTGGCCGGCCGCGGTGCGCAGGGTGTGGAAGACCTTGCCGTCGGCGACCGCCACGATGTGGAGGTCGGCGCCGATGGAGACTGCCGACACCTGCGTGACGCTGCCCAGCACGCCGGCGACCGAGCCGACGTCTCCGAAGTTCAGCCAACTGCCGTCGGCTTTGCGGATGGTGTGGTGAATGCGGCCGTCGCCGCCGAGGGCCACGACGTGGGTGTCGGCGTTGATGCCGGCGGCCGCGACGGAGCGGACGCCACCGATGTTGCCGGCCTTGGACTGGACGTCGGTGAAGCCGGTCCAGGTGCCGTCGGCAAGGCGGATGCCCTGGTAGAGGTTGGCGCCGCCCTGGAGGAGCACTTCGGTCTTCCAACCGGGGGCCAGGGCGCGGACCTGCTGGATCCAGTCGCGCGCGTTGTCGAGGCGGGTCTGGTGGACACCGGTGGTGCCGGTGCCGCCGTCGAAGCAGTCGGCCTGGCCGGAGCGGCTGCCGAGCGCCACGAGTGCGGGCTTGCCGTTTTCTGTGCGCAGGGTGGGACCGCCGGCGTCGCCCTTGCAGACGGTGGTGTCGGCAGGGGCCTTGGCGGTGAGGTTCACGCCGGATTCGGCGATGGCGGCGACGGTGAACGATGCAGAGTGGAGCTTGGTGGGGCTCCACTCGGTCTTGGTCCGGCCGAAGCCGGCGAAGGTCAGTTCCTCGTTCGCGGTGGGCGTGGCGGACGAGACCGTCACGGGGGTGACGCCGGTGGCAGGTTGGGCCAGACGGGCCATGACGAGGTCTCGGTCGGCATGGGGGACGAGTTCGTCGATGTCGCTGGTGTGGCCGCCCGAGGTGGCGAGGTCGGTCCGTCCGACTGTGACGGTCGTCTTTTCCTTTGGTGCGCCCGCGGTGACGGTGTTGTTCTCGGCCGGCTTGTCAGCGAAGCAGCTCTTCGCGGTGATCACCCAGCGGGGATCCACCAGCGCAGCGGAGCAGGACTTGGTGTCGCCGATGGTCAGCTTGCCGGTGAAGGCCAGCGTGGCATCGCCGGTGGGCGCCGGCGGTGTCGTCGAGCCGGAGCCGGTGACGCGGATCTCGACGAGGGTGCTGCGGGGCCCGCCGACCAGGCCTTCGCCGACGCTTGCGTAGCCGTCTTTGGCGAGGGTGACTGTCTTGGTCTGGCCGTCGGCGGTGAGATTGGCGCTCAGGGGCTGATCGGCCGCGTCGATGGCGAAGACGCGGGGCAGCTCCAGCGTGAGCACGCCGGTGGCGGCGCGGGAAGCGAAGCAGTAGGTGCCTGCGCGGCCCGCCGAGGCGTCCTCGACCGTCATGACGCGGATCTGCTTGGCGGTTGCGTTGCATTCGGCCAGCGTGATGTTGCCGTCGCCGCGGAGCAGCTTGATGCCCTTGTCCGTCAGGATCTGGGCAGCTCCTGGGTAGGCGCCGTCCTCGACGGTGAACGGAAGTCCGGGTGTGCCGGGCGTTGACGGGGGCGCTTCCGAGGCTACGGCGTAGGTGCCGATCGAGGCACTGAGCGCGGCGACGGCCACGGAGGTGATGGCCAGTTGGCTGGCACGAGAGAGCACCGGCGGAGGTCCTTCCGAAGGCGGCACGAGAGGGCCGTGAGATGAGTGGGACGCCGACTCAGCCTTGACCAAGTAAGAGGCTGGTAAAGACGCATCAGCAAAAGTCGTCGCAACGACAGTTGGTGTCAAATGAAAGTTGCGTGATAATGATCACGGTCTCGCAGGGGCAACCTTTCTGTCATCTGGCCCCTCACTCAACGGAACCGTGCAGGTCGAGATTTCGATCGCCAGAAGCCGGCTGAATGCACCTTGAGGGCTGTGGCAAGATCCCGGCGTTGGGGGAAGGTTGCCGGATCTGGCGAGTGTGATCTCGTTTGCCGTTCACGTTTGTGATGACACGCGGTGTGCCGTCCGTACGCGGCATCGCAGCCGACCCTTCGCGCCCATGACGATCGCGATGTCTCACGGCATCAGAAGATGAGATGAGTTGAGGTGCCTTGAGGCGAAGAATCCGCCACCACTCCACGACCGTCGGGAGGGTCGGTCGCACGCTGAACGGGCTGAGTTTGGCCTTGCTTCCCCCCGCTCTCATGGTGGGTCTGCTCGGTTCCACCCCCGTCCACGCCACGGAAGGGACGGGAGCGGACGCCCCGACGAGCCCCGTTCCCGCCACGGACCGGGGTCGGGTCGTCGAGCTGTGGAAGACCGGTGGGCCGGGCGTAAAGGCCGCGGCCGAAGTGGCACTGACCGGCAGCGACGAGCAGGTCCAGCGCTTCCTCGCCCAAGCCGAGGGGGAGATCGCCCAGGACAACCGCGTGGCCACCGCGCAGATAGCCAGTGTGGGCGGGCTGAGTCTGATCGAAGCCGCCCGCAACGCCCTGGCGGGACCCAAGGAAGGCATCGCCGCATTCCTCAAGGAGGGCTGGAAGGCCCCGCTCGCGCAGGACCAGCGGGTCCGCGTGGCGCAGATCGTGGACACGGCCGGCCCCATCGTCCAAGAGGAGGGACGAGCCGCCCTCAAGAGCGGCAAGCCGGAAGACATCAAGGCGTTCCTCGACAAGGGCCAGTACGACTGGCGCGAGCAGGACGAACGCGTTCAGCTGGCGCAGATACTCAGCGTCGGGGGCCCCAACATCCGAGCCGCCGGACGTATCGCGCTTCAGGGGTCGGCCGCCGACATCAGCGAGTTTCTCCAGGTCGGGCAGCACACCGCCCGCAACCGCGACCAGGAACACGCCACTGTCGCCGAACTCGCCGCGCAGGCTCGCGAGGCCGGACGTCAGGCCAAGGCCGAGAAGGACGCCGCCAAGGACGCCTCCGACCGCGCGGTCAAGGCCTCCGAACTCGCCAAGGCCGCGGCACTGACGGCTGCCGAGGAAACCCGGCTGGCCAAGGACGACTCCCAGCGGGCCGCCGCCGCCGCCTCCCGCGCCGCCTCTGCCGCCGGACAGGCTGCCGAAGCGGCTCAGAAGGCCATCAGCGCCGCACGCGCCGCCAACAACTCCGCGCGCATCGCCTCCAACGCTGCCGCCCAGGCAGCGGCCGCAGCCGCAGGCGCCGCACAGGCAGCGTCCCGCGCCCGCGGTGCCGCCGCGGCTGCCGCAACCGACCAGGGCAACGCCGCCGCGGCGCGCAAGGCGGCTGAGGACGCGCGCACCGCCGCCGCCGGTGCCGAGCAAGCTGCCGACGCCGCCGATCAGGCGACCATCGCCGCCGGTGCAGCCGGCGACGCCGCCCGGTCCGCCGCGAGCGCGGGCATCAACGCCACGGCCGCCGCCGACGCCGCCACCGCGGCCAGCGGGCACGCCGACGCCGCCGGAGTCCACTCCGCCGCCGCGGCCGCCGCCGCCGCCGCGGCCCGCCGTCAGGCCGCCGAAGCCACCCGCGCGGCGAACGCCGCCGAGGCCCTCGCCCGCAAGGCCGCCAAAGCCGCAGGCGAAGCCCGTGACGCGGCACGATCGGCCGCGACGCACGCACGTAACGCCGCGAAGGCCGCCGACGAGGCCGCCGAACAGGCGGGCAATGCGGCCACCGCCGCGAACGAGTCCACCGCACACGCGAACGCTGCCAAGACGGCCGCCGACACGGCGACCGCCGCAGTCGCCAAGGCCAAGGAAACCTACGACATCGCCCGCCAGGTCGAGGCCGAGGAACTCGCAGCCCGCACCACCACCGGCATCGAACAGGCACAGAACCTCAAGGCTCAGGAAACCCACCGCAAGGCCGCTCAAGCCAACGTCCTCAAGCAGGCCAAGGACGTCGAAATCGAGTTCACGAGACTGGCCGGGGAGGTGGCCAAGCCCGGAGCCGACACGAAGGCCCTCGCCACCGCCGGCCGCAAGGCCGCCGTCACCGCGATGAAGGTACGCGGCCCCTGGGGCCGGACCTCCGCCCAGGTCGCCCTCGCCGGCTCCGACATCTTGATGCTCGAGTACATTCGCACCGGCTGGACCCGCGCCCTCCACGACGACGAGCGCACCGACGTCGAGCGCCTGGCACTCGACTCGCCGTCCGGCAAGATCCGCACCGGCGCCGCTGCCGCACTTAAGGGAGACGCCGCGCAGATCGGCACCTTCCTCAACCAGGGCCAGTACGAGGTCGCCACCGAGGAGATCCGGGTCTACATCGCCCAGGCCATCTCAAACGGCGGACCGGTGCTGCAGGAACGCGGCCGCGCCGCCCTCCTGTCGAACAACCTGGACAAGTACAAGGCCTTCATCATCGACGGCCAGCACGAGGCCCGCCGTGAGGACGACCGAGTCAAGGCGGCCCAGCTGAGGGATAGCGGCGGCCCTGAGGCCAAGGCCGCCGCCCGCATTGCACTCGAAGGGCCCACCGACCTGCTGCACGCGTTCATCCAGAGCGGGCGGCTCAAGGCCGACCGCAAGGACCAGCTGACGGCCGTACACGTCGCGCGGGTCCAAGAGCTGATCTCCGAGGCGTCGGTCGTCGCAGCCACCGCGCAGAAGGACGCGGCGGAAGCGGGCCGGGTGGCCGCGGTCGCCCGCAAGGCGCAGAGCGAGGCCGAGGCCTACGCCAAGCAAGCCGCCGCATCCGCCACCGAGGCGAACAAGTACGCTCAGCAGGCAGCGGCCTCCGCCAACGAAGCCCAGGGCTACGCCGCCAAGGCCGCGGCATCCGCCAAGGCTGCGCGGGCCGCCGAAGCCGACGCCCTCGCCGCCGCGACCAGGGCCGTCGAGTCCGCGACCGCCGCCCAGGGATCGGCCCAGTACGCACGCGTCGAGGCGGAATCCGCCTGGACCGCCGCCAACCAGGCTCGTGAGTCGGCCGGTGCCGCGGGCAAGGATGCCCTTGCCGCCGAGGTCGCCGCGGCCGACGCCTTCGTCATCAAGGCCGAGAAGTACCGCATCGAGGAAGCGGAGTTCCGCGCCATCGAGCAGGAGTGGCGCGAGGCGGAAGCCGCAGGCGACACCGCCGAAGCCGAGAAAGACGAGGGCTGGGTCCCCGACTGGCTCCAGGAGAAGGCCCGAACGGTCGGCATCTACGCGACCGAGATTCTCACCGACACCGACTTGCTGGTCGGTGCCTTCGAAACCGCAGCCGGAATCTTCCTCATCGAGGCGGGTGTCGGGGGCATCGCAGCAGGCGGCGTCGTCTGCATCGGCGGCGTCACCTGCGTGGTTGGAGCCCCGGCCATCGCGATCAGTGCAGCCGGCGTCGGTACCGGCGCGGTCATGGTGGGAGACGGCCTCGGCCGCATCAATGAAGGCCTCGGCACGGCACTGCGGAACGCAAAGAATCGAAGCAACGCCTCTCAGAAGGTCGTCACCGGCCCGGCTCCGACTCCCAAAAACCTTCCGGCGTTCCCGGGCGCGAAGCGAGCCAAGTCCAAGACGCCTGTTCAGGGCGGCGGCGGTCTCCGCGCTCGCTGGAAGGACGCGAAGGGCAACATCTACGAGCACGACCGTCAGCACGACACAGTGGAGAAGTACGACAAGAACGGAAAGCATGTGGGCGAGTACGACTACAACACGGGCGACCAAACCAAGCCGAAGGACCCCACTCGGAAGGTGGAGAAATGACGTTCCTGATCGCCAGGTACGAAAAGGACTCCGACCTCACGGATATCCGCTGGGACGTGACCCATCTCGGAGCTCCGGCGCTCCGGAAAGTCTTTGGGGTAGAACCGGGGGGCGACATCGGTGACGTCTATCGCATCACGACGGAACATGCCGCTACCCTGACGGAGCTCACAACCATCGCTTTCGACCTGGACACCTACGAGTACTACCTCGAGCCCGAGGCCGACTGACGACACGCAGGCCAACCGGGTCCGGACCACTTGGTCCGGGCCCGGATTCGTCACACAGCCCGGACCGACTCCTGGGCGGCCCGCTCGCCGGCCGCGTGCTGGAAACCACCGACGCCCCGTGGCACGGTGACTGGCTCACCGCTGGCGACGCCGACTGGGGCCTGTATGTTCCTGTGGACCGGCACCCGGCGACCGGCATCGTTCTGGCGGAGGCCCAGGTGAACATCCCGCGCTGCCGGTAGCCGACCCTGGGCTTGCTGCTGCAACACGCGATCCGCGTTGCACCTCTGACCTGCGGTGACAGCAACTGAAGTCCGTCCAGGACCGCTGTTGCACCACCGTGTTGCAGCGTCCAGACGCACGAGACCCCGGGACCACGCGGCCTCGTACACTCCGGCTCAGCGCCGAACTGGGTCAAGCCCAGTCGACGCCGAGTTTCGCGAGGGCGGCGTGCTGGTCGGCGGTGAGCTTGTCGCGTCGGCTCTTGGTGTTGGAGACCCACACGCCGAGCTTCACGATCACAGGATCCGCCTCGCCCTCGACCGCGACCTCCTCGCCATGGGCGCGGGGGACCGGCCGGTGGGCGCCTTCCCGCTCCACCCACTGCGTGAGCGCCGCCAGTCCCCGCTGGAAGGCCTGCTGTGCCTTGCCGGGGCCCTTCGTCGTGCGTGCGGTTGCCGGGGCGGGAGACGGGGTCTGGACGGGCTGCACGCCCAGCTTCGCCAGCCGTTCCTGCTGCTCGGGCAGAAGTTGCGCCCAGGTGCCCGGGTCTTTCTGCCGCTTCAGCCACCGTCCGATGTCGTCGCCCTCGAACAGCACCCCGGGCTGGATCTCGGGCAGGCTGCCGTCGGCGTCGACCAGGTCGGCGAGGACGCGGTAGTGCCGTTGCCAGTCGAGTGGCCACGGGCAGTCCCAGTCCTCGTCGATCGCGGTCAGCTGCGCCGCGCGCTCCGCCGCCCGGTCCGGGTCCTTGCCCAGGCCGTTCTTCGCGCCTTTGCGGCGGAGGTTGGCCATGTGCTGGCCGATGGGCGCCATGGCGTCGTCCTCGCCCCACGTGGCGTCTTGCCGGGGGGCGAGGTGGCCGGTGGCCCGCCGGTACGACCGGAGCACGGCGAGCTTGGCCTCCCACGCCTCCTCGCCGGGCTCCCAGACCATCCCGGCTTCCGCCGCGTCCAGGAGGACCTTGCGCCGGTCCTCGAGTTCGCCGGCGCGCAGGGCCTTGCGCTGCTGGTACACCCACCGTCCGAGCGGGAACGCCTTGGTGACGCCGACCTCGACTTCCACGTCGTACGGGACGGTGTGCAGGCTGGTGACGTTGTTCTCGGCCCGCCAGCGCAGCAGTGCCTGGTAGCCCTCCAACCACACCAGGGATTCGGGCCGGTAGACGCGGGTGCGCAGGAACGCGGCGATGGTGCTGGCGTCCCGGGGAGAGGAGAAGTGCAGCAGGGCCGACTCGGCCGCCGCGTCGGTGTCCTCGTCGTGCTCCTGGTCCTCGCCATCCCCGCCGGCCCCGACGATCCGCCCGTCCTCGTCGCGCTGGACGTGCAGCTTGCGCTTGCCGTTGGTGAGGGCGCGGGAGGCGAGCTGCTCGACGAGACGGTCGTCATGACTGCGGAGGCCCTGGAGGACGGCTACAAGGGGGCGGAAACTGGCGCTGGCGACCATGTCGGTCGGATCCTCGTTCGGCTCCAGGAAGACCGGCACGATGATCCTGGCGATCTTCGTGCTGCCATCCTTGTTGAGCCGGAGTGCCCGTCCGATGTTCTGCACGATCTCGACCTGGGAGCCGCGGGTGTCGGCGAAGCAGATCGAGTCGACTCCCCGTTCGCCGGTGATGTCCACGCCCTCCCCGAGCACGCGCACGCTGGCCAGGAACGCCCGGGGCACCCGGCGCCCGGCCGCGTCGATGCCGTTCGCGAACTGCTGCAGGACCTCGCGCCGCTCGGTGACGAGGTGGTCGCCGCACAGCCACGCCGACCACACGCGGTCCGGCGGGACGTGACGGCCGGCCTCCAGCTCGTAGAACTCCGCGTCGATCGACGACGGGGGCAGCTTCTCCGCGGCCGCCAGGTCCTCGTCCGTGGCGTCGTTGACGTACAGCGCGGCTGCCGTCTCGGGCAGCTTCTCCGCGAACGCGGCGGCTTCCTCCACCTTCTGGTGGAACGTCATGACCGTACGCAGGTTGTACGCGGCGGCGTGCTCCAGGAGCGCGGTCTGCAGGAGCGCCAGGCGCCGACCGCGCCGTGCTTCCTCGGACTCGCCGAGGACGGGGGAGGGGTCGCGGATCTCCAGGACGTCGATCTCGAATCCGGCAAGGATTTCGCGCTCGATCGCCTCCGAGAGTCCGAGTTCTGCGATCCACGCGCCATAGGTCCCGTTCGGGTCGTCGGCCATGGTCGCCAGCTCCACCTCCTGGCCGTCCACGCCCTTCTGGGGCCGGGGCGCGGCGAGGATGCGCGGGGTCGCGGTCAGGTAGAGCCGGAAGTCCGCAGGGATCCGCTGGTTGTCGTGGATCGCCGCCCACGGACGCCCAAGATCACCAGCGGTTCCGTGGGCCTCGTCCACGATGGCGAGGTCGAAGCCGTCCATGCGCTGGCCGTAGAGCCGCTCCCCGCCCGCCAGAGCGGCCTCCAGCGGCCCGCGAACCTTCCGCCGACCCTCGGGCGCGTCAACGTCCTCGCGGTCCACGAGCGAGGTGTACGTGGCGAACACGACGACCGGCCCGGACCCCACCCACAGGGCGAGCTGGATCGGGTTGGTGGTGGTCCGTACCTCCAGTCCGTTCAGGACTGGGTCGTTCTCCAGCGAGCACACCGCCACCATCGTCGCGGCGTGGCCCACCGCCCGCCAGGCCTGGGCGGTCTGCACGAGGAGGTCCAGGGTCGGGACGGTGACGAGGATCCGGCCGTCCGCGAAGCTCTCCAAGGCGCACGCGGCGGCCATGATCGTTTTGCCGGATCCGGTCGCGGACACGATCGTGCCCCGTACTCCCTGCGGGGGCACCGATGATCTTACAGGGAATCCCACCCACTTCCGGAACGCGTTTCGCTGGGTTACCTGGTGTTCCTTAAGCGGAATCGCCGACATTTCCTTGCCTCCCCGAGAGCTGAATTTCTGTGTTTTTCAGACGGCCGTGTGCGGCGTGCAGGCCACGCTGGAGTCGTTCCAGATCGACACACCGGCCTTGTGCCAACCGCCGGGCTCCCCGCCCTTGAAGGGCGGCTTGTCGTCCGGGTCGTAGTGCCCGGCCTCGCGCGTGCAGACGAGGACGTCCCCGTCGCCGTTCACCGTCCGGGCCGTGCACAGACCGTCGGCCTCGCCCAGGGCCTCCAGCACCCGGCGCCGCGCCGTGGTGTGCGGGCGTGTGAACGGAGCATCACCTGTAAAAAGGAAGGCTTCGCCAGCTGGAGTACGGATACGCTGTGTCCGGCCACGCGTCGTCCAGCGGCCCAGGACACCGCACTCGGGTTCGCCCCGATGCGGAAACCCCGGTTCGAATCCGGGTGCTGGCCAACCCTGCCCGGCTTACGACCGCCACGCCCGTGTCCCCGCCGTCTGGTACTACGTCACCCAGTCCAGAGAATCTTCGCTCAAGACGGGATCGGGTCCAGTAGATTCTGGGTGACCGGTTATCTGCGATCGTTCCTCTCGGAATCAGAGAAGGCTCTCGGGTGGTTGGCGGGTGTCCCGTGTTTCCGCCAACGGTACATGGTGCATCTCATGAATGCCCCGCTACGTCGGAAGCCACACGAACGCGCGCCCCCACCCCTCGTAGCCAGCCAGGCCCGCGTCAGCGGGCCCAAATGGTTCTGGAGGCACAGCCGGAAGGACCGTTGAGGCGGGGGAGCGCAGCGGACCCGCCGGCCCCGGGTTGAAGCGAAGCGGAAACCCGCTCACCAAGGCGAAAACTAAAAGCCCTGGAAGCGCAGCGAACAGGGCCTCACCTCCCCTGCGCAGCAGGGGAGGTGAGTGGCTCGCGCAGCGAGCCACCAGCGCTCACGCGGAGCGGGAGCGCAACCACCGCGCGCAGCGCGGTGGTTCGCTTTCCCATCGCGCAGCGATGGGGTACCCGC
>NZ_JBSHHY010000065.1:0-21151 GCF_053618675.1 Streptomyces sp. NPDC055632 | reverse complement strand
TGCCTGCCGCCCCCCCGCCCCGCGTTCCGCCGCGAGCGGGCGCCCCGCCGCCTCTCGGTGCTCTTCTGCGGGATCAACCCGGGGCTGATGACGGCGGCGTCCGGCCACCACTTCGCCCGGCCGGGCAACCGGTTCTGGCCGGTGCTGCACCTGTCGGGGTTCACGCCGAGGCAGCTGCGGCCGGACGAGCAGGAGGAGCTCCTGACGTACGGCCTCGGGATCACGAACGTGGTGGAGCGGCCGTCCGCGCGGGCCGACGAGCTGACCCGTGAGGAGTACCGGGAGGGCGGGCGGCTGCTCACCGGGCGGGTGGAGCGGCTGGCCCCGCGCTGGCTCGCGATCGCCGGGGTCACCGCGTACCGCGCGGCCTTCGACGAGCCGAAGGCGGTGATTGGGCCGCAGGAGCGGACGATCGGCACCACCCGGATCTGGGCGCTGCCCAGCCCGAGCGGGCTCAACGCCCACTGGTCGACGGAGGCGATGGCCGAGGAGTTCGCCCGCCTCCGCGAGGCGGCGGGGGTCGAGCGGCGGCCGGAGGCGTAGACCGGGCCCGGTCGGGTGGACCGGGCCGGGACCGTACGGCGCCCCGGGTCCCGTACGGCTCTCGCGCGGGCCCCGCGGGCGGTGGAACGGGACGTCCGGCACGTCCCGTTCCGCTTCACACCCCTCCCCCGCCTTCCCCCTGGCGTCCCCGCCCGCACCCGGCTCGGCCGGTCGGAGGTGCGGGGGGCCGTCGGGACCGCGGGCGCGGACCGTCACCCAAGCGTGACGGGGGCGGCACTCGCCGCATCAGGACCCATTGAGTACCATCCGGCTGAATGGCTCACGAGCTGGGAGGACACACGGTGGGGCGGCTGACCGGCGGGGATCCGTCTCTGCTGCGGCGGATCAACTCCGCGGTGGTACTCCATGCACTGCGGGGCGCCGACGCGCCCACGCTCACCGATCTGACCCGGATCACCGGTCTGTCGCGGCCCACGGTCGAAGGGGTCGTCGAGGGCCTCATGGAGGGCGGGCTCGTCGTCGAGTCGGCGCCCGAGGAGGGCGAGGCCCGGCGGCAGGGGCGTCCGGCGCGGAGGTTCCGCTTCCGCGCGGAGGCCGGCCATCTGCTCGGCATCGAGATCGGCCCGCACCGGGTGGCCGCCCTGCTCTCCGGTCTCGACGGGCGGATCATCGGCGCCGGGTCCCGCGAGGTGTCGGAGACGGCGCCCGAGGACGAGCGGCTCGACCGGGTGCGCACGGTCGTCGCGGACGTGCTGCGCAGGGCCGGGGTCGCCCGGTCGAACCTGCGGGCCGTGGGCGTGGGCACGCCCGGCATCGTGGAGGCCGACGGGACGGTGCGCCTCGGCACGGCGCTGCCCGGCTGGACGGGCCTCGCCCTCGGCGAGCGGCTGCGGCGCTCCTTCCGCTGCCCGGTGATCGTGGAGAACGACGCCAACGCGGCGGCCGTCGCCGAGCACTGGAAGGGCGCGGCGACCGACTCCGACGACATCGTGTTCGTGCTGGCCGGGCTGAGCCCGGGCGCCGGTTCGCTGATCGGCGGCCGGCTGCACCGCGGTTTCGGCGGGGCGGCCGGGGAGATCGGCGCCCTGCACCTGCTCGGCCGGGACGTCACCCCCGAGCACCTGCTCTCGACCACGGACGAGCCGCTGCACCCGCTGGACGAGCAGGCGGTCGCGGAGGTCTTCGCGCTGGCGAAGAAGGGCGACGCGCGGGCCGGGGCGGCGGTGGAGCGGTTCATCCAGCGGCTCGTGCACGACGTGGCGGCCCTCGTCCTGGCCATCGACCCCGAGCTGGTCGTGGTGGGCGGCTGGGCGGCCGGGCTCGACGGGGTGCTCCAGCCGCTCCGCGAGGAGCTGGCGCGGTTCTGCCTGCGGCCGCCCCGGGTGGTGCTCTCCCTGCTCGGCGAGGCCGCGGTGGGCACGGGGGCGCTGCGGCTCGCCCTCGACCACGTCGAGGAGCAGCTCTTCGCGGTCGACGGAACGGTGACGGCCCGCCGCTGAACCGCCGGAGGGGCGGTCCCGGGGCGGGCCGGTGCCTGTCGAGGGGGGCGGGCTACGAGGCCATGACCAGGTCGCCCGAGTCGCCGAAGGTGAGGCGGCAGGTGTCGGCGCGGTAGGTGGCCACGGAGACGGCGGCCGTGCGGCCCCCGGAGAGGTAGCGGGTGGTCACGACGAGGACGGGCGCGCCGGGCAGCCGGTCGAGCTCCTTGGCGTCGTCGGCGCGGGCGGAGCCGAGCTCGACGGAGCGGTCCTGGCCGTCCAGGGCGAGGTGCTGGAGCTCGCGGAGCACGGCGCGGGCGCGGGCGGGGCCCGCGGGGGCGTCGATGCCGCTGAGGTCCGGGACGGAGCCGGCCGGCACGTAGAGCAGTTCGGCGGCGACCGGCTGGCCCTGGCTGATGCGGAGGCGGCGGACGACGTGCACCCGGTCCTCGGCGCCGGTCTCCAGGACGCGCGCGACGGCGGCCGGGGGCACGTCCGAGGCGGAGTCCAGGGACTGCCAGGCCTCGTCGCCGACGCCCGGCCAGGTGTGCTGGGTGGTGGAGACGTCCACGCCGACGCGCGGCGGGGCGACCGTGGTGCCGACGCCGCGGCGGCGCTGGAGGCGCCCTTCCAGCTCCAGCTGCTCCAGGGCCTGCCGGAGCGTGGCCCGGGCGACGCCGAAGCGCGCGGCGAGCTCGCGCTCGTTGGGGAGGATCTCCCCGACGGCGAAGTCCGAGTCGAGCGCTTCGCCGATCACTGTCTTGAGGTGCTGGTACTTCGGTTCCGGTACCGATGCCAGCTGCGTGGTCCCCACCCTGATCCTCCGCAATTCGCCGTGTCCCGCGGCGTTTTTCCGCGCCCTTGTTTATTAAAGGTTCCTGCACTAACTCTGCGACCATAAGGCGAGCCACCCCCTTGGTCAAGACCAATCCTCCGTCGAAAACCCCGGAATGTGGCCCTCTGACCTAGATCGTTCACAGGACGTTCGCACCCCTGTGAGGCGCCGGTAGCGGAAAACCCCCGCCGAGGGGCGGGGGAGGCGGGGGTTCGTGCGGCGGCGACGGCGCCGGACGACGAAGCAGCGCGTCCTTCGGGGACCTCGGGAGCCCTTGGGAGTCATCGGGTTCCTTCCGGAGTCCCCCGGGAGCCCTCGGGCTCCTTCCGGATCGGGAGCTCCCGGGGGAGAGAGCGCCGTGTTATGGCCAAGTGTTATTACCGCGCCCGCCCCCCTCTTCGGAATCATGGGTCATGTCCATGCCGAACCACCGCCCCGCCGGCGGGACTCCGGCATGCGCGCGGCCCCTCCGGGCCGCCCGCCCCCCACACGCGCGCCCCCGGGCGCGCCCACCGAATAGAGGAACCTTGCGCATCACACGGCTCGTGCCCGCCCTCGCGGCCGCCGCGGTCTCCGTCCTCGCCCTCCTCTCCCCCACCGCCTCGGCGGCACCGGCGCCCGCGCCCCCGGCCGTCCAGGCCGTGCAGCCGATCATCGGCGGCGGCTACGCCTCCAACGCCCCGTGGGCGGCCCGGCTGCTCTCGAACGGCCGGGAGACCTGTTCGGCCACGATCATCGCCCCGACCTGGATCCTCACCGCCAAGCACTGCGTCACCGGCGGCGGTCTCTCCTTCCGCATAGGCAGCCTCGACCAGCACAGCGGCGGCACCCTGGCCAACGGCGCCCAGACCTACACGCACAGCTCGGACCTGGCCCTCGTCCGCCTCGACCGCTCGGTCTCGGCCACCTACGCGACGCTCGGCCAGCCGGGCACCGTGCGCGTCGGCCAGAGCGTCCAGGTGTACGGCTGGGGCGCCACGTCCCAGTGCGGCTCGGAGGCCAACTGCCAGTCCCGCTACCTGAAGGTCGCCAACGTCACCGTCACCGGCGGCTGCACCGACGCCTACGGCGGCTCCGCGATCTGCGCCCGCCGGGGCGACGGCATCACCGCCGGCGGCGACTCCGGCGGCCCGATGATGGCCGCGGGCGTCCAGGTCGGCGTCGCCTCCACCAGCGACCGCCAGACCACCACGGCGTACACCAACGTGACCGCGTACCGCTCCTGGATCAGGTCGATCGCGGGCGTGTGACGCGTTCCCTCCCCGACCGGCGACGGGCCTCCCACCGCACCGCGGTGGGAGGCCCGTCGCCGTGCCCGGAGGGTCAGGCGCCCTTCAGGCCGTGGAACTTGTCGGGGTTCCGGATGATGTGGACGGTCTGGACGCGTCCGTCCCTGACCTCCAGCTGGATCACCGTGTCGGGGTGCCCGTCGACGAACGTGACCAGGGCCGGGGCGCCGTTGACCTCGACGAGGCGGTGCTCGTAGCGGGAGTCGGCGTCCACCGCGACGGCGTTGAGGAAACGGCCGACCTTGTCCGCGGTCTCGATGACCCGCAGCGGCGCCTTGGACTTGCCGCCGCTGTCGCCGACGAGGCGCACGTCCGGGGCGAGCAGGGCGAGGAGTTCGCCGAGGTCGCCGCCCGAGGCCGCGGCGAGGAAACGCTCGGTGAGGTCGCGGCGCTCGGCCGGGTCGACGTCGTAGCGCGGCCTGCCCTCGTCCACGTGGCGCCGGGCGCGCCCGGCGAGCTGGCGCACGGCCGCCTCGGAGCGGTCCAGGGCGGTGGCGATCTCCCCGTACGGGAAGCCGAAGGCCTCGCGCAGCACGAAGACGGCCCGTTCCAGGGGCGAGAGGGATTCGAGGACGACGAGGACGGCGAGCGAGACGGAGTCGGCGAGCAGGGCGCGCTCGGCGGTGTCGGGGGCGGCCGGGCCGAAGTCGGTGACGACGGGCTCGGGCAGCCAGGGGCCGACGTAGGTCTCGCGGCGCGCGTGGGCGAGCCGGAGCCGGTCGAGGGCGAGGCGGGTGGTGATCCGCACGAGGAAGGCGCGCGGCTCGCGGACGTCGCCCCGGTCGCCGGCGGTCCAGCGCAGCCAGGCCTCCTGGACGACGTCCTCGGCGTCGGCGGCGCGCCCGAGCATCCGGTAGGCGACGCCGAGAAGCATCGGGCGGTGCTCCTCGAAGAGTTCGGTCAGCGTGTCGGTGGGGATGTCGGTGGGCACCCGCCCATCCCAGCCCACCGCCTCCGGCCTGTCCAGTTCGGGCAGCGCTCTTGAACTCCAGGCTACCGACCGGTAATTGTTACTGACGGGTCGTCTAAGAGGTGTCACGACAGGGAGTCCGCATGCCCGCACGGATCACGTTCACGATCAAGACCCCCACGGGTCCCCGGACGACGTCCCTGACGTACGAGAGGAGGGGCGCGGGCGAGCCGCTGCTGCTCCTGCACGGCATCGGGCACCACTGGCAGGCCTGGGAGCCCGTCCTCGACGTCCTGGCCGCCGAGCGGGACGTGATCGCCGTCGACCTGCCCGGCTTCGGCGCCTCCGACGCGCTGCCCGAGGGAGCCCCGTACGGCCTGTCCACCGTCGTCCCCGTCCTCGGCGCCTTCTGCGGGGCCCTCGGCGTGGAGCGTCCGCACGTGGCGGGGAACTCGCTCGGCGGGCTGCTCGCGCTGGAGCTGGGCCGGGAGAAGCTGGTGCGCTCGGTCACCGCCCTCTCCCCCGCCGGCTTCTGGACGGAGGCCGAGCGCCGGTACGCCTTCGGGACGCTGCGGGCCATGCGGGGCGCGGCCCTGTCGCTGCCCGTGCCGGTGATCGAGCGGCTCTCCCGTACGCCCGCCGGGCGCACCGCCCTCACCAGCACCATCTACGCCCGGCCCGCCCGGCGCTCACCCGAGGCGGTCGTCGCCGAGACGCTCGCGCTGCGCGGCGCGACCGGCTTCCACCAGACCCTGGCGGCGGGCCGGACCGTGCTCTTCCGCGACGACGTCTCCTCCTCGGTCCCCGTCACCGTCGCCTGGGGCACCCGCGACCGGCTGCTCCTGCGCCGCCAGGGCGTCCGCGCGAAGCACGCCCTGCCCGGCGCGCGGCTCGTCCGCCTGCCCGGCTGCGGCCACGTGCCGATGAACGACGACCCGGCCCTCGTCGCCCGCGTGATCCTGGACGGCAGCCGCTGAGGCCTCTTTCGTGCGGGTGAACAGGCCGGTGCCCAGGGCGGCGCCGGCCCCCACCAGCAGGCTGCCGGCCGCCTGCGGGAGGCCGAAGGAGGCGCCCGCGACCAGGACGGCGCTCAGCGCGGCGGCGACCGGGATCGCCCCGGTGAAGAGGGTGGCCCGCTCCATGCCGATCCGCTGCACGCCCATGTAGAAGAGGACGAAGCCGACGACCGTGGCCAGGGCGGCCTGCCAGACGAGCGCCCCCGCCTCCACACCCGTCGGCGTCCGTACGAAACCGGCGCCGTCCACGAGCAGCCCGAGGAGCGCCGCCTCGGCCGCGCCGACCCCGCAGACGGCGGCGGTGAGCAGCTTCGGACCGAGGATCCGCAGCACCGGCACGGCGAGGACCGTGAACCCGACCTCGCCCGCGAGCGCCGCCACCGACCAGCCGATCCCGGCCGCGTCCGTCCGCCCCCAGCCCTGCACGGTGAACGCCCCGGCGGCGACGAGCAGCGCCCCGTACAGCACGGCGCGGGCCGGCCTGCGGCCCTCGGCCAGCGGGACCAGGACGGCGACGACGACCGGCGCGCAGCCCACGAGGACGCCCGGGACGGCCGGTTCGGCGGTCCGCTCGGCGGCCAGGATCGCGAGGTTGAAGCCGACCATGCCGACGGCCGCGAGGGCGGCGAGCCGCAGCCAGTGACGGGCGGTCAGGAGCCGGAGCGGGGCGAGTCCGCCGCGTCCGAGCAGCGGGAGCAGGAGCAGACAGGCCGCTCCGTAGCGGAGGGCCTGGCCGCCCGCGTACGGGTAGGCGCCGAGCAGGCTGTTCGCGGTGAAGGAGGCGCCGACGAGGGCGTAGGCGAGGGTCACGAGCAGGACCCCGCGCAGGGAGTTCGCGTTCATGGTGACGACGCTAGGAAGCCGCGCGGCCCCGGTTAAGGTCCACTTCCATGACTCCATCGAGGACCACTTCGGGCGGGGCGCCGGGACCCGCCGGGCAGCCCGCGTGGGAGCTGCTGCTCCCGGCCGTCGGGGCGCCGGCGCGGCGGCGGGGCCGGGCGCTCCAGGAGGCGCTGCGCGAGGCGGTCCGCTCGGGGCGGCTCGCGGCCGGGACGCGGCTGCCGTCCACCCGCGAGCTCGCGGCCGACCTCGGCGTCTCGCGGGGGCTCGTCACCGAGGCGTACGAGCAGCTCACCGCCGAGGGGTACCTGCGCGGCGAACGGGGCGCGGGGACCTGGGTGGGCGGCGCGGCCAGGGCCGGCGCGACGGGCGGGGCGACCGGAAGCGGGGTGACCGGGAGCGGGGTGACCGGGAGCGGGGTGACCGGGAGCGGGGTGACCGGGACGGGCGGGACCGGCGGGACGACCAGGACAGGCGCGACGGGCGGGGCAGCCGGGACAGATGGGGTGGCCGGGACAGCCGGGACAGGTGGGGCGACCGGGACAGGTGGGATGACCACGACGGGCCGGGCGGGCGGGGCCGCCGGGGCGCCGGACGTCCGGGTGGACTTCCGTCCGGGGGTCCCGGACCTGTCGCTGTTCCCGAGGAGCGCGTGGGCGGCGGCGCAGCGGTCCGTCCTGGCGCGGCTGCCCCACCGGGCCCTCGGCTACCCGGACCCGCGCGGCCTCCCCGAGCTGCGCGGGGCGCTGGCCGGGATGCTGGCGCGGCGCCGGGGCGTGGTGGCCGATCCGGAACGGCTCGTGGTCTGTTCGGGCGTGGCGCAGGCGTCGACGCTCCTGGGGTTCGTGCTGCGGGCGCGGGGGCTGCGCACGGTGGGCGTCGAGGATCCCGGCAGCCCGGAGCACGGGCGCCTCTTCGCCTCGACCGGCATGGAGACGGTGTGGCTGCCGCTGGACGGGGAGGGCCTGCGGCCGGGTCCGCTCGCCGCCTCGGGGGTGCGGGCCGTGGTCGTGACGCCCTCGCACCAGTTCCCGTCCGGCATCGGCTGGTCGGCGGAGCGCCGCGCCGCGCTCCTCGACTGGGCGCGGACGGTCGACGGCTACGTCCTGGAGGACGACTACGACGGGGACTTCCGGTACGACCGGGCGCCGGTGGGCGCGCTCCAGGGGCTCGATCCGGAGCGGGTCGTCTACGCGGGATCGGTCAGCAAGTCGCTGGCGCCGGGGCTGCGGCTCGGCTGGACGCTGGTCCCGGAGGCGCTGCTCGACGAGGTCGTGGAGCGGAAGCGGACGATGGACCTGGGCAATCCGGTGCTCGACCAGGCCGTCCTGGCGGAGTTCGTGACGCGGGGCGGGTACGACCGGCAGCTGCGCCGCTGCCAGCGCGCCTACCGGGAGCGGCGGGACGCGCTGCTCGCCGCCCTCGCCGAGCGCCTTCCCGGCACCGGGGTGAGCGGCATCGCGGCCGGACTGCACGTCATCGCGCGCGTGCCGGCGCGCTTCGGACCGCCGGAACGCTTCCTGGCCCGGGCGGCGGAGGCGGGGGTGGCGCTGCGGCCCCTGGAGGAGTACGGCACGGCCCGGCCGGCGGACGGGGACGTACGGCTCGTCATCGGCTACGCGCACCTGTCGCCGTCGGCGATCGCGGAGGGGGTCGCGCTGCTGGCGGAGGCGGTCGGGGGGCCGACGGCGAGCTGATCTCGCGGGGCCGGGGGTGAACGGATCCGATCGGGAGGGCGAGTCGGCCTCGCAGGGGCCCGTGAGAGCGAGGGCGAACGGATCGGATCCGGGGGCGAGGCTCTTCCCACGGGAGGCCTGGAGGGGCCGGCGGAGTGATCTGTTCACGCGGGGTTCGCGCGGGCGCCGCCCCCGGCCGTTAGGCATGGGGCGGCGTACCGCCCACGACCGGAATCGACCACCTCCCGGAGGCCCTTCCATGTCCCACCCCGTGCCCGGCTCCTCCCCCGCGCCCGCCCGGCGCGGCCTCCTGCGCGGCTCGCTGGCCGCGTCGGCCGCGCTCGCCCTCGGCGGCACCGGCCTCGCCGCCCCCGCGTTCGCGCTCTCCGGCCGCCCCCGGGCCGCGTGGGGCGTGCAGACCGGGGACGTCACGGCCTCCTCCGGTCTGGTGTGGGTGCGCTCCGACCGGCCGGCGCGCATGGTCGTCGAGACCTCCGCGACCGAGTCCTTCCGGCGGGCGCGGCGCCACCGGGGGCCGCTGCTCGGGGCGGGCACGGACTTCACCGGCACCACGGCCCTGCGCGGCCTGCCGGCGGGCGAGCAGATCCACTACCGGGTCGTCCTGGCGGACCCGGACGACCCGCGCCGTACCGGCGAGCCGGTCACCGGCACGTTCCGCACGGCCCCGGACCGGCGCCGCGACGGCGTCCGCTTCCTGTGGTCCGGGGACATCGCGGGGCAGGGCTGGGGCATCAACCCGGACATCGGCGGCTTCCGCGCGTACGAGGAGATGCGCCGGCTCGACCCGGACTTCTTCCTGTGCAGCGGCGACGCGATCTACGCGGACGGGGTGATCGAGCCGAGCGTGACCCTGCCGGACGGGCGGGTCTGGCGGAACGTCACGACGCCGGAGAAATCGAAGGTCGCCGAGACCCTGGACGAGTACCGGGGCAACTTCCGGTACAACCTCCTCGACCACAACGTCCGGGCGTTCAACGCGCAGGTGCCGTCGATCGTGCAGTGGGACGACCACGAGGTGCGGAACAACTGGTACCCGGGGCAGATCCTGGACGACCCCCGGTACGCGGAGAAGGACGTGGACGTCCTCGCCGCCCGCGCGGCGCGCGCCTTCGGCGAGTACGCGCCGGTCTCCACCCTCCACGTGCCCGGCGGGCGCGGTCGGGTGCACCGGGTGGTGCGGTACGGGCCGCTGCTCGACGTGTTCGTGCTCGACATGCGCTCGTACCGGAACGCCAACTCCCCGAACCGGCAGGCCGACGACACCACCGGCATCCTCGGCGCGGAGCAACTGGCCTGGCTGAAGCGGGAGCTGGCCGCGTCGACGGCCGTGTGGAAGGTGCTCGCGGCGGACATGCCGATCGGCCTGGTCGTGCCGGACGGGGCGGCGAACTTCGAGGCGATCGCGCAGGGCGACCCGGGCGCGCCGCTGGGCCGGGAGCTCCAGATCGCGGAGCTGCTGCGGTTCGTCAAGCACCGGCGGATCACCGGCACGCTGTGGCTGACGGCGGACGTGCACTACACCTCGGCGCAGCACTACGCGCCGGAGCGGGCGGCCTTCAAGGACTTCGCGCCCTTCTGGGAGTTCGTGTCCGGGCCGCTGGCGGCGGGCGGGTTCCCGGCGAACGCGCTCGACGGGACCTTCGGCCCCGAGCGGGTCTTCGTGCGGGCGCCGGAGCGGGCGAACCTGTCGCCGATGGAGAGCCCGCAGTACTTCGGCGAGGTCGACATCGACGGCCACAGCGGCGACCTGACCGTGCGGCTGCGGGCGGAGGGCGGGAAGGTCCTGTTCAGCAAGGTGCTGCGGCCGGGGCGCGTCGGGCAGTGAGACGGGGCGTGCGGTGAGACGGAGTCGTTCGGTGACACGAGGTCGTTCGGTGACACGGGGCCGTACGACGGCACCGGGGCGTTCGGTGGCACGGGGCCGTGCGACGGCACCGGGACGTTCGGTGGCACGGAGCCGTACGACGGCACCGGGGCATCCGTGACACCGAGTCGTCGAACGACACCGGCCAGGAGGTGACCCCTGCGCGAAACCCGCTGCTCAGAGGCGTTGTCAGTGGCGGGTTCTACGGTTTTTTCCATGACGCGATCCGTACAGGCACTCGCCTACGCACGCCCCTCCGCGCTGGAGTCCACGGGCTCCGGCCGGCTGCTCGGGCTCGAGACGGCGGGGGGCCTCACGCCCCGCGGGGCCGAGGCCCATCCCCGTTTCTTCTCCGGCTTCCTGGCCTCGCCTCAGGTCGCCGCGCGCGGTCTGCTCGCGGTCGCCGACGTGGCCGCGGCCCGCTACTACCAGCGGATACGGCCGGGTTCGCTGGATCCGGTGGTGACGGGGAACGGGGACCGGCTGCGGTTCGAGTCCTTCTCCGGCTGCGGCGGGGTGTACGCGCGCCTGGACGTGCTCGACGAGGGTCTCGGCGGCGCGGAGACGGGCCACGGCACCACCAACGTCGACGTCAACGACCCGCTGCGCGAGGCGCTGTCGCGGATGACGGGGGACGATCCGCTGCACCTGCGGGTCGGTCCCGACGAGATGGCGGTGAGCACCCTCGCGGGCGCGGTCGTGGAGAAGAAGGTGCCGCTGCCGGACCGCTGGCTGCGGGGGTTCGCGGAGGCCCAGGTCGCCTCGGCGCGGTTCGACCTGCGGGCGGAGCTGACGGGGGCGGAGACCGTGCGGTTCCTCCGGTCCCTGCCGCGCACGCAGGCCCGGGGGCGCGGCCCGCTGTGGATCACGCAGTCGGGCCGGACGCTGCGGCCGACGACCCGGCCGGGGGCGGGCGCGGTCTGCCTGCCGGGGCCGGACCGGCTGGTCGCCCTGGAGCGGGTGCTGCGGTACGCGACGGGGCTGCGGGTGTACGGGCCGGTGCCGGACGGCGTGGCGGCGGCGAGCGCCTGGGAGGTGACGCTGCCGGGGATGCGGCTGACGCTGACGCTGTCGCCCGACCCGTCGCGGGGGTTCTCCGGCGAGGGCGGGGTCCTGGAGGCGCTGGCGACGGAGGAGGCGGAGCAGGACGCCGAACTGGTCGCGGTGCTGCTGGCCTGGGAGCCGCGCGTCGACCCGGCCGACCTCGCGGCGCAGGCGGGTCTGACGGCCGACCGGGTGCGGGCGGCGCTGACCCGGCTCGGGACGGCCGGCCGGGTGGGGTACGACGTGGCGGACGCGGCCTACTTCCACCGGGAGCTGCCGTACGACGCGGACCGCGCCGAGCGCCACAACCCGCGTCTGGTGAGCGCCCGCCGTCTGGTCGCGGAGGGCGCCGTGGAGCTGGACGGGGAGTCGGCGGCGGTGGCCTCGGGCGACCGGCGCTACCGGGTGCGGGAGTCGGACGGGGTGCTGAGCTGCACCTGCCGGTGGTGGGCGGACCACCGGGGGCTGCGGGGGCCGTGCAAGCACGCGCTCGCGGTGCGGAGGGTCAGGCGGGGCGCGGTGGTCGCGGCCGGGGCCGCGCCGTGACCGGCCGGGTGGCCGGGATCAGGGAACGGATCGAAGGGGCGGGACGGAAGACAATGGGGGCAGCCATGGGAATCGGTACGGAGAGCGGTGCGGCGGTGCCGGTGGAAGACGGTGCGCGGGGCGGGGCCGCGGGCGGCGCGGCGGTCGAGGCGCTGCTCGACGCGGTGCGCGCCGGGCGGGCCCACCAGGTGCCGAAGCTCCTGGAGCCGCTGGACGCCGCCGCGCGCAAGGAAGCCCTCGGGAGGCTGAAGGCACTGCGCGCCGAGGTCCGCTCCTGGGACTGGAAGCGAGGACAGGAGGCGGCCCGGATCCGGCGCGGCCTGTACGTGGCGGGGGCCGGGTGCCACACGGGCGCCGCGGCGGCCGCGACCTGGCTGGCCGGCAGCGACATGCTGGGCTGGGACCTCAAGGACGCGACCCCGGTCCTGGCGGTGCTCGCCGACCGGGACCCGGCCTGGCTGGCGGACGTGGCGGGACGGCTCGCCAAGCGGCGCAACGTCGCGGAGAGCGCCTACGCACTGGTCCACGGGCTCGTGGTGCGCTCCGGCTGTCCGGTCCCGGCGACCGACGGCTACGTGCTGGGCTGGACGCGGAAGGTCACCGACAAACGGCTCCTGGAGCGGCTGCGCGCGGACCCGCAGACGCCGGTCCTGGTGGCGCACGCGCTGTCGATGGGCGAGACCCCCGACCGGCTGACCTGGTCGGTCGGTCCCGAGGCGCCGACGCACTGGCCCACGGCGATCACGGCGCTCGTCGCGGAAGGGGTGCTCGACCGGGCCGAGGTGGTGGACCTGTGCGCGTCCCGGCTGCTGCGCGGCGGGCGGGCGCGGGACCTGCGGTTCCCGCTGGAGGTGCTGCGGCTCCTCGCGCCGACCGGGGAGGAGCTGCGGGAGCGGGTCCCGGACTGGGTGGGGATGGCGGCGGACGCGCCGTCGCCGGTGGCCGGGTACGCGCAGGAGGTCCTCGCGGGGCTCGCCGCGGCGGGGACGCTGCCGGTCGGGGCGCTGGCCGAGATGACGGGCGCGGTGCTCTTCCGGACCGAGAAGAAGCTGGTGCGGGCGCAGTTGACCCTGGTCGGCAAGGTGCTGGCACGGGAGCGGGGCGCGGCCGGCGAGCTGCTGCCCGCCGTCGCGGAGGCCTTCGGGCACGAGGACACCGGCGTCCAGGAGCGGGCGCTCAAGCTGGTGGGCAGGTATCTGTCCGCGGTGGACGCGGAGGTGCGGGGCGAGCTGGCCGAGGCGGCCGGGCTCCTCGGACCGGCGCACCGGCGGGCGGCCGTGGAGGTGTTCGGGGACGCCCTGGCGGAGCCCGACTCCGGTCCGTACGAGGAGATCCTGCCGCCGGTGCCGGGGCCGGAGCCGGTGGCGCCCGCGGCGGCCACGGTCGCGGAGCTGGTGGAGGAGCTGGTGGCGAAGGGGCTCATGGAGGAGCCCGTGGCGTTCGAGCGGGCGCTCGACGGTCTGGTGCGGCACGCGCACCGGGACCGGGCGGCGGTGGTGGAGGCGGTGCGGGAGGCGTTCCCGAAGGCGTCCTGGGAGACGACCCACCACTTCACGTACTACACCCACGGGATCCACGTGGTGCTCGCGGCGCTGCTCGGTGTGGTGAAGCGGTCGGTGATCGACGTCCACCGGGCGGAGGTGCCCGACCGGGACTCCTGTTCCCACGAGGGCCTGTCGGGGATCCTCGACGCGCGGCTGTGGGAGGCCGCCGCCCTGGTCGGCTCGGACGAGCTGCCGTTCCTGCTCGCCACGCCGACCCTGCACACCGGCGGGATCGACCCGCCGGTCCTGGTGGAGCGGCTGCGGGCCTACCGGGACGCGGGCGTGGAGCCCGCCCCGGTGGACTTCGCCCAGGCCCTGGTCCGGGTCCTGCGGGCCGATCCGTCGGCGGGGCGGGCGGCCGGGGAGGCGGCGGCGCTCGGCACTCCGGCCGGTCTGCGGCTCGCCGCCTGGCTGCGGGACGGGGACGCGCTGGGGGCGACCGTGCGGTTCTTCCCCCGGGGGGCCGGGCAGTTCTCGGGGAAGTGGTGGCTGATCGACCGGACCGTGGTGGAGTTCGGGGAGCGCGCCGTGGTGCGGGAGGAGTTCCCGCCCGCCTTCCACTGGCTGGGCGGCGCCGTGCGGGCGACTCCTCGGCGCTGCCACCACTGGATCGGGGACCGGGCGCAGTGGGCGTCGGTGCTCCCGGCCGACCGCGAGGTCCTGGCGGCCTGTCTGCTTCCGGCCATGGCGCACTCCGTCGACGGGGACCAGCGCGGGACGACCGAGCCGCTGACCGCGCTGGCCGAGGCCGGAGGGCCGGTGGGCCGGGCGGTGCACCTGGCCCTGGCGTTCGGTCTCGGCTGCGTCGACTCCGACGACCGGCTGCGGGCGGTGGACGCGCTGCTCGTCCTGGCGTCGCGGGGCGAGCTGAACGCCCGGGCGCTCGGGGCGGAGCTGGCGTGGCTGGTGGCGGAGGGGGCGCTCAAGCCGAACCGGGTGGCGGACGCGGCTCGTACGGCGGCCGTCACGGGGGCGTACGGGACGGTCTGGGCGGTCCTGGAGGCGATGCTGCCGGAGCCGCTCGGTGCGGAGAAGCCGGTGCGGGGGCTCGGCGAGGTGCTCGCGGTCGCGGCGGACTGCGTGGAGCGGTGCGGGGCCCGGGGTGAGCTCGCCGGCCTTGAGGGGGTGGCCTCGGCGCGGGGTTCCTCGCAGCTGGTGGTCCAGGCCGGGCGGCTGCTGAACGCACTCCGTCGAGGGGTCGATCAGCCTCCGACAGAAACGGTCTGAATCGGTCGTTAAGCCGCCAGATGGGCGCTTAACCCGTCAGTCACAAAGCGTTCGTGATCACGCAACACCACTGGGCCACAGTGAAGTCATGACCGATGTGACGTCCTCGAAGAGCACCCGCCACCCGCACCACTGGCGGCACGACCTGATCGAGCTGGCCGCGCTGTTCACCGCCGTGGTGGTGGCCGACACGATCGCCAAGACCATCGCCAAGGGCCCGGAGGGCCCCTACCTCCTGGTCTTCTCGGCGATCGCGCTGATCGCCACCGCCGCCTTCCACACCTGGTGGGCGCGGCGGCGCAGTCATGCCAGCCATGCCCCGCCCGCCGGTGATCCCGGCGGGCGCCCGGCCCTCGTCCCCGGGGCGCGGCCGGAGCCCGGAGCGCCGGCGGAGCCCCGTGCCGAGGAGGGGGACCGCACGGAGGAGGAGTCCGGGCGGGCCGCCGGGACCGCGCTGTGGCGGATGCGCACCACCGTCGCGGACACCCCGGGCAGCCTCGCCGCCCTGTGCACGGTCCTCGCCCGCCTGGACGTGGACATCCTCACCCTCCAGACCCACCCGCTGGCGGACGGCACGGTCGACGAGTTCCTGCTGCGCGCCCCCGCCGACCTCTCCGCCCGGGCCCTGGCCCACGAGGTCGCGGCGGCCGGCGGCCGGGACACCTGGACCGAGCGGGCCGACGCCCACGACCTGGTGGACACGCCCACCCGGGTCCTCGGACTCGCCACCCGTACGGCGCTCGACGCGGCCGAACTGCCGCTCGCGCTGCGCCAGCTCCTCGGCCGCTGCACCCTCCACTCCGTGCCGGCCGTCTCGCTCACCGGCCGCCCCACCGGCGAACAGGCCCCGGTCGAAGGGGTCCTGGAGGAGACCGTGATGCGGCTGCGCGACCCGCACGGCGGCACGCTCGTCGTCGAGCGCCCCTGCCTCCCCTTCACCCCGACCGAGTTCGCCCGGGCGCGCGCCCTGGTCGAGCTCGACGCCCGGCTCGGCCCGCGCCTCCCGCGCGGCCGGGACGTGCTGACCCTGCCCGAGGGCAACGAGATCACCGTCCGCCGCGCCGACCAGCGCGACCTGGCCGCCGCGCGGGCCATGCACGACCGCTGCTCGGCCCGCACCCTGGGCCTGCGCTACCACGGCCCGGTGGGCGACGCCGACCGCTACCTCGACCACCTGCTCAGCCCCCGCTTCGGGCGCACCCTCGCCGTGCAGACCGCCTCCGGCCGCCTCGTCGCCCTGGGCCACCTGCTGTGGGACGGGGACGAGACGGAGGTCGCGCTGATGGTCGAGGACGACTGGCAGCGGCGCGGCATCGGGTCCGAACTCCTCGGCCGGCTCGTGGCGATGGCCGAGGAGGCGGGCTGCGACAGCGTGTACGCCGTGACCCAGTCGTCCAACACGGGGATGGTGGCCGCGATGCGGGCGCTCAACCTGCCCCTCGACTACCAGATCGAGGAGGGCACCCTGGTGATCACCGCCCGGCTGGCCTCGGAACGGCTCCCGGGCGGCCGGACGCGGCAGCACGGAGAGAGCCGGCCGGCGGAGCGCTGAGCGCCTGCGTCAGGTCCCGCCAGAGGTCCTCGACGTCCTCCAGGCCGACCGACATCCGCAGCAGGCGGTCGCTGACGCCCGCCGAACGCCGGTCGCCCTCGGCCACGATCCGGTGGCTGATGGAGGCCGGGTGCTGGATGAGGGTGTCGACGCTGCCGAGGCTGACCGCCGGGGTGATGAGCCGTACCCCGGCGATCACGTCGTGCGGCTCCCCGTAGACCTCGAAGGCGATCATCGCGCCGCCGATCCGGGGGTAGTGGACGCGGGCGATCCGGGGGTCGGTGGCGAGCCGCCGGACGAGTTCGGCGGCCGTCGTGGACGCCGCCCGGACCCGTACCGGCAGGGTGGACAGGCCGCGGAGCAGCAGATAGCCGGCGAGCGGGTGGAGCACCCCGCCGGTGGCGAAGCGGACCTGCCGGAGGGTGCGGGCGAACTCCTCGTCGCAGGCGACGACCCCGCCCATGACGTCGCCGTGGCCGCCCAGGTACTTGGTCGCGCTGTGCAGCACGATCCGGGCGCCCTGCTCGACCGGCCGCTGGAGGACGGGGGTGGCGAAGGTGTTGTCGACCAGGAGCGGCACGGAGCCGCAGGAGTGGGCGAGGGCCCGGACGTCGGCCTCGGCGAGGGTGGGGTTGGCGGGCGACTCCACCATGACCAGGCCGGTGTCGGGCCGGATCGCCTCCGCGATGCCGGCCGGGTCGGTCCAGGTCACCTCGGTGCCGAGCAGACCGGCGTCCAGGAGGTGGTCGCTGCAGCCGTACAGCGGGCGGACCGCGACGACGTGGCGCAGGCCCTGGCTCGCCCGGGCGAGCAGGACGGCGGTCAGGGCCGCCATGCCGCTGGCGAAGGCGACGGCCGCCTCGGTGCCCTCCAGGCGCGCGAGGGCCTCCTCGAAGCGGGCGACGGTCGGGTTGTCGAGCCGGGCGTAGACGGGCGGGCCGTCGAGCCGGGCGCCGGTGGTGGCGAACTCGTCGATCCGGGCGGCCTCGCCCCGGGCGTCGTACGAGGGGTAGGTGGTGGACAGGTCGATCGGCGGGGCGTGCAGCCCGAGGTCGGCGAGGTCCTCGCGGCCCGCGTGCACGGCTTCGGTGGCAAGGGCCCTCGGGGTGACCGAGGGGCCGAGATCCATGGCGTCCATGGCGGCACTGTGAACGGATACCGGCAAGTAGCGCGGAACCTCCGTGCTACGTTCGGCGGATGGCCGATTCCGTCGTACTGGACCCGGTCGATCTGCACATTCTTCGCCTCCTGCAGAACGACGCCCGGACCACCTACCGCGAGCTCGCCGCCGAGGTCGGCGTCGCTCCCTCCACCTGTCTGGACCGGGTGGCCCGGCTGCGGCGCACGGGCGTGATCCTCGGTCACCAGCTACGTCTGGATCCGGCCAAACTCGGCCGTGGGCTCGAAGCGCTCCTCCTGGTCCAGGTCCGCCCGCACCGGCGGGAACTGATCGGTCCGTTCGTCGACCGGATCCGGGCCCTGCCGGAGTCCCGGGCGCTGTTCCACCTCACGGGTCCCGACGACTACCTGGTGCACGTGGCCGTGGCGGACCCCACCGACCTGCAACGACTCGTCCTGGACGAGTTCACCTCCCGCCGCGAGGTGGCCCGGGTCGAGACCCGGCTGATCTTCCAGCAGTGGGAGTGCGGGCCGCTCCTGCCCCCCTCCGCGAGCCCCTCCTTGTCAGCCGACTGAAGCCCGACGAGGATGACGCGGGCCCGCCGGAGAGGCCAGGATGGCACCCATGCCAGAGATCTCCAGCAGCCCGCTGCCCCGCCAGGTCGCCGACGACCACGTCGACGCACTCATCGCCCTCGACCCGATCATCGGTACGTACCTGGGAGTCAGGGAGAGCGCCGGACTGCTGCCCGACTTCTCGCCCGCCGGCCAGCGGGCCGTGGCCGATCTCGCCCGCCGCACGCTCGCCCGGCTCGACGAGGCCGAGCGGGTGCCGGGGGCCGACGGCGACGCCGAACGGCGGTGCGCCCGGCTGCTGCGGGAGCGTCTGACGGCGGAACTGGCCGTGCACGAGGCCGACGAGGGCCTCTGTACCGTCAGCAACATGCGCTCGCCCGTGCACAGCGTCCGCATCGCCTTCACCGTGATGCCGACGGAGACCGAGGAGGACTGGGCGGCGGTGGCGGCCCGGCTGCGCGCGGTTCCGGCCGCCCTGGAGGGCTACCGCTCCTCGCTCGCCCTCGGCCTGGAGCGCGGGCTGTTCGGAGGCCCCCGCGCCACCGCCACCTTCGTCGGACAGCTCACCGAGTGGACCGGCGGCGCGGGCGAACGCCCCGGCTGGTTCGAGGAGTTCGCCGCCGCCGGGCCCGACGCGCTCCCCGAGGGGCTCCGTGCCGAGCTGGCGACGGCCGGCAAGGAGGCCACCGCCGCCCTCGGGGCGCTGCGGGACTGGATGCGGGACGTGTACGCCCCGGCCGTCGCCGGCGCCCCGGACACGGTGGGCCGCGAGCGCTACCGGCGCTGGTCCCGCTTCTTCAACGGCACCGACCTGGACCTCGACCAGGCCTACGCGTACGGCTGGTCCGAGTACCACCGGCTGCTCGGCGAGATGCGGACCGAGGCCGAGCGGATCCTGCCCGGCGCCGACCCCTGGGAGGCGCTCGCCCACCTGGACGAGCACGGCACCCACATCGAGGGCGTCGACGAGGTCCGCGACTGGCTCCAGCGGCTGATGGACGAGGCCGTCGAGGCGCTCGACGGCACCCACTTCGAACTCGCCGAGCGGGTGCGGCGGGTGGAGTCCCGGATCGCCCCGCCGGGCGGCGCCGCCGCGCCGTACTACACCGGCCCGTCCGAGGACTTCTCGCGCCCCGGCCGCACCTGGCTGCCCGTGGACGGCACGACCCGCTTCCCGGTGTACGACCTGGTGTCGACCTGGTACCACGAGGGCGTGCCGGGCCACCACCTCCAGACCGCGCAGTGGGTGCACGTCGCCGACCGGCTCTCCCGCTACCAGGCGACCATCGGCAAGGTCAGCGCCAACATGGAGGGCTGGGCGCTGTACGCCGAGCGCCTGATGGACGAGCTCGGCTTCCTGCCCGACGCGGAACGGCGCCTCGGCTACCTCGACGCCCAGATGATGCGCGCGTGCCGGGTGGTCGTGGACATCGGCATGCACCTGGGCCTGGAGATCCCGGCGGACTCCCCCTTCCACCCGGGCGAGCGGTGGACCCCGGAGCTGGCCCAGGAGTTCTTCCAGCGGCACAGCAGCCGCCCGCCGGCCTTCGTGGAGAGCGAGATGACCCGCTACCTCTCGGTGCCGGGCCAGGCCATCGGCTACAAGCTGGGCGAGCGCGCCTGGCTGCTCGGCCGCGCCAACGCCCGGGCGGCGCACGGCGAGGCGTTCGACGCGAAGGCCTGGCACATGGCGGCCCTCTCGCAGGGGCCCCTCGGCCTGGACGACCTGGTGGACGAGATCTCCCGGCTCTGACGGCCGGAGCGAGGAGATCCCCGGCTCCGGGGGCCGGAGCGAGGAGATCCCCGGCTCCGGGGGCCGGAGCGGGTCGATCCCCCGGCTCCGGGGGCCGGAGCCGGGGGAGATCCCCGGCCGTCCGCCCGGACGGCCGGGGATCTCCCTTGATCGGCGGGGGATCCGCCTGCTATTGCTCCTCCATGAGCACCGCCTACACGCCGGACGCCACCGACTGGCGCATCCTCGATGTTCTCCAGTCCGAGGGCCGCGCCAGCTTCGCCGAACTCGCGCGCGCCGTGTCGATGTCGCCGTCCGCGGTGACCGACCGGGTGCGGCGCCTGGAGGAGGCCGGGGTGATCACCGGGTACACGGCGCTCGTCGACCAGGAGCGGCTCGGGCGCACCGTCCTCGCCTTCGTCCGGCTGCGCTACCCGCACGGCAACTACAAGCCGTTCCACGACCTGCTCGACACCACCCCGGAGGTCCTGGAGGCGCACCACGTCACCGGCGACGACTGCTTCGTCCTGAAGGTGGCGGCGCGCTCCATGCGGGACCTGGAGACGGTCACCGGGAAGATCGCCGGGCTCGGCCCGGTGACGACCAGCGTCGTCTACTCCTCGCCGCTGCCCCGGCGTCCCCTCAGCCGCTGAGCGCGTCCCCGCCGGTGCGCAGCCGCACGGCCGAGCCGTGCCGCTCCTTGACGACCTCCAGCTGGGCCGGGATCCGGCGGCGCAGGTCGCCGACGTGGCTGACGATGCCGACGCTGCGGTCCCGCTCGCGCAGCGAGTCGAGGACGTCGAGGACCTCGTCGAGGGTCTGCTCGTCGAGGCTGCCGAAGCCCTCGTCGATGAAGAGGGTGTCGAGCCGGACGCCGCCCGCCTCGTCCGTGACCACGTCGGCGAGGCCGAGGGCGAGGGCGAGGGAGGCGAAGAAGGTCTCGCCGCCGGAGAGCGTGGCCGTGTCGCGCTCGTTGCCGGTCCAGGCGTCGACGACGTGCAGTCCGAGGCCGGCCCGCCTGGCGCCGGAGCGGGCGTCGGAGTGGACCAGGGTGTAGCGGCCCGAGGACATGCGCAGGAGGCGGGCGGTCGCGGCGGCCGCGACCTGTTCGAGCCGGGCGGCCAGGACGTACGACTCCAGGCGCATCCGGCGCTCGTTCTCGGCGGAGGTGCCGGCGGTGAGGGCGGCGAGGCGGGCCACCCGCTCGTACTCCTCGCGGAGCGGCCCCAGGCGGCGGACCTCGGCGGCGGCCTGCCGGGAGAGCCCGGCGAGCCCGGTGACCCGCTCGCGGGCGGCGGCGAGGGCGGAGTCGGCCTCGCGCAGGGCGCGTTCGGCCGCCGCGTGGGCGGCCCCGGCGGCGGCGGGGTCGGCGGGCGGG